>CAYJLY010000017.1:0-42323 GCA_964371385.1 uncultured Rikenellaceae bacterium
CCTTAAATACATAGGAGCATACCTTCCAAAAAAATAAAATACCACAAAAGGTGATAAGCCTCAACAAAAAATCACGCTGCACTTAACTGTGCGAGGCGTGATTTTTTTTGTTGGTCTAAACGAGTAATCTACTCAGGTACGTAGATAATCTCTCCGCCCTCCAGCTCATAGGCCGTGCCCACTCGTTTGCCACGCGAGCCGCTGGATTGCTCAGTTTCGTCAGAAGGGGTATATTTTTCAATTTTATCACCTTTTTTGGTGATTATCTCCATCTGCTCTGTACCTGGGTTTTTAACCATCGTGAAGTCTTCCTGCGAGAACATCTCTGTCATATCAAATCTCGTTACCAACGCCACCATTAGCGCCACTGCAAAAACCATAGCCACATCAAACAGGTTCGTGAGCACTGATAGCGGATCGTGATCCTCACCATCTTTTATAAGTCGTCTTTTTCGTGCCATGGGAATTATTTTTTAAGTGTTTCGCTTACATAGTCAAGAATATTCATATCCTCTGCCACCCAACGTTGCTTGACTTGCAGGGTGATAAAGCCTATGGCACCTATGATAATACCAACTACGGTGGTGGCAAATGCCACCTGCATATTGCTTGCCATGGAGCTAATATCGCCCGTGGCGAGACCCACCAAGGCTGGCCCCATGGGTATCAGTGTGCCCATCAAACCTAGCATGGGTCCTAGTTTTACAAGTAGTTTAGACTTACCCACTTCCTTGTCTGAGAGCACTTCATAATCGCCCACTATTTTGTCTATCATAGCGTTATTATTATCAACTGTTTTGATTTTAGCGAGTGCCTGCATTAGGGGCGATTTCGCTGGATCATAGCTCTCTAGGCTTGCCATAAACTCCTCAGTGCTCACACTATCAAGTTCTTTGTGTATCCGCACATTGGTCTTGGTGCGCGATATATAGGCCCCATAGAAGCCCCCTATGAGTATCACTGCACGCAGGAAGTAGAGTATAAGAAAAAGGGTTACGGGTATCATCAAGCCCGTAGAAAGCCAGTAGAGAATGTTAGTTATTTGTTCCATTTTATTAGGTTTGAAATTTTTTGTTTGAAATTAATTTTGTGTAGCCACACACCCAGCGCAATAAGAGCCACAGCCCCCAAAACAATAGCCACCAGAGCCTTCCACTCTATGGTGGTTTGTGCGCGGGAAATGTTATAGTCTGCCACCGAGGAGCTCACCAGCAACCCCAGCACCAAGATAGCGAGATTCAAAATGAGTTTAACCTCCAATTTGAGACTCTCACCATCGAGCACATAGCGCAGCAGCAAAGCCAGTGCAACCACCCCTACTCCCAGCACCCCTGAGTACATCAGAGCGGTGAAGAGAAAGTCGCCCCCCACACGGAATTTAAAAAACAGTAGCTCGAAGTACGCCACTGCGAAGAATACGATCACCCCAGGGATGATTTTCAGTAGCCACGCTCCGCGAGTTCGTTTTGCTTTGGGCAGGAAGTAGTTATCCAGCAGGTGGATAGAGATAAACACCCCCACCACCGACTCGGCAGTGGTCAGCAGCGCCATATTCTCAACCACCACGGTGCTACTCAAAAGATCGCTCAGTATGGTCAGGGGCTGGTTGATCACCATGGGGTAGAGCGCAAAGGACACCCCCGCGAGCAATAGCCCATAAATGCAAATCACCATCACCTTGCCACTGAGGGCAGCCTTCAGGCAAAACTTAAGCAGGGCTATAGAGAATATCAGTTGAATTATAGTCTCCATCCCTTATCTGGTTTTCTTGCGATACACCACCCAACCCACTAGCAGAAGGAGCAATCCTAGGATAATATAGAGGGTCGTGAAATCTGATTTCTCGTTATCGGGGCGTGCCGAAGAAGTCTTTTGTTGCTCTTGTTGCTGTTTTTCGAGCACCATGCTTTGCTGGGCTTGCTCATCATCGAGCTGTACTTCGCGCGCATCTGAAATAGCCTCCTTGTACTCTGTGGCACTCTCGGGGGCGTTTTGAGCAATAAATTCTCGCAAGGCAGCATTGTCGCAAATGAAACCGCTACATCCAGCCTCGTGCTCCACGACCATCTTGGTGTGCATGTTGGCTAGCTCTGAGAGCTGCTCGGGGCTTGCCTTCCACATGCCCTTGCGAGCCGATTCCATCATCACCGCCGTTAGCTCTTGGAGAGCATAAGGGTTTTTGTCTGAGAATTTATCCTCTACTGCTAGATTATACTTATCGCGCACATAGACCTCGTGGTACTGGTTCCAAATGTGCTGGTCGATAGCCGAAGGCTTTAGAGCGTTCCAGCCAAAGGTGTTGCGCACAGTCTCGGCAAAGCCTGCATAGGAACTTGCCTCACCATTGAATTTTTCGCTTATGTACTTAGGGTTAAAGATAGTGGAGTTGGTCTCAACACCTATTGCCTCTTTGAGCCCCTGAACTTTAGCGCGGTTGGTATTGCGGAAGTCGTTGAAGTAGGCCGTGGGGTCATTGCCCGTCACCTCTTGTACGGCAGCTGAAAGCCCGCCCATAAACTCATAGACGTGATCCAAGCTCAAAGGCCCCCATGTGTTGGACGAGCGAGGCTGAACTACCACTGAGGTATTCAACAGAGCCGCCTCGAATACTCCCTCACGCATTTCGCCCCACTGTTCGCCTCCGTTAGAGGAGTAGATAGCACCCATGTTCTGGATATAGCGTTGGGCTATCTCGCCTTGACTTTCCCAGTTTTCGCTATCCTCAACCATGCCCATAATGCCTGTGCCGTAGTTGCCACCCGCACCGCCAAAGATACGTTCGCGAGAGTAGCGGCGAGCATCCACGGGCGAGAATCCTTTTTCTAGCAAACGAGCCTCGGCATCACTCAGACCCTTGCTCACAAAGTTCACCATGTCTCCATCGTTTGCCTCACCTGCCATTGCAATGGCATCGTTGATGAGTTTTAGGCGCGAGGCTGCTATGTCACGCAGCTGGCCCGAGGTCTGAACCACAACATCCACGCGTGGACGTCCCAGCTCTTCAATAGGCACCAAACGCAGCGAGCGTATATAACCAAAACCATCGCGCAGGGGTTCCACACCCAACATCCATAGGATTTGCCCAACGGTTGCCCCCTCGCTCGAGATGAAATCTGTGCTCCACAGCGTGAAACTCACCTTCTCGGGATATTTTCCATTTACCGCCATTTCCTGCTCCAAAAGGTTATCCGCGAGGCGTTTGCCCACCTTCCATGCCTCGGCAGTGGGGGTAGTCTCGGGGTTAATCGAATAGAAATTGCGCCCCGTTTGGATGGCATTAGGGTTAACAATAGGATCGCCAGCCGAAGATGGTAGGATATAACCACCACTGAGTGCATTAAGCAGTGCCGCTTGTTCGGCTGTGGTGCTCGAGGATAGCTCCTCGTACTTGGTTTTTATCATAGCGATAGTGGAGCGAAGATTTCTCATAGCTCCCAACAATTCCGCCTGTGGATCAAAGTCAGTGTTCTCGCCTTGAGGTTTTGCCTGCGCCATACTCTCCATCATCGAGGGGCGCTTGGTTGTGTCCTTCGATGGCTCTTTTTTATTATCTTCTTTTGTTTTCTTAGCATGATCTGGCATAGGGCCATCGCCCTTGGGTATCCACGCAGGGTGGCCGCCACTCTTTTTTTGAATTGGCTCTCCATCGTCACCTATGAGCTCGCCCTTTTCATTGAAGAATTTTTGCACTTTGGCATCTGCCTCCGAGGAAGCCATCATCGCTCGCATCATCTCTGCGCGCGCCTTAGCCTTGGCGGCATCAGCAGCATCGGCCTTGGCTAGCAACTGAGCATCTTCGCCTGCGACCACCGAAGAGAATATCTCCTGAGGGTTCTCATTCCTAAATAGGGCACGGTAGATTATGCGGTTGGCGTCAAGTGAATAATTGTGTGAGATGAACTGGATATTATCCAACTTCTTGGGCTCAATCTTGCCCTTGGCAACATCCATGGTCGCAAGAGAATAGCGCACAGCGTCTATCATCATCAACTGTATGGTGTTGATTGCTTCTTGGGTGGTGTATTGCTCACCAAGGGTATAAAGCCCATCGGTCACTTTCGCGCCATCTATCTCCTCGAGATACATGTGCACTTTCTCGATGTCCTCGTCGTCAAAGACCACTGTCGAATCTATCCCTAGGGCTGCACACATATTCTGCGCCTTGGCTAGAGAAGTGATAGTCTTGCGGTACTCGTTTTTCACCTCGCCCTCTTCCAAGTGTTCGAAACTATGCACACGGCTTTTTAGTTTCTCAAGATCGCCATACAACTCACCCTGCATAAAGGGCGCTGTGAGGTGGTCGATAAGGGTTGCATAACTACGGCGCTTGGCAATGATGCCCTCGCCTATATTGTTGATAGTGTAGATATAAAAGTGAGGCATGTCGCCCACTAGTGCATCCGTCCAGTCATAGTCCGACAGGGCCAGCTGCTTGCCAGGGATAAACTCCAGCGAGCCGTGGGTTCCAAAGTGTATCATCGCATCCGCACCGAAACCATGGCGTGTCCAAAGATAAGACGCAACATAAGGATAGGCAGGCGCACCCTCGACTCCGTGGGTAATCGCCTCAACATCCTCACCCGCGGCTGCCATGGGCTGAGGCAGAATTGCCACATTGCCAAACTCTATGCGAGCCACGGCTATGTACTTCTTGCCATCCGCCTGGTGTGACATATAATCACCTGGAGCTTCGCCATACTGAGCTTTCATATTCTCCACAAGCTCCGCTGGTAGTGATTTACTTGCCCACGCCCCGAAATCCTCGGTGCTCACTAGCTCGGGATTACCGTTTTTGATAAACTCATCATACGCCCCCAAAGCATAGGCGCCTAGCACCGATCCCTGTTTTTGTATCATAGCCTCTAGCTCCGCAGCCGAAGAGGGCAATCCCTCGACATTGTAACCATTGTCTTTAAGTAGCTTCAGGGTGTTGTAGAGCGATTGTACGCCCTCCAAATCGGCAGCTCCCACCGATCCCTTGCCAGTGCCCTTGTAGTAGTAGATGGCAAGTTTTTTGTCTTTGTTCTCTTTGGTTTGAAGTTCGGTGAAATTCTTGGCAAGCGAAGTGAATTTATTGGTGTGCACTGGTATCTCATCGAAGATATTATAACCATCGCGTTCGAACTGTGCAGCCACCGCAAAGGGTGCAATAGCCCCATCCAACTCAGGCAGCACAACGCTCATAGAGGTCAAGCCCCCCTGCTCCATTCCTTGGCGACTCTTGAGCCATCTATGGTAGAGTTCGCTCACAGTCACAGGAGCCAAAATGGGTACGTTCAAGCTCTCGAGTAGTTTTTCGCCCGCCTCTGCACCTCCCATCACCAAACGACCATGAGGATTATTAATGATTATATTGGGCTCTATGGCTTTGACCATAGAGAGCTTTTTCATTCCAAATGAGCTTATGGGATAGACATTCAATCCTTTCTCCTCTAGGGAATTAATCAGCGCCGCTAGGTGATCTTCGTTGGAATTTTGTAGATTCACGTTTCCAACCAACATCGCAACTCGTGGTGCGCCTTCTTTGTATTTTCCCGAAGCCTCATAGAACTTTTGATATTCATCGAAGGTGGCAAAGAAGTTATCATCGCCTAGGTGGAAATAATAATCCTCGGGCACGATGACAGGCTCACCATAGGGCTCGTTGAAGAACTTTTTGCCGTCTATGTTCTTGCGGATATAGTTAAACATGCTCTGGTTGTTTTTCACAGAGCCATTTTCCATAAGCGTGGCAATATATTTAAGTTCTACGCCCTCGAGAGAGTTGATTTTGGGATTATCGCTCTCGGTCGAAAACACAGGGATACCATCCTCTATTGCCTTTTCGATTGCCTCCAAGTGGGTTGCATTCATCGAGGAACCGTGCACCCTCACAAGCACCATATCATAATCGCTCAATCTATCCACCTCCCCCAGGGGAATGCTCTCGATTTCGACAAAAGAGTTGGTGTTGGAGCGTCTAAATTTTTCTACCGAAAAATCGGCAAAATTCAGCGTACCTATGCGAGTTGTACTCACTAGGGTATCGTACAGCAAAGCAGCGATGACTATTGCCAACACTGCTACTGCACAGAATATAATTCGTTTTTTATTCTGTCTCATAACTATTTATAACCTTTCGTTTTGCTCTTAGGTGGCTACATTTTAAGGAAAGTAAACTCTACGATACCTGGCTCAGGGTTATCACCCGTTACGTCGGTTGTGTATTTAGTGAATAGCACTTTGTAGTGGTCGGTGCCATTGGCAGTGCGGAACACATACACTGGAGCTTGAATATAGGTTGGAGGCATCATTGCCGAACCGTCCGCATCTTTCTGGAAGTCGATCACACCCTCCAAAGTGTAGGTAGGGTCGAACACCAAGCGGCTAGTTGTGGTAGTGGCCCCACCGTGGCTGGTTGAAGTTAGCTCAGTGTCCACAGTAAACACGCTAGGAATAGAGCTCAAAGCCGCAAGCGTAGTTGCCGAGGTGCGAGTCGCGCCGCCCATTGCTCCTTTGGTGGTCGAGGTACCCGAATTTGAGCGAAGCTCATATTCGTTGATAGCAAAGTCCCAATCCGTGCGAGCAAACCAAGCCGCATCGTCTGTTGAGGTGCCACTACCTACGAATTTCTTTTCCTCTAGGCAGTAATAATACCAAGTCTTGGCATTGTAGTCAAGGTGAACTTTTGTTTCGTTGATAGTGTCGGGATCTGGTTCGTTATCTTTTTTACATCCAACGAGTGATACAGCTGCAAGCAGCAGGGCAAAAATTTTAGTCTTCATCTGTGTTTTGTTTTATTATTATTTGTTTTTGTTTAGTTGAATTTATATCTCAGACCCACCATATAGGTACGCCCAGGATTAATGAACGAAGTATCCTCGAAACCAAAGATGTTATCACACTTCAGGGTCAACTCCAGCAGGTGTTTGTTGATTTTCAGGGGTTTAACAAAGGTCACCTTCCATATATCATAGGCCTTGGATTGGCTCAGCTCGGTGACTTGCACACCCGACTCATCGGTGTAGGCATACTCATAGAGTTTGGGCGAGCTCAAACGCCCAGCGAGTTGCAACGAGAAGGGGAAGTCCTCGAATTTAGCATTCCACGTTGCCGAGATGGTCGAGGAGTGTTTTACGTTGCTCGATAGTTGCAGACCCGTTGAGTTGTCCACCGCATCGCAGTAGCTATAGCTACCCTTAAGTAGCACCGTGCGCAGTAGGTTGTAGGACACATTCACATCCACCCCTTGAAGCGTTGCGCTAGAGATATTGGTGTAGTATCTCGATTCTACGCCACCCTCGATAACAGAGTATTGATCTATCTTATCGTCGATGTTATTGATATAGCCCGAAACCGATACATAGAGTCCATTTCGCGAGTACTCCCCCGAGAGAGAGTTATACAAACCACGCTCGGCCTTCAAATTGGGATTACCATAGACCATAAAACCGCCTCCGCCAGAGTGGTAGAAATCATAGTAGAGTTCCTTGATCGAGGGTGCGCGGAAAGCCGACCCTATCCCGCCACGGAAAGTAAAACTACCTGTGCGGTACATCAAAGAGAGCTTAGGATTGAGCGACGATTTGTAGCGCGTGTTGTAGGTGTAGCGTGCACCAGCCACGATATCGAAGTTCTTGAAGGCCTCGAACTGCGCTTGGGCGAAGAGGTTATAATCGTCCAGCAGCTCGGTCTTGGCAGCCCCCCCAAAGAGAGTCGTAGAATAGCTCTCTTCGTGGTTTTGCTCCACTCCTGCCACTATCTCCCAGAGCTCATTTGGAGTGAAAGTATTTAAAACGCGAGTACTCAGATAACTAGCACGGTTGTCAAGATTCGCTTGGTTTTCATCCTCGTCAAACTCCATGTCGTAGTAGTTTGTGAAGTTTGTACTGGCAGTGAGAGCATATTTTTTATTGGGTGAGCTGTAGTCCACATTAGCCCCCATAGTAACATTATGTGAGAGGGGGTGGGTGTACATCAGCGCATTGTCGGGATTGAAAACCTCGTGGCGGAAATAACGTCCAGTGACCCCCGCACTAAGATTATCGGAAGCCTTGTATTTCACTTTTAGATCGGCTCCTGCATCGTCATAACGTGCCGAATACGCTCCATCCTCAATGTTGTAGCCATCCGAATGGTTGTACATTCCGCTGGCTGCAATATAAAATTTATTTTTATTGGCAGAGAGCCCCACTCTGGTTTTGAGGGTGTTGTAGCTCTCATAACTAGCCTTTGCATCGGCAGAGAAGGAGGTTGAAGATTGCTTGGTGATAAAATTAATCACCGCCCCAACTGCATTCGAACCATACAGAGCCGACGCAGCGCCATTGATGACCTCTATGCGTTCTATGCTCTCCATATCTATCTGATCGAGGTTGATATTTCCACCAGCACCCTCAGACACCATTCTCTCACCATCAATCAAAAACAGGATGTAGCGAGAATTAAGTCCTCTAATTTTCAGGTTATTACCCATGGCATTAGCCTCAGTAACCACCCCTGGAACGTGATCCAGCAGCGCATCCAGAGCATTTGTCACACCTCCACGGCGTAGATCTTCTGCCTTGATAAGAGTGGTGAGCACGGGTGAATCGGATAGTTTTTTCTCGGTGCGAGTTCCAGTGACAACCACATCGCTGGTCAGAAGAGTGTCCGAGGGGTTAATAAAATCCAAAGCATCGACCCCGCTTAGATTCTGCGGGCCTTGCGCTAGAGCACTTGTTGCACCAAATGCAAGTAGTAGTAATGATTTTTTCATTAAAGATTTTTAGAGTATTGTTTTGTGGATGCAAAGGTAGGGGTATAGAAAAGGGCGAACAATACCTTAAAATTGGTAAATTCGCCCTTTCTGTACACTGAGGTCACACCCCAAAGGGGTAGCCACAATTAGGTATGTTATGCAAAGTCCACCAGCTTTGCTTGATTTACGTTCAAGGGAGCGGCAGCATCTTTGCGCTTTAAATATCTCTGACACTGAGCCGCACGGTCGTAGCCCAACATAGTGCCTAGAATAAAGTCTTGTTCGTCGCTCAAATGGTTAAGCGGAACGCCTTGAAAACTGCGCACCACCTCGACACATTCCCGTCGACCGAAGAAAATATTAATATTACCATTGCGAAGCTCAACTATCAGATAGTCTATCCCTCGCACATTTAGTTTAGCCTCGGCAGCATCTCGGTCCGCCCCTCGCATTGTGTGGAGCACCAAGTGGCGCAACCCTTTTTGATACTCATATATGTGGTGAGCTAAAACCTGCATGAGGGAGCCTCCCTAGATTTGCGAGTTGAGTTCAGCTGTCCATGCCGCGATGCGCTCGCTCGATAGATCGGGAGCGTCGTCGTCAAGGGGCAACCCCACAAACTCACCATCAACCTCGGCTCGCGAAGCACTGTGCGAGTACCCACTAGTGGCTACCTTACCGATGACAGTTGCACCAGCCTTCGTAGCCGCCTCCCATAGTATTCCCACTCCGTCAACAAAGGTGTCACAATAGGAAGCCGAGTCACCAAGTCCGAAGATTGCGACTTTTTTGCCAGCAAGGTTTGCACCCTCCAAAGTAGAGAGAGCCCCGTCCCAATCGTCCTGAATGTCACCAAGACCCCAAGTCGAGGTTCCGAGAATGAGCAGGTCTGCATTTTCGAAATCGCCTTGTGAAGCACTTGAGACCTCCTTAACGGTCACAGTGTGAGAAGAAAATGCTGCAGCGATTTCGCCAGCGCTGGTTTCGGTGTTGCCCGTGGTCGAGCCATAAAGAATAGTTACGTTTGCCATAATTGTAGTTTTTTGGTTTGATTTACTACAAAGATAAAGGCTCTCCGCGCGCTATTCAATACCCGCTTATCGGTAATTTTGCTCTACCCAATAATGAGTACCCACAAAAACTACTGCCCCACAAAACAGCTTAGATTGCCGCTATAATCGCTCACATAGAGCGCATTGCCACTGATTGCAACGCTCGAAAAGATGGGCGCTCCCAACGGTTGCTCCCAAAGCATTGTGCCTTTCTGGGCATCCAAAACATAGAGCACACCATCCAATCCGCCAACATAGACCATCCCGCCCGAGAGCACGGGGCTGCTCTCTATCATTGCAGCAGGGGCTGTGGCATAGGGTGCACTGTATAGCATAGCCTCGCCCGTGCGGAAGATCCACTTCTGCTCGTAGGTGTTGCGATCCAGCGCAACTAGACCATCACGGACTGTACCAAATATAATTTCCCCTTGGGTGATAAGTGGCGAAGAGGTAACATCAGCGCTGTAAGGTAACTCTTTTCGCAGGACTATCTCTCCGCTGTGTGGTTCGATTATAAAGAGATTTGCGGCCGACATCAAATACATCAGCCCATCATAGAAAACGGGTGAAGATCCGCGGCTACTAAGCCCATTCTGACTTTGTCTCCATATTATTTTGCCCGTTTGAGCATCATTGCCATAAAGCGCACCCCATTGGCTGCCCAAAACCACAACACCGCCATCGGTCGAGATAGTCGAGCTTGCAGATTCATTCTGTCCCCAGTCCTTATTAACCCACAACACTTTACCACTTTGAGCATTGAGTGCTGTGAGCCCCTTGCCCGTACCAGCATACACTACGCCCTCGTTTGAGGCAAGTCCTTCGAGGAGAATTGGAATAACAGACGAAACACTAAGTTTATGTTCCCAGCTCAGAGTGCCCGTTTTTGCGTTGATTGCGTATAGGTTGCCATCCACATCTTGCGCGAAAACATTGCCACTCTCGATTACGATTGTATTTTTAATCGAATTTTTTGTAGGGTATTTCCAAAGTATCTTACCGCTTGTGGCATCCATTGCAACAACTGAGCTCTTTCCTTGATGGTTTTCGTCTATGGTGGCTGTGAAGACCATACCATCATAGATCAGGGGCGAGCTCATAAAGATATTAGAACCCGCGTTTGTGGTCCAGACCATAGAAAGGTTAGCCCCTAGGCTGTCACTTGCAACACCACGGTGAGTGGAGGTTTTCAGTAGGTTAGTCCAATTTTCGCCAAGTTTTACCGACGGCAAGGTTTCGATAGTAAAATTGTCATACTCACGCGAAGTTTCACCATTCTTAAATCGTGCTGTCACTTCCACACCAACCACATCGCCTTGGTTCAAAGACGACAGATCAAGTTCGTCCGAGAAGTTCCAATCGGTGTTTGGCTTCAAAGTGCCACTAAATTTGCTCGCCTTGTCGTTGATTTTTAGAGTGTAAGTAACGCTAGCGACCTCAGAGGCGCTTTTGTAGATATTAACTGATAGCATATTTTTTCCATCTACCACAGATGAGCGACCCGCGTGGATGGATGCAATTTCCATCGAATTTAGATATGGGTAGCGCATCTGAGAGCGGAAATCCCCATTTGCATCAACGTTCATAACACGAAATGTACCAACAGAGTGGTCAATTCCACCTCGAATAGGGGTCGAGGTACAGATACTGTAAGCATCGCCGTGGCGGAACATGTGGTTAGTGTGCCAGTGGCCATAGAGCCACGCTTTGATGTTGTGTTGGTGTAGGTCTATGGTTTTATCCTTGCCTGCGCTATACTCTAGTTTGTCGGGGTTGCGGCCAATTAGATCGTGGTTGAAGAAATAGATAGGGGTGCCCTCTTCGATGGCGGCAAGATCGTTTTTAAGCCACTCATATACATCCTCTTTGGTGTACTTGGGTGCATAATCGCCCCCAGGCATAGGGGTAACAATGTAGTGAACCCCACCCACATCAAACGAATACCACGATGGCCCATAGATTGATTCATAGAGCTGTTCGCCATACTCACCCTTCACGAGGTCGTGGTTGCCTATGGTGTAGAACACTGGGCAATCCATATTTTGGGTGTTCATTATCTGGATATGAGCCTCAAGCCCTTCGGGATAACAAATATCGCCTGTGTGGATGATGAATGCTGAATTATTATTCTGCGCATAGGATTTTAGGTCTTTCAACCAAGGTTGGTGGCCTTGGGTTTCACGTATTTCTGTGTCGCTCACTTGGATGAAATTATGGCTTCCGTCCTTTGCTGTGCCGTTGTGAGACTGCACTGCAAAATCATACTGAGTCTTCGAGTCAGACACTCTGTGGTAGAACGCATTGTTGGTCTTATAACCATCGGGCGTGGTGATATAAATAAATCGTTCTTTGTCGTGCCCCGCTATCGAGAAATTACCGTTTTTGTCGGTTTTAGTAATGTTCAGCCCGTCGGTGACCATCACCCCCGAGAGAGTTTTTTCGCCAGAATCAAAAGTGCCATTGTTGTTTGAATCTACATAAACCTTGCCTTTGTGGCCTTGAGCTAATGCAAGAGAAGGGAGCAAGCCGATAGAGAGAATGAGTGTTTTGAGTTTCATTTTAATTCTAAAGTGTTTTGGGTTTTAAATTTTTACAAATATATATCTTATAACGAAAGAAAACTACTCTCGCCTGAAAAAAAACAGGGCGGGTAGTAGTTTTCTGTGCTCAGAGCATTTATCTTGATAAAATAAGCGATTGGCTTATTCCCATCCGATAGTTTGCTTTAGATTTGGATTGTAGAGTATGTCCTCTGTACTCATTGGAGAGTAGTAGTAAGCGGGCTCTTTGAACTCTTTGGTGTTCTCCATTTGGTAGTACATCACGTGACCCGAGGTGCCATTTGATAGTCTAAAACTAGCATTCTCGAGGTCGATAACTGTGATACCAGTTTTTTGATCATCAGGAAGAGCTTCTACTTCGGCACGAGTTGCGTAGATTGCAACATCGTCTTTGCCGTCACGGTCGATGTCATAGCGTCCAAGTTTTGGAATATAGCTACCCTCGGGTTGAACAGTCAGTGCTTGACCGCACTTCCATCTGTATAGGTCATCTTTGCGGCGACCCTCGCAGCTCATCTCGATGCGACGCTCACGACGAATCTCAAGAACCGCTCCTTTTTGAGAGCTCACAACATTTGGATAGCGTGCCGACTGCACTTTGTCTTCCACCGCCCAATCGCTTAGCATAGGCGAGGGCATTCCAACACGATCACGCAGTGGTTTGATTGCCATATCAATATCCGCTTGGGTTAGCATACCCAGCTCTGCTTTTGCTTCGGCATAGATCAAAAGAGTCTCAGCATAACGGAAGATAGACAGATCGGTGTATGCCTTACCCCACGACATTTGGTCTTCGGTTGTTGGTTGGAATTTCACCTGAGGGAAACCTCCTAGGTTTAGATTTGGCGCGCTGTAAGACGAGCTACCAGTGCGGATATAACCTGGACGCATCATGGTCTGCTCCATGCGTGGATCACGGTTTTCAAACACCTCATAGGCATCCATCTTGTCGTAGCCCGCTATGGTGTGGAAAGCCACCGCCTTGCCGTTTTGGACATATAGATAATCTTCCATTAGATTGCGCGACATGCCCGACATCCAGTTAAAACAAGAGGTTGCGTTATGTTTTACGTTTAGAGCGTTGTCATAGTCACGCATAAAGATAACCTCGGGGTTGTTCGACAGGTTGGTGTTGTTGAACAGTGATTCATACGCCTGATACTCACCGTTGCGCTCGTGAGAGATTGAATAGTTACCCTCGTCTATGATTGTTTTAGCGGTTTGGTAGGCAATCTCCAGGTATTTATCGCCATCGCTAAGGCCGATCTCATCGTGATACTTGCGATAGGTTCCCTCGTGTAGAGCGATAGATGCCAAAAGCATACGAGCTACGTCCTTGTGAACTAGAGTTTTGTTGCTGCCCGCTTGGATGTTCTCTACTGCAAAGTTAAGATCTTCGATAATCTTATCGACCACCAGCGAACGGGGATCTTGAGTTTTGTAGAGCGCCTCGGTGTCATCAGAGCTAATATCGGCGTCATACCAAGGCACATCGCTGTATAGTTTCACTTTGTCATAGTAGAGTTTGGCTCTCCACATACGAGCCACTCCGATATAATGCTGCTTGAGGGCCTCATCGCCAGTTGCCACCTCCGCACGAGCGAGCATAAAATTCACGTTGCGTATGTTGCTCCAGCTCCAAGTTGAGGTGTTTTGTGGAGACACAAGGCCATTCATTAGTTTGAACAGGTCAACATCTTGAGCTATGTAGTACACATCGTCGGTGCCTGGTTCCCAGTAAGAAGGCCCCATATAGCCATACATTCCGTTGGTGTAGATCTCAAGATCGTTTACGGTCTTAAAGAACTGAGGCTCAGTGATACTAGTCTCGGGGTAGCGATTCATAAAATCATCGTTACATCCACCCATTGTTAGAGCTACCGCAAGTGCAGTTGAGACTTTAAGTGCCGATTTATATAGTGATTTCATTATTGTTAGTTTTTCGTTTTTTGAACTTTGATTTTGCTTAGAAAGTCAGGTTAATACCAAATGAAAAGTAGCGCTGTTGTGGGTATTTCATTCCCGAACCACCACCAGTTGTCGAAAGCGCCTCAGGGTCAATGTAGTTGTTGTACAGGCCACTGATAGTTGCAAGGTTGTCGGCTGATAGATAAACTCTCAATCGCTCTATGCCCATTTTCTGAGTAGTGAGTTTGGGAAGCGTATAACCGATAGTTAGATTCTTGATGCGAAGGTAAGATGCATCCTGAATGTAGCGAGTCTGAACGGCATTAGCCTCTTTGCGCCAGTCTTCTACCACATAGGCTTTTTGGCGTGGGAAGTAACCATCAGGATTCTCCTCGCTCCAACGGTCGTAGTAGTTGTGAACAGTGGTATTGGTCCAAGGCTGAGAGTAAGTACCCCAGAAGTAAAGGTCATTGCTGTGAGGGTAGTAATTCTGTTTGCCAACACCCTGAAGGATGATGCCCAGATCGAAACCATTCCATTGGAAGTTTGCAGTCATACCATAGTTATAGCGAGGTCGGCTGTTGCCTATGATTTGATAGTCGCCTGGATCCTCTAGGGTCCAATCGCCATCGTTGATTTTGCCATCACCGTTGATGTCTTTGAATTTCAGGTCACCAGGGGCAAGAGTTGGGTCATCGTCCGATTGAACTGCGCTCTGATCGGCAGAATTTGCAATATCGTCATACGAGGCGAAGAAGCCATCAGTGGTCAGACCCCACATTTCACCTAGCTCCATTCCCACGTAGTATTCATTGAGGCTACCTGTTGGGTTGTCAAAGCGGGTTATAAAGGTGCGAGAGTCGCCAATATTAAAGCTAAGGTCATATTTGAATGGTTTGCCACCGAGTTTGAATTGATCTTTCCAACCCACAGTCAGTTCCCATCCTTTGGTTTCAAGGTCAGCTGCATTCTCAAGAGGCACTGCTGTTCCTAGAACCTCAGGGAGTTGAGTTCCGGTGGTGAGCATGTCGGTTGTCGCTCGCACATAGTAATCGGCGGTCAAGCTGAAACGATTGTCGAACATATAAAGATCAAGACCGATGTCCGAGGTGGTTACTTTCTCCCAAGTCAAGTCAGCGGTGATTAGCCCTGGAGCTGAAACATAGGTCTTGCGCTCGCCATCGAGTATTTGGCTGGTTTGTCCCGAACCCATAGTTGCAAGATAAGCATATTCGCTCACGTCTTGATTGCCAAGAGTACCATAAGAATAGCGTAGTTTCAAAAAGCTAACAACATCTCTTAGAGGCTCAAAGAAGTTCTCGCGCGAGATTACCCATGCAGCCGAACCCGAAGGACTGAACACATAGCGAGACTCTTTGCTAAAGCGAGAGGTACCGTCATAACGTCCGTTGAACTCAACCAAGTATTTGCTGTCATAGTTGTAGGCAGCACGAGCAAAGGCGCCACGAGTGGTCCAAGTGCTGATGTCTTGATCTACGTCCATCACCCCAGTTGCAAGGTCAAGCGAGGGAAGAGACTCCGAAATTAAGCCCGTACGGCTCATATAGCGGTAATCGTAGCGGTATTCCTCTTGGTTGAAACCAACCATTGCATTGAAATTGTGTTTTGAGACTTGCTTGTTGTAATTTGCATACACATCATAGGTTGTGTGGGTCGAAGTGGAGTTTGCGGTGTATGCCTTGGTATTTTCGTTAAGAACTCCCATTGGACGATCAACACCATCGGTGTAGTACACAGGCAGAGTGTGTCCGCTGATGTCATAGCCACCACGCTGGTAAGAGAAATTTCCGTTTAGCACTAGTTCCTCACCGATTAGATTGACTTTGCTCGAGAAGATGCTGTTAAAATCTGTGTCAGTATCCACACGACGACCACCCTCTTGCAAAAGCCCGAAGTTGCTGGCACCATTATAGGTCCACGATCCATCGGGATTGGTAGGTACGGCTAGTGAATTCGTGCGATAAACAGACCAGTAAAAATCACTATCCAAAGCCTCTGGTTTGTCATAGTCTGACTCAACATACGAGGTATTGTTAGAGATCGAGAGCCATGGGGTTACCTGCATATCCAATTTAGAGCGAACATTGTAACGATTGTAGGTGTCGCTGCCATACTTAACCATACCATCTTGGAAGTCATAGCTCGAAG
Organism: uncultured Rikenellaceae bacterium; assembly: GCA_964371385.1. GTDB lineage: Bacteria > Bacteroidota > Bacteroidia > Bacteroidales > Rikenellaceae > Mucinivorans. The sequence continues at coordinate 16,410 of CAYJLY010000017.1, forward strand.
AGAGGTAGTAGTTAAGAGCTTCGGTTGCACCAGATAGCGACACGTTGTGCTGGGTTGAGAATCCAACCTCTTTGTAGGTCTCTTTGGTCCAGTCAGTGCTACCAAAATAGGTGTACGATCCATCAGGGTTCAACCAATAAGGAGCACGACTACCCTCTGAGACTTCTTTTGCGAATTTCAGCTGCTCTTCGTTGTAAAGATCCGAATAAGTAGGGTAAGCTAGTTGGTCTTTAGTGGTCGCAACCATATATGGATCTAGGATTAGATCAGGAGTGTTGGTGCGAGTGCGAGCAACAATATTACTATTATAGTTTACAACAGTCTTGCCCAGTTTACCTTTTTTGGTGGTGATAAGAATCACACCATAGGCAGCTCTCGAACCATAGATAGCCGAAGAGGCAGCATCTTTTAGCACCGAGCCCGAAGCAATATCGGCAGGGTTCAAGCGGTTAAGCATGCTAGCATCCGAAACCACACCATCGATGATAATTAGCGGCTCGCCACCATTGATAGAGTTGTATCCACGCACATTGAAAGTAGGCGAAACATTGGCAGCACCATCAGGCACTGTGATATTCAAATTGGCGATAGTTCCCTGTAGCGCTTGACCCACGGTCATCACTGGTCTATCCTCTAGTACTTCTGGGTCAATAGTGGCAACTGCTCCCGAGAGATTCTCTCTCTTTTGAACACCATAGCCCACCACCACAGCCTCATCAAGGACTTTAACGTCCGCTTGAAGCACGATGTTGATAGTAGTACGGCCTTCAATGGCAATACGCTCACTGACATAGCCCATCGAACGCACCACCAAAGTGGCACCCGCTGGGGCCGAAAGAGCGAACGCTCCGTTCACATCGCTCGAAGTACCCTTGGTGGTACCCTCGATCGAGATCACAGCTCCAATCACGGGCTGTTTGTCTGTGTCTACCACCGTACCCTTGATAGAGATTTGTTGTTGCGTGTGCTCTGTGGCAGCCAGATTTGTGGACGCCAGCGAAGCACTTGCATTGGTTGCGGCACCACTAAGGGTTAGTGCCATTGCAAAGAGTGTAAAAGTTAATTTCCTCATTTTGCGCTTTGTTAAAGTTTTTGTTAAAAATTTTAGTTGTGTATGTCGTTTTTTTATTCGAATGCAGTTTCTATAGCTCGCCCTATCCACACCTGTGGTTGAGGGGCATGTTTAGCACTTAGGATAGTTGCGGCAATGTCATAGATCATTACGCTGTTTGTGATCTCGAAGCCCTTCTTTACGCCCGCACCCCATAGCACTAGTGGTGTTTGCATCTCGTTCATCGTGATCCCTCCATGACCTTTATCAATTCCGCCATGATCTGAGCACACTATTAATAAAGTCTTGTCAGCTATACCCGCAGTGTGTATTGCTTGGAGAATTTGCTCCAAGTAACCGTCGAGTTGGGTGAGTTTTGCGAAATATTCAGCGCTTTCCCATCCATGGCTATGTCCAAAACCGTCAGGCTGATCGTAGGAGATCACCATAAGCGAAGGGGTGTTGTTGATTATCTCGGCGGTTGCTTTGTCGCATAGTTCTTGTTCGCTCGCCTGTGCGATATAATCGATAGCCATCGTGTCTACAATATATCTTATTCCACCCCATTGATGAACCACGCTTTGACGTTTGTCGGGGTTTGTGTTGTCGAACTCTGAGAACATGTTGGGGAACATACCGTTTTGGTTTAGCACTCTCGATGGGAGATCAGGGGTTTTGCTACCCCAGGTATTGTAGCCGTGTAGCTCTGAGCTAGCGCCCATAAACATGCTCGCCCAGTTGCAAGCGCTCGATGATGGAAGAATCGAACGACACTGAGTTGTGTGTGCACCCTCGCTCATTAGTTTTCTTAGCGTTGGCATCTGAACTCCATTGTTGATGGCGTGGCTACTCATGCCGTCAAAGCCGACAAGGATTACGTGTTCGATCGGTTTTTTTGTGACAAACTGTGGCTTTTTTGCGCTGGCTTCGCTTCCTGCCAATAGTAGGAGTAGACTTGCGATGCTCAGTAGTTGTTTTTTCATCGTTGAGTTTATTTGAGAATATTTATTGGTTTTCGTCCTTATTTCGAGTGCAAATATCCCCTTGGGGCGATAATGAATAAATGAATTTGAGGGGATTTAACATTTAATTAATTTCCCCAGACCCCACAACACTACACACAAATGTGGCTACAAAGCACTCAGAAGAGACATAACACACAGCACGCTTTTCATCATTTCAACGATAAGACAAGGGCGATTTTTCCTCTAAAAGTAGAATATTACATGAATGTTAAGTTCATAAAAATTCAGAGCCCCAAAGGGAGAAAGATACCACAGCAAAAGGCGACACACACCCTTGAGAGCAAGCTCAAGGGTGTGTGTCGCCTTTATGGAAAATCTAGTTGTTAGACTAGATATTTTAATTTTGATGAAGAAGCGAAAGAATTTTCTTCTCGTTGATAAGATCCTCATTGAGACATCCACTCGAGGGCACACTGCCCACACGCAGCGCATCTTGTGGTGTGCACAGATAATCTGCCAACGCCTTCATATCGCCCTCAACACTAGCGACATCCATAACATGGGAGGGCGTTTGACTGAAGAGTTCCTGGGATGTATCGCTCGAGATGCGCTTTAACACTATGCGGCGTGCAATGGGATTATTGGCAACATCCATACACAGATACAAACCCTTGAGAATGTTGTAGTTTTCACTAAAGGGCAAGGAAAGCATGGTGGTTACGGGAGCAAAAAAGCTATCGTCCGCCTCGTTGAAAAACAGATGCAAAGCCTTGTGTTCTTTGACCACCGCAAAACCCTCATGCACAGAGCCCGAGGTATTGGTGCGCTTGACCATCACAGTGCGCCCATCTTCGCTGGTTGAAAACAGATAGGGCTCAACTTTTAGAGTTCGATGCGATGCCGAGGATTGGCTGTAGCTCAAAAACAATCCATCTAGTTTGCCTTTGATAGCTCCGCTCCCTCGCGCTTGACGCTCAAGGTAACCCAAGTAGGCTATTGCCGAGGCGGGGATGGTGTTGACCTGAAAATCCGCGAGCACCTCCAGCACTCTATCCAAATTCGAGAGCAGCTTGCGCTTAGAGACATTATTCACCTGCGATATGGCATAATCCAGCGCCTTCTCGGGCGAGAGCTCTCGATGCAGACCATCCATAAAACTGGGCAACACTGTGGAATAGACGGCCGATAGTACGCTGGGCGCAAAATCTATCGCCTGGGCTATATCCTTCATCTTGACACCCTGTTTTTTAAGATTCTCTATACTATGAAGTAAGGTGATGAGTTGCTCTTTCATATATCTTGTATTTTTGTGAGGAGTTTTTGCTTTGCGAAAAAAAATATTATACAAAAGTAGTTTCCATATATTAAGTCGATGTTAGCTCTATGTTAAATGAATAATAATTCATAACAAAGATGCTTTTAGAGGGTGAATAAATCATTTTTTATTCATTTAATTTGTGCGTAAAATCTCTGAATTTTGCACCAAATTCAACATGACAAGCTTAAAAAAACCTTGCTCAATCACAGTTAAGCACCTACTCCACGGTGGCGATACAAAACAAGTTAAATATCTAAAAAACAACCAAATAAAACTCAAAAGAACAAAGATGAACAAAATCTCATGCGTCATATTTGACTGGGCAGGCACCACCGTTGATTACGGATGTTTTGCACCCGTGGCAGCCTTTATTTCGGCTTTCAAAGAGATGAATCTCACCATCACCAACGCCGAGGCTCGTGGCCCCATGGGGATGACCAAAATCGAACACATACGCGAGTTGCTAAAACTCGACAGTGTTGTCGAGCAATTTAAGGCCCTCTACGGGCGAGAGTGGTGTGAGGATGATGCACAAAAAATCAATATCGCTTTCGAGAAAGTGCTATTTGCCTCGCTCAAGGACTACACAGATCCTATCTCGGGGGTCATAGAGATTGTCGATGAGCTTCGCGCGAGGGGTCTTAAAATCGGCTCTACATCGGGCTATACAAAGAAAATGATGGAGGTCGTAGCACCAGAGGCAGCCCAGAAAGGCTACACTCCCGATTGCTGGTTCACCTCTGATGGATTGCCCGGGGGGCGTCCTCAGCCCTATATGATCTATCGTGTGATGATGGAGCTGGCTGTGGGGTCTGCAAATGAAATTATCAAAGTTGGCGATACTATTTCTGACATCCGTGAGGGCGTGAACGCTGGAGTGTGGAGTGTGGGAGTGGTGCTAGGAAGTAGCGAGCTGGGGTTGAGCGAGGCTGAAGTGGAGGCATTGAGCCCCCAGCAGCGCACCCTTAAGATCTCTCAAGTGAAAAAACGCATGCTGGAGGCAGGCGCACATTTTGTGATAGAGACCATGGCTGAACTTCCCGCGCTGATTGACGCTATCGAAAAACGAAAGGACAGCGAAAAACCACTCGCTCGTCCATACTTTCTTCTCACCCCTGGTCCTCTGACCTCCTCGGATAGAGTTAAGCGCGCCATGCTTGCTGATTGGTGCACATGGGACGACGATTATAATGTGAATATAGTTCAAAAAATTCGTCAATCTCTATTGGATTTAGCATGTGTGGAGACTAGCAAATACACCAGCGTGCTATTGCAAGGTAGTGGCACTTATGCTGTCGAGGCTGCGGTTACTTGCAGTGTTCTCCCTGATGAAAAACTCCTTGTGTTTGCCAACGGAGCCTACGGCCAGCGTATATCCCAAATTGCTTCTTACGCAAACATCAACACAACGACCGTAACTCTCGATGAAACCCAGCCTCTCACAGGGGAAATGGTTGCCGCAGAGCTCGACAAAGACAGCAGTATCACCCATGTGGCTATTGTTCACTGCGAAACCACAACGGGCATACTCTCGCCCCTCGAGCAAATCGCTCAAGTGGTCAAGGGAGCAGGCAAGACCCTCATTGTCGATGCCATGAGTTCCTTTGGCGCTATACCCATTGACATGGGTGCACTGGGGATAGACGTTCTAATTAGTAGTGCTAACAAATGTATTCAGGGCGTCCCTGGCTTTGGTTTTATCATCCTAACCCACGCCATGATCCAGCGTTGCAAGGGTAACTCTCGCACGCTCTCCTTGGACATCTACGACCAATGGCAGCAGATGGAGGCAGGAGGTGGCGGCAAGTGGCGCTTCACCTCGCCCACCCATGTGGTGCGCGCTTTTGCCGAGGCTCTTGGCGAACTCAAAGACCAAGGGGGAGTGAGTGCGCGCTATGAGCGCTACACCCAGAACCAACGCATACTTATCGAGGGTATGAAGGCGGCAGGGTTCGATGCGCTACTACCCCGCGAGCTCCAATCGCCCATTATCACCTCGTTTGTGTACCCTTCGAGCGATTTCAGCTTCGAGGATTTCTACACCAAGCTAAAGAGCTACGGCTTTGTGCTTTATCCTGGCAAAATCTCGCAGTGCGACACCTTCCGCATCGGCAACATTGGCGATGTATATCCTAGTGACATAGAAAACCTAGTTAAGATTATTGCCGCCGTGCACAACAAATAGTGTGTATGGGGCGAAAGCTCAGAAGTTTATAAAGCTAGGGCTCCCGTGGGGAGCCCTAGCTTTGTTATAGAGCGCAACACCCATATCATTCACCATTAGGCATAGCAGTTCGAAGAGTTCATCTTCCGCTCAAAGACTATGCCTCTAGTCAAATGAAAGCAAGTGTAAACGGGCACCTAAATCTTATGATAGACAAAGAAATATATACATTCACACCATACGTTTGTTTGATAATTTTCTTATCTTTGCACTGAGCCCTTACTCAACGGGGCAAAAGTTCATTTTTCACCTAATCTCTAAACCCCTAATTCAAAAATGAAAATCAAGAAATCAGGCGCCACACTAAGTAAAATCGTCCAAATCGGAGAAAAACTAAAGTCGCTCACAGCGCAAAACGGACATGAGTACCTTCCCCTTAATCGCGGGGTGAATTCGGTTGTAGGCATAGATCTCACCGAGGTTATCGAGACTATAGATTTTAACTCCACAGACATTCAGGTCTATCCTCCAGGGGCAGGATTTCCTACGCTGAGAGAGGCCATCAATCAAGAGTATTTCCTTGGAAAAAGCTCGCAAGATAATATCCTTATCACCGCAGGGGGTATGAATGCACTGGATCTTATTATTCAGACCGTGGACATAGACAAACTTTTCCTACCTGTGTACTACTGGGGTTGCTATTTCCACATGCTAACTGTGCGTGGGGTCGGCAACGCCGAATATTCATCGCAGAGCGAGCTATACGAGCGAATAGACGAACTCAAGGGCAATGCTGTGCTTATCTGCGACCCAGGAAATCCTCTGGGCGAAAAATATGACGACACAGAGCAATTCAAACTCATCAAAACTCTCAACGACGCAGGAGTTATAGTCTTCTTCGACTCGCCCTATCGTCGCATCTTCTTTGATAGCAATGACGACTACTACACACGCCTGAGTGAGCTGGAGAATGTGGTGATTACCGAGAGTTTCTCAAAGTCTGTGGGTTTGAGTGGCCAGCGCCTAGGCTTTATCCATTCCTCGAATCCCGAATTAAATCTTGAACTAGCCATTAGGCTTATGTACTGCACCAATGGTATCAATGCCTTTGCCCAACAACTAGTGCTGAGGCTTTTGACCACAGCTGAGGGCAAAAAAGCCTGTACAGACTTCAAGACAACCACTGCCCAGCACATTAAACTCAACATTGAGTACCTGCGTGATAGAGGCCTGCTCGCCGAGCAATATTACAGCGGCCCTATACCCAAGGGCATATTCGTTGTGGTGAATAAGACCGAAGAGGAGCTACTCGAGAAATATATAGGTAGCGTGTCTTTGGCTTTCTTTACCAAGAGCCAAAAAGAGGTGGCAAATAACTATGCACGCATCTGTGTGTCGGTGCCCCACGAGAAATTCAAAGCCTATTTCGACACTATCTAAACACACTCAAACACCTCTCTCCCTGAGCTGCACGCACACTCGGGGCTGCTCTTTTCAGCGTAAGCGATAGTGGGTATTGATAGCACAAATAGGCTACCAGTTGGCACATAAAAAAACCTTGCCGCAATTCCAGAGATGGATAAGCGGCAAGGTTTTTTTATTTATCTATTTCGCTTTTTAAGCGAAATTAGCAAATATCGGTATTACATATTGGGGGTTTCCCATTGGTGGGTTTCTGTGCAGGTGATAGTGGCGGTTTGGTTGCCAATCTGCATCATAAAGTCACCTTTTTCAAGGACCCATTTCTCGTTGTAACCTACAAAAGCTAGGTCTTTTGCCGAGATTGTTAGCTCAACAGTCTTAGTTTCGCCCGCTTTCAATGAGACTTTCTCGAATGAGCGCAAACGACGAACATCAGGGGTCAAAGAAGCATAGAGATCCGAGCTAAATAGCATCACGCTCTCTTTACCAGCACGCTCACCCGTGTTACGAACATCCACAGTGAAAGTCAGAGTGTCATCAGCATCAAACTGCGAAGCAGAAACTTTAAGGTTAGAATACTCGAATGAGGTGTAGCTCAAACCGTGTCCAAACGCCCACTGAACAGACATCACAGCATCATAGTTATAAGCTCCCTGCATTTGGTCTAGGCTCTGAGATGGTTTGTAGTCATAGGTTGTGATGGTATTCTCATAGCGAGGATAAGTATAAGGAAGTTTTCCGCTAGGGTTCACCTCACCCGTTATCACATCCACCAGAGCATCGCCGCCATAGTTACCCGGAAGGTAGATCTGAACCACAGCCTGCATCCCTGCCTCAATATCTGCAATCACACGAGGGCGACCCTCGTTGAGAACCAAAATCACTGGTTTGCCAGTAGCCGTAAGTGCTTTGGCAAGATTTTGTTGGTTGGTCGATAGAGCCAGAGTGTTTAGGTTACCTGGGGTCTCGCAGTAAGAGTTTTCGCCCACAACCAAGAAGATATAATCAACATCCTTAGCAGCCTGGACTGCGCGCGCGATTTGAGGTTCTTTTTCGTCCGACCATTGACCCGCGAAGTTATACTCAACGCCTGGTTCATAGACTACATTCTCTGCACCAAACTCATTTTGGAAAGACTCCAGAATGGTGTTATAGTCGGCTGCATACTGGTCGGTTTTCTCGCCCTGCCAGCTTAGAGTCCATCCACCATTGAGCGTACGCATAGAATTGGCGTTAGGGCCAGTGACAAGAATCTTTTTACCCTTAGCCGAAAGTGGTAGGATATTATCTTTGTTCTTAAGCAGAGTGATCGACTCTTGAGCCGATTCCAAAGCTACCTGCGCAAATTCGTCGCTGCCAAAGAGTGGATAGTTCTTAGGGTTGGTGTATGGAGTCTCGAAAAGACCTAGGCGGATTTTCATTCTTAGCACTCGACGAACAGCATCGTCAATGCGGCTCATAGGCACTTCACCCTCCTCCACTAGCTCTCTGAGCATATCGCAGAACGAAAGCTCATAGGGTACCATAGACATATCAATACCTGCGTTGATCGCTAGTTTGATTGCCTCTTTTTTGGTTGCAGTCACTTTGTCACGGGTGTGAACATTGTTAATATCCGCCCAGTCCGTAACAATCACACCATCCCACTGGAGGTCTTCTTTGAGCCACTGAGTTAGATACTCGTGGTTGATATGGAAAGGCATACCGTTGTTCATTGCCGAATTGACCATCACCGATAGCGCTCCATCACGGATAGTCTCCAAAAATGGTGCAAAGTGACGCTCACGCATATCTTGCTCGCTAATAAAGCTAGGAGTACGATCCTTGCCCGAGGCAGGAGCACCATAGCCCATAAAGTGCTTCAAACAAGCCGCAACATTCTCTGAGCCAACCTTGTTAGAGTTGTCCCCTTGGTAGCCTTCGACCGAAGCTCGGCCCATCACCGTCACAAGGTAGCTATCCTCGCCATAGGTCTCCCATTGGCGTGGCCAACGAGCATCACGCCCAAGGTCAATAACGGGCGAGAAGTTCCAAGGCACCGAACTTGCACGGGTTTCATAGGCAGTAATTTCCGAGCCCTTCTCAACCAACTCGGGGTTGAAAGTTGCTCCCATACCCACCTCTTGTGGGAAAAGCGTACCACCTATGGTGTAGGTAGTACCGTGGATCTGGTCAAGGCCATAGACCAAAGGGATGCCACCATTGGCGATGGCTTTCTCTTGGAGAGTTTTGATGGTCTGATACCACTGCTCTGTGGTCAGAGGAGTGTTAGATGGGGTATTGAGGATAGAGCCCACTTGATACTTCACCAAGACCTCTTCCATCATCGTTGGATCAAGCTCCATAGGGAAGGTGGTCGTGAACAAGTCGCCTTTGGTCAATACGTCCAAAGTCAGCTGAGTCATTTGACCAATCTTTTGATTAAGGGTCATTCCCTTGAGGATCTTCTCCACCTTCGCCTCGATCTGGGGCGTTGACTCAGGGGCCTTTGGTTGAGCAAAACAAGTTGCAATCGTGGTAGAGGCTAAAGCTACTAAAGTTACTAGTTTTTTCATCTGTGAATATATATTTTTTCTTAAAATTTCTGGTTATTTTTTTTGGTAGACTCTCACATAGTCCACCTCCATCGTGCGAGGGAATATCGAGTTATCAACTCCCTTCACGCCGCCCCAATCACCGCCTATGGCAAGATTGAGGATCAAGAAATGCTCTTGATCAAAAGGCCAATTCGTTAGAGTTTTTTGTGCGGGAGCGTAGGTGTGGTAGATGTTTGAGGGATCATCGAGGTAGAACTCGATTTTTTCTTCGCTCCAAATCACTCCATACACATGCCATTGTTCCTCGGTTGGGTTTGCGATGCGACCGCTATTGGAATTTACCGCAAAATGGTCGGGGCAGTGGATAGAACCCACAATCACATCAGGGTCATAGCCAACATACTCCATAATATCAATCTCTCCACACGCAGGCCACGAGGTGCCTTTCTCGATAGAGCCACCGAGCATCCAAAACGCAGGCCAAGTGCCAGTTCCTGTGGGTACTTTAATGCGAGCCTCAAAGCGACCATATTTAAACTCTCTTTTCCCTGCGGTTTTCATACGAGCCGAAGTATAGGAGCCAAACTCTTTGTTGTCGTTCACTTTATTGGCCGTAATCTTCAGAGTTCCCTCCGAAACAAAGTGATTGCCTTGTTTTTGGTAGTCTTGCAACTCGTTGTTGGCAATGTAGCCCTCTTCCATAGTCCAATCGGAGCTCAAAGAGCTGCCATCAAACTCATCGCTCCACACCAAACGGTAGTCGTTTGTGGGGTCGTCTTGGCTGATGGTAATGATCTGGGTGTCGCTCACCATTTCGCCATCCTTCCATAGTTCTGCGCTCACCGTGTACTCGCCTTTGTTGGGGTAGTAGTGCGAGGCGGTGGTTTGATGGTAGAGGTTTTCGCCATCACCAAATTTCCACTCTATGATCTCATAAGTGCCTGTGGTGGTGGCAGCGAAAGTGTAGTTGTGGCCATCCTCACTATTGGCACTAATCTTAACAGTGGCAAAAGACGCGCTAGGCGAAGAGCACGAGAACAACAAAACGAGAGTTGTTAAAAGTAGTGATATTTTTTTTGTTATCATTGTTGTGTAGTGTCTAAAATGATGGGAAATAAAAACTGCGACCTACTGTATTTTTCGGAAGTTTCTGGGTTGCAGATCGCAGTTCGCGGTCAAACAAATATTACTCGCTGAATTTAAAGTCGTCGATAAAGAAGATGCCCTCGCCCGAGTGACCCTCGCCACCACACTGAATCACGATTCTATCAAAATCAACTCTTTGGGCTGCACCACTAAAATCGAAACTCAACTCAACCCACTGATCCAAAGCGATGTCCTTGTGGGCAATCTCCATTTGAGTTGTCCAAGCATCGCCACCCAAGGAGCTATCCTGAAGTTTAATGGCAAGCTGAGGAGTTAGTTTGTTCTCGGCGATCCACTCTCCAGCAACTTCGTTGGCGGTGGTGAAATCGTTGTACGAAGGCACAAATACCTTGATAGTGACTTTGTTCTGAGTGCTCAGGTCAAATTTATAGGGCGCAGTGAACAGAGTGTTAGAGTAGAACTCTGTGCTCTTTTGATAGAGCATCACCGACGAGGAGGTATTACCACCCACGGGTGCAGGGTTTGAGTAGTTGAAATTAGTCAAATCGCCCATCAACTCTGCCACGAAAGGCACAGTGGGTTCCTCGCCTTGGAAATCCTCGCTCAAAGGGATAGCCTCGGGCTCGGGTGCAGGCGGAAGAGGTCTCTCGAAGCCCTTGCGAATAAGGGTCACATACCACGCAATATCGCCTACCTCGGTGCGAAGAGTCATCTCATCCTCGTTGATAGAAACGATCTGATAACGCTCCACTTCCCCTAGGTAGTACATAGCAAACGCCTGAGAGGGTGGGAAGCTGAGGTAGTAGGTTCCATCTTCTTCAGCCAAAGACCAACTCCAGTTGTTGTTCGAGGGTTCATACGCGCCAATAAAGTCGCCACCCGAAGGCTCAGGTGTACAAACTCCCCCACGAACTTCGAAAGCGGACTTCGCGCCTCCATTCACATAGCTCGAACCGTTATTAGTGTAGACCACTTGGGCTCCCATTAGCTTGAAATTCAGCTCATCGTCATACATTCCAAGTCCTGTTTTTTCGAGTACGCCTGCACTCCACCACGAGGGTGTCAATTCGCTCAATGGGCCCAAGCCTAGGTGTCCTTTTGTCAAAGAATCCATCACCCAAGTTTTGCCATCTGCAGCTTCAATTCCGCCACTTAGCATCACAAATACAGGATCTTTCACTAGTTCATAGTTATCCTCCGGCACATTCAGTGGGATGGTTTTAGTCACCATACCACCCTCTTGCAGGGTGGTTAGAGTGATGGTGTAGTCGCCCTTGAAAGGGTAGCTTGCTTGAGCGGTGCTGCCAGTGGCTTTGGAGCCATTGCCAAAATCCCAACTAAGGGATGCGCCCTGCATATCGCAGCTGAAAGTATAGACGTTTTGCTGCTGGGCTGGGCTTACCGCCACTTCAATTAGCTCGGCAGGTACCACAGGCTCGAGGGTGACACCCTCCATTTGGGGAGTACACGAGACTAAGGCTCCAAAGAGAAGTACGGGTGTGATATATCGTTTCATAGTGTATATGTAATCTTTAAGTTAAGTTGTTGATTAATAGCCTGCATTTTGTTTTAGTACCCCGTTGGAGATTGTGATCTGCTCGTGGGGGATAGGTAGCAAGCCACCTTGGGCGAGGTTGAAATGTTTTTGCATCGAAGGGTCGCTCACGCTAGCATTCTCTGCCTCAAGGACAGTCTTTGCGTAGTCAAGCCCGTAGCGACGCAAGTCCCAATAGCGGATACCCTCCATCGCAAACTCACGCTTGCGCTCCAAGCGAATATTCTCTAGACTTACCGAAGGTACGTTGTAACCCGCACCCATCGCACGCTTAACCACCATCGCATAGTAGGTTTGAGCCTGCGAGATATTACTCTCCAAAAGTAGCTCACTTGCCATCAACAGAACATCCGAGTAGCGAATAACGGGGATATTATTAGGGAAATTCAACTCGCGAGATCCTCCAATTCCATTGACCGCTGGATCGTCCACTCTGCGGGCTGTGAACTTGTTGTTGAAAACTCCTGTGTTTTGATAGCCTGGAGTGTAAGACCACCCAGAGGCATCCATATCCACAACAGTCACTCCTAGGCGTTGGTCGCCATCCTCATAGTCCGAGAGAATCGAGCGACGCACTGGCGCAAAGCTCCATCCCGAGGTGTAAGGAGAGTCAGCATCTGGCTCGCGGATTCCCCAGCGAATGATAGCAAAGTTGCCATCGCCCCCCTGAAGGTAGCCCCAATCACCCCAGTTGGATGTGCTTGAGTACTGAATCTCGAAGATAGACTCAGGGCTGTTTTCGCTCGCTGTCGAGAAGTTATCTGCAAAGTTCTCGTTGAGCGATGCGCCACTAGTTGCGATAACGCTTTGTATCATGTTTGTCGCCTCTAGTGAGGTCATACCATTGAGAGTTGATTGATTGTAGGCTCCCGTGTAGAACATCCAAATTCTCACCAACAGAGATTGTGCAGCCTCCATGGTCACTCTTCCAGCATCGGTTGCTCCAAGCGATCCACGCGAGGGAAGCCCCTGCTCGATTGCAGCGGTCAAATCCAAGTGAATCTGATTGAAGATTGCATCGGGCCCTACTTGCTCAACAGAGTAATACTGTGAAGGCTCTAGGGTATTTAGTATCAAAGGCACATTACCAAACATACGAACCAGTCCCCAGTAGTTGTAGGCACGAAGGAATAGCGCCTCGGCAGTGAAGCGTGCACGGTTGGCCTCGTTGGTGAAGGTGATGCCGTCCATTTTCTCAAGTAAAATGTTAGCACGATAGATCCCTTGGTAGAATTTCGACCACATAACCTCAAGGTTCGCATCATTGGGATCTACATCCCATTGCGCCATACGAATAAATTGTGGGATGTCATTTGCCGAAGCACCACCGCCATAGCAGTTCTCAGAGAGAGCCTCTGAATATAGTTCAAAGGTGTCCCACTGGAGCATGTCATAGACTGCCACAAGTGCCATCAATGCGTCATCCTCGTCTTTGTAGAACTGTGTTTCGGTTTGTTGGGTGATGGGCTCAAGATCAAGATAATCCTTACACGAGCTCAACATTGCGCTGGCTATCAGCGCTGAATATATTATTTTTTTCATTGTGATTATTATTACTAATATGTGTTTCTTTGCTATTTTCTCTCTGAACTATTAGATTAAAGCGTTAGATTCAATCCAAATACAAATGATCGTGGCTGAGGGTAAAGTCCATAGTCTATGCCCGTTGAGAGCACCGATGAACTACCGATCTCAGGATCGTAGCCCGAGTAGCCCGTGAGGGTCCACAGGTTGTTTGCCGCAAAGTAGATTCTTAGTTTTTGAGCTCCGATTTTGGTTTTCGACAAATCGAAGTTGTAACCAAGTGTAAGGTTCTTTAGGCGAAGAAACGAACCATCCTCAACGAAGAAATCAGAAGGGCGAGAATAGTTGCCGTTGGTGTCGTTGGTGGTCAGACGTGCGTGGGTGTTTGAGGTACCCTCACCGTGCCAACGATAGATTGCAGATGTTTGATAGTTGGCAGTGGGTAGATCCCAACGGCGAGTTGCGTTGAAAATCTCATTGCCATACTGTCCTGAGAAGAAGATAGAGAAATCAAATTTCTTCCACGTAAGCCCTAGAGTCAAACCACCCGTAAAATCAGGATTCGGGTCGCCTATCATTGTGCGGTCAAGGTCGTTGATGATTCCATCGCCATTGGTATCGACAAATCTAAAGTCACCAGCAACTGCATTTGGTTGGATCACAGTGCCATCGGCACTGGTGTAAGAGGAAACCTCAGCAGAGTTTTGGAATACTCCGTCAGTTTGGTAGCCCCAGAAGTAACCAATTGGTAGGCCCTCTTCCATGCGAGTCACCGAAGTCATAGAGGTTCCCACTGATGCTCCCGCCACAAAGCCTTCTTGGCTTCCAACAGAGGTCACCTCATTTTTGTTGTAGGCAAGGTTAAAGTTCACGTTCCATCCCCAATCACCCGAATAATCGCTATAGCCCAGTGCCATCTCAACACCTCGGTTGCGCACCGAACCTGCATTGCTTGCAGCCGAAGGCGCTCCCACGTAGTCTGGAATAGGAACATACACCAATAGGTCTTTGGTTAGTTTGTTGTAGTAGTCAAGAGAAAGGGTGAACGTGTCAGCGAAACGAGTATCAACACCAATATTGAGCTGCTCTGAAGTCTCCCATCTGATGTCAGGGTTCGACACCTTGTCGGGCGAGGCTCCGGGATATTGCACTCCTCCAAACTCATAGGTGCGAGCGCCATTGGCAATAGTGGCTAGATACTGCCAGTCGCCGATATTGTCGTTTCCATTTTGTCCCCAGCTAGCTCTTAGGCGAAATTGTTGGAAGAGGTCGCTGTCTTTGAAGAAGTCCTCGTTGTGCATATTCCAACCCAACGACACCGAAGGGAAGTAACCGAAACGATTGTTCTCGCCAAAGCGAGTCGAACCATCAGCACGGAAAGTTGCCGAGAGCATATATTTCTCATCGTAGTTGTAGTTCAAACGACCAAAATAGGACATCTGAGCCATATGCCAAGCACCACCCCATGTGCGAGCACTCTCTGCGTCTTGCGCCAAATCAAGGTAAGCATAGGCAGGGTCGTCAATTAGCAAGCCTTTTTTCTCGCCCCCAAGGTTCGAGCCGTCATACTTGCGGAACGAAATACCTCCAAGAGCTGTAATTGCGTGATTGCCAATTTTTTTATCATAGGTTATGGTGTTTTCCCACAGGTAACCGAACATATCCGAGGTGGTCTTGCTGGTTCCACTAACAAGGTTAGAGGTCGAAGCATTCAAGCGGTAAACTGGCGTGTAACCCCAGCTCTCATCGTAGAGCGCCTCAAGCGATAGGGCCGAACGCACTTTGAAATCCTCGGCAACATCTGCCTCAAGGTAGGTATTACCAAAAATCTGAGTTGCATTGTAGCTCCCGTAGGTATAAGCCATACGAGCCACAGGGTTTACTACCTCCTGTGAGAGGTATTGCGATTCGGCAAAGCTACCATCCTCGTTGTACACAGGGGTCACGGGATCCATATTGATTGCCGCCATTAGTGGGCCGCCAAAGATATTATTGGCATCTATGGCTCCTTTTTTGGTGGCGGTGATAATCACGCTCTGTCCGAAACGCACTCTGCCATCAAAATACTCACTGTCGGTGTTCTCTCTGAAGGTATAACGCTCGTATTGCGATTTGCCCGGAGCGATAGTTCCCTCTTGGTTAAGGTAAGATCCACTAACATTATAGCGCAAAACATCGCTTCCGCCCTTGAAGTTAATTTGGGCATTGGTGATGGGAGCATTCTTATTCATGATTGCCTCTTGCCAGTTGGTACCCACGCCCGCCGTTGCAATTTGCTCGGCGCTGAACATAAGAGATTGACCGCCGTTGAAAGCAGCTTCGTTCTGCAGGGTCATATAGGTTTTAGCATCCAGCAGGTCCATAATGTTACTCATGTTTTGAATACCATAGTCCACACTGGCGTTGATAGATAGTGGTTCGTTGAAGTTACCGTGCTTGGTGGTGATCAGTATAACACCATTTGCACCACGAGAACCATAGATAGCTGCCGATGCAGCATCTTTGAGGATCTCCATATTGGCAATATCCGCTGGATTAAGGAAGTCGATATTGCTGAGTTGCTGTCCATCTACAATATAGAGTGGCTGGGCGTTACCATTGGTTCCTGCTCCACGGATTCTCACCGAGATACCATCGCCAGGCTGACCACCATTAGAGGTCACGGTCACACCAGCCGCCTTTCCTTGAAGGGCTGCATCAGCACGCATCACACCCGGACGAGCAAGGTCTGAGGCTTTCACCGAGGTGGTCGCTCCTGTAACTAGGCTTTTCTTCTGGGTGCCATAACCCACCACTACTACCTCATCAGCCACTGCAGCATCGGGCTGAAGAACAATATTAAGAGGTGTGCTGTTCTGAACCACAACCTCCTGGGGCAGGTAGCCCATATAGGAGATCACAATAGTTGCGCCTTGAGGTACGGAAAGAGTGAAATTACCGTCAATGTCGGTCATCGTTCCGTTGGTTGTTGATCCTTTTTCAAGGACTTTCGCTCCGATCACAGTCAGATTGTCATCTGCGCTGATCACCACACCTTGTGCCTCTATCTTTTGTTGTGCAAAAGATGTTGAGTACAAAAGAAGTGTTACTAATAGAAAGTAAAGTTTCTTCATGAGTGTTGTTTTTTTTAAAGATTGTTTGGTTTTAGTGTTGTTTGGTTTTAGTTGTGAGCATCGCCTACTCCGCGGGAGGGTCTCGAAACGCCGAGCACCCATAGGGAAGCGAGTTTTGCTAATTCAAATGTAGGTACACGCAAGGCATTGAGAACAATTTTTAGCGTTACAAAATCTTAACAAAAGCCTTAAAAAATTATTTTTATATAGACATTCATCATACAGCAAAGAGCTAAAATCCTAACTTTCAATATTCTATATATTTGACAAATCTAACATAAAAAAATTATTTTTTATGTATAGAATCTTCAAAAAAAGTTATACTTTTGTGGAAAGTCTATACATTTTATCATGAAAAACTTTCTCATACTTCTGCTATTTCTACCGCTTTTTGTCACCAAAAGCACCGCAAATAACACAATTCAACTCATCGAAAACATCAAAAGCATCCCCGCTATCAGTGGCGATGTGCAGATATGGAGCATAGTGAGCGATCACAGCGGACGAACCTTCTATGCCTCGGGCGAGAATATTTTTCTGTACAACGGTTCCACATGGCGAACCTACTCCACACCCCAGAGGCACTACTTTCGCTCGCTGTGGCACGACCCCAAGAGCCAACGCATCTACGCCGCGGGTAACTACACCTTTGGCTACTGGAGTCGAAACACCTACGGGGACTACCAATACACAGAACTCCAGAGCTCGAAAGAGATTTTTTGGAGAATCATCTCGCGTGGCGACTGGGTATACTTCCAATCGCACGAGTCGATTTTTTGTTGGAACTCCACTGAAAATACCACCGAAAACTCCACCGATAACACCGCTCGTAGACTTCCCTCGCAGGGCTATGTGGGTTACATGCACCACATAGCCCACGGGGAGCGAATCGCTGTTCAGATCGACAATCATTTCTATTGGATAAAAGAAGACCAAACCCTGGAGCTACTCCCTCAGTTGGAATTCGACGACAGAGCTTCTTTCTTTGGACAATTGGGCGATACGTTTTATATAGTGGGCGAAAACAGCGGCGTGTTTCGCTTCCAAAACACGCTTACGCCTATCCTCAACACAGAATTAAATCACTCCTTGGAAAACAACAGAGTTTTCGCTGCCACCTCCCTTGGAGACAGCGTGATTGCGTTGGGAAGCGTTGTCGACGGAATGTATTTGATAGACACCACCGGCTCGGTGATTCAGTCCTACAACCAAGACAGAGGGCTGGAGCACACCACGGTGCTGTCTGTGGCAACCGACAAGGACTGCATTTGGCTAGGATTGGACGGGGGCATAGCCCGTCTGGAGACATCATCACAGGAATCGTACATTGTTTCCAAAAAACCCAACATCGGCGATGTGTATAGCTCATATTGGCACAACGACCACACGCTATTTTTGGGCACCAACAAAGGGCTCTACCGACTTGACCCTCGCAATAAAGCAAACACCCCCGAGATGGTCGGGCAGCTTCAGGGGCAAGTATGGAGGCTCAAGCGAATTGGAGAGCATCTGCTGGTGTGCCACGACAAGGCACTCTATGAGATAAACCCCGATGGCACATTAAGTCGTCTGCACAACTCGATATGGGACGTGGGAGAAATCCCTGGCAGTGACGATCTGTTTTGGGCAAGCGATGCCGAGGGTTTGCACATCTTTGAGCTCAACCAAGGAAAGATTAGCTATCGCAATAAAGTCGAGGGCTACCTGATTCCCAATACTTCGGTGATGATGGACATGTATGGCTATTACTGGATAGATGGGCGCGATAGTTTACAGAGATTTCAGCTGGATCGCGACTTACGCTCGGTGGTTCATACTAAAAAATACTCGCTAAATGGGGGCGAAGGCGGATGGAACTCCATGGCGATGATAGACAACGAGATTCTGTTCTTCAAAAACAACCAAGGCTACAGATATGACGTGGTAAACGATTCGCTGGTTCTCAACGAGCACTACACCGCGTTGCTGAGGGCAGGGGGTAACAACATTACAACCATCTCCCAACACGACAACACCTTTGTGTACATAGAGGGCGTACACACAGGAGTGCTAGAACGCAATGGACAGGAGTTTCTGCACAAGGGTTACATCTTCAAGCAGACCTCCTCGCAGATGATCCCCATAGCCTTTCGCAAAATCTCCATCGAGAACTCCAAAGCATACATGGGCTTCGAGAACGGGCTTGCCATCTACGACCTAAAACAAGATGCCGGCACCCCCAAGAGCATCTATCTCGACAAACTCGAGTACACCTACAAGGGCGAGACTATCACCGCTGTGGTGAGTGATCTTTCCAAAGCCATAGAGCTGCCCAATGCTGTGGCACAGATTCGCATGAATGTTGCAAATCTATCTCAGAGGGGCATGGTCTATATCTCGGTGGACGGGGAGCCGTGGAGGGTGCAGCGTGTGGAGGGGAGTGTAAATTTTGACTATCTCACAGAAGGTCGCCACACCATTAGCATCACACAAAGTCCAACACAAAAACCCCTGGAGGTGACCCTCGAGATAGAACTCAGTTTCTACAAGAAACCTTTGTATATAACCGCCTTTGTGTTGTTTATTCTAGCGCTTGCCGCTTTGTTCTACTACATCAACCGCATCCGTCTGCATCGCATCAAACGCAGGTATCAACAACACAAAGACCATGTGGTTGAACGCGAGAGGATGAGATTCGAAAACATTGCGCTGGCTCGCGAGGTGGAGGACAGAGATAAACGCCTGACGAATTTTGCCATGAGTAGCATTCACTACAACAACACTCTGGCGAACATAGAAAAAGAGGTACTAAAAATCCCCGTAGAGGACATGGCCATACGCAGTCTGGTCAATGGCATCACCCACAAGATCAAGACCTATCGCCATAGTGAAGAGAATTGGAAAATCTTTGAAAAGCATTTCAATAGAGTCTACAAAGGTTTCTTTGAGATGATACTCGCGCAACACCCCAACCTTACAAACAACGACCTGAAAATTGCCGCCTACATTCGTTTGGGGCTTTCCACCAAGGAGATGGCATCCCTGATGAACATCTCTGCGGGGAGTGTTGATACTGCTCGCCACCGCCTGCGCCGTAATGTCAATCTTCAAAGCGGTGAATCGCTCACAGGCTACATAATTTCTATCACCAGCCAAGATCCACAATAAACACAACTCTATGACCCCCAAAAAAATAAATAAAAAATGGAGACCCACTGGCTTTCCCTCGCTGATCCATCTTGCCAAGCGCATCAACAGTTGCTATGGTGTCAGTGCAAGTGAGCGCATCAAGTGTACTTAACATAGAAAAACCTTATCACTCACCCATTTACGGGATTGAGACAAGGTTTTTCTTTAGTTGTGGAAGTGCGGCGGGCCCGTGCACTGAGACTGGCCCGTTTGGTTGGATTTTAAAAAAAAAAATGGGATTGTAACAAAACGAAAAAAATCCACGTCCACAGAATACAAGGGTTACCACAGCAAAGATTCCATCGAATTCTCGACAAATGGGCGTGTGCGATCGGGCCCACGAGTATCTCTGGTGTATTTTCGACCTATGCTATTGGGACACTCCGAGAGATAGTCGTTAGCAAACTGAATCATCTCTTTGAGTTTTTCGGGATGGGTAGCCGAGAGGTCTGTTGTCTCGAACGGATCGTTCGCAAGGTTAAAAAGCTCGATGGTATGCCCCTCGCCTTTCAGGTGCAGCTCCTTGACCACCTTCCAATCGCCCACACGTGCCGAAAGCACCTCAATTTCATCGAAGGTCGTTGGCGCAATAACATCGCCATCACGATTCAAGCACACAACAATACTCTCGTGGACATTGCCACTCTTGTCGCCCTTGAAATAGGGCATCAAATTGCGGCTGTCGTGGTAGGTGAAATCATCGTCTCCATTTATCAAGCCTAGGATTGTGGCAGGGAGATCCACGATAGAACACATCGACTGGCTACGTGTGCCCTCGGGGATAACCCCAGGGAGTTTGGCTATGAGCGGAACACGTATACCGCCCTCCCACACTGTGGCTTTAATTCCTCTCAAACCTCCATTCATTTGGTTATAGGAGGCTCCATTGTCGCTCATAAACATTACCATAGTATTCTGCTCCAACCCTTTCTCATCGAGCGAACCCAGCAGCCTGCCTATCTGGCTATCGAGCACATCGACCATTGCATAGCGTGTTGCCATTTGAGTATTGTAGCCTTTCTTCTCGTACTTTTCGACCACCTCGCGTGGGGCTTGATAGGGCGTGTGGGGCGCATTATATGCCATATACATATAAAAAGGCCTGTCTTTATTGTCGTCGATAAACGAGATAGCACGATCGGTTAGCTCTTCGGTGAGGTATTTTATGGAGTTGACATCCGTGTACTCATCATACACAAAACCTGTCGAGGATGACGGCCCTCCGAGGTAGTGGCTCCCGATGCGTGCATCGAAATAATCGTGCATACCCCCCATAAAACCAAAGCCCGTGTCGAAACCATTGTTCATCGGGTGGTTGAATATAGCCCAACCTTGGTGCCATTTTCCAAACCATGAGGTTGTGTATCCTGCATCTTTGAGCAGGGGCGTAAAAGATTTATTGTACTGCTGAGTCACCCCTGGGCAAGTGCCATCGAAGTTGTGGTACACACCATTGCGAGCTGCAAATTTCCCAGTGAAATACATAGAGCGACTAGGCGAGGAAATAGGCGCAGCATACGCCTGAGTCATCATAATACCCTCTTGAGCGAGGCGGTCTATGTTGGGGGTAGGCACCACTGCTTCAGAATTGTAGCAGGTGGGTTCGCCATAGCCCAAATCATCGACAAGGATAAAAATAATATTCGGTTTTTTATCCTCTTCGCTTGCTTGGGCGGAGGGAGCAAAAAGCGATGCCCCGCAGAGTGATAATAAAAGTTTGTTGTTCATTTGTTTCAAAAAAAGTGTTTCTCATCCAACCTTTAGCTACCTCCCCCCCAAAAAAGGGGAAGGGGAGAGGTGCTGAAAAGAGGGGCTGAATTTATGATTAATGAGCTTTTTTATTTTCCTTGCTTCGCCTTTTCTTGCTTGGCTTTTTCTATCGCTACACGCTCACGCTCTTTTTGCTCTCTGATGTACTGATTATTGCGCTCATCGCTATCGCCATATTCTTCTCGCAACTCTTCCAGGCGTTTGTGGAGCATTTGCTGAACCTCTGCATACTCAGGATTGTCATACAGATTGTTTTGCTCTCCTGGGTCGCTCTGCAGGTCGTACATCTCCCATTGGTCGATGTCATAGTAGAAGTGCATCAGCTTGTAGCGGTCAGTGGCAATGCCATAGTGACGCTTAACGGCGTGGATTCCAGGGTATTCGTAGTAGGTGTAATAGACCGCATCACGCCACTGAGTTGATTTTCCGCTCACCAAATCACGGAACGACAAACCCTGCATATCTTCGGGGATCTCAACACCTGCATAATCAAGCAGAGTCGGGGCGAAGTCGAGGTTTTGAACCAACTGGTTAATCTTCGTTCCAGCCTTGATCTCCTTAGGGTAGCGCACAAGTAGCGGCGTGCGGAAAGACTCTTCATACATAAAACGCTTATCATACCAACCATTCTCGCCTAGGTAGAAGCCCTGATCGGAGGTATACACAATGATGGTGTTCTCATCCAAACCCGTTTGCTCAAGGTAATCAAGAAGCTCGCCTATGCCCTCATCCACGGCTGCGATTGTGCCTAGATAGTCCTGCATATAGCGTTGGTGTTTCCAGCGCACGAGCTCCTCCTGGGTCATATTAGGATAGTCTTTCTCGAATTTTTCCATAATCGGACGATAGACCGCATCCCACGCTGCACGCTGCTCGGGGTTCATACGCCCCACCTCACGCTCGAAAGCACCATAATCCCAACCGCTACCCTGCTCTATGCCCAGACGCTCCATAATCTCAGGATAGATTTTCATATCACCCGCCCAGTTCATGTGGTCTTTGATGCTCATCTGGGAACTGCGTGCCGCATCACCACGACCGCCATTATCGCTAAATAGGCTTTCGGGGGTTTTGTAGGTTCCGCTGGTGTACTGCTCGATGTGGCGAAGCGCAGGAAGCCACTCACGGTGGGGTGCTTTTTGGTGATAGAGCACACAGAAAGGCTTGTCCTTGTCACGCTTTTTATCTATCCAATCAATGGTGGTTTCGGTCACAATATCAGTACAGTAGCCCTCTATTACCTTTTTTTCCTTGCCGTTGATCAAAAACTCGGGATTGTAGTACTCGCCCTGATCCATCAGAACCATCGAGAAATCAAAGCCCTGAGGTTCGCCAGCGATATGAATCTTACCTATCATTGCGGTTTGATAGCCATTGTTTTGAAGCTCTTTGGTGAAGGTGTTTTGGTTCCAATCGAAGGGGTTTCCGTTGTCTATTTTTCCATTGAGGAAGCTGTGTTTTCCCGTGAGGAGCACCGCACGGCTAGGAGCCGAGATTGAGTTGGTCACACACGCACGATTGAAAATCGCACCCTCTTCTGCCAATCTGTCTATGTTGGGCGTGGAGTTAAGACCCGAGCCATAGGCACTGATAGCTTGATAGGCGTGGTCGTCGCTCATAATGTAGATGATGTTTGGGCGAGAGGGTTCTTGCGCCTTCTCTGCGCAGCCAACGAGCGTTGCTCCCAGCAGCAGAGATGATAGTTTCACGGAATTGTTGCAGTTCATAATCAGTTGTTTTTATGGGTTAATATATATTTTTCTTATTTTAGTTCATACTTATTGAGTCTGATCAATGGGGTGTTTCGCTCAATCTATCTTTGTTAGAGAGAACGGACGTGAATCTCGTGCCCAGTTTTTATTTGGCTTATCGCCCATTTCAAACTCCAACACTCCCCCATCAGTGATCTGAGAGTGGGTGATAAAAGATTCGTTGAAAGGCTCGCCATTTAGCGTAGCAGATTGAATGTAGAGGTTGTCCTTGGAATTATTGTTTGCCTTCACTGTGAAGGTTTTGCCATTTTCTAGCTCCAGCGAAAGTTCCTCGAAAAGAGGCGAGCCAATGACATACTGGTTTGTACCAGGGGCAACGGGGTAGAATCCCATAGCGCTAAAGATATACCACGCTGAGGTCTGACCATTGTCCTCGTCGCCACACAAACCCTTACCATCGGTGTAGCCCGAAGAGTAGAGTCTGTCCATAATCTGACGGACGTGATACTGGGTTTTGTAGGGCACACCAGCATAGTTATACATATAGGGCATATGTTGGATAGGTTGGTTTCCGTGGGCATACTGTCCCATTCCGCCAGCTATCATCTCGGTCATCTCGTGGATAACCCACCCATCACGAACGTGTTTGCAGATGGGGTGAGCGGTGAATACCTCGTCCATACGCTCTATAAATTTCGCCTCCGACCCCATAAGTTCAATCAAACCCTGCGGATCGTGAAACACACACCAGGTCCAGTGCCACGCGCTACCCTCGGTGAAGCCTCCGCCCCACATCTCGGGCGTGTATTTCTGTTCCCAAGAGCCATCTTTGAGTTTTGGGCGCACGAAGTTAATATCCGTATCGAAGATGTTTTTGTAGTTCATCGATCTCTCCTTGTATGGAGCGATTGTCGAGGCATCTTTGCCTATTAGTTCACCATAGCGAGCGATGCAATAGTCATTGTAGGCATATTCCATCGTGCGAGAAACACTCTGCCCCACCTCCACATCATTGGGAATATAGCCATACTCATTATAGAACTCACACCCCTCACGCCCTGCCGAAGCAGGACCTTTGTTGTTAGCTCCCTTTATCATAGCCTCAAACATTAGTTCCTTGTCGAAATTGCCTATCCCCTTGGCGAGGGCATCGGTGATTATCGAGGTTGAATTCTGACCTATCATAGATTGGCGGTACTGAGGGCTGAAC
This sequence comes from uncultured Rikenellaceae bacterium, assembly GCA_964371385.1. Taxonomy (GTDB): domain Bacteria; phylum Bacteroidota; class Bacteroidia; order Bacteroidales; family Rikenellaceae; genus Mucinivorans. Next base: position 41,026 of record CAYJLY010000017.1, read on the forward strand.
CACTCGGGCAGCCATCCGCCCTCTGTGTAGATGTTTTGCAGAGCGTCCATAAATTCACTCGAGAGCGAGGGTTGGATTATCGTGAAGAGCGGATGGACTGCACGGAAAGTGTCCCAAAAGCCATTATCGGCATACATAGGGCCTTGTTCCACCTCGCCCGTGAAGAAGCTATAGTGTATCATCTCGCCTTTTTTGTTGTACTCGTGGGTTTTGCGAGGGAAAAGCAGGGTGCGGTAGAGAGCGCTATAGAATGTGCGTTTCTGTTCGAGCGTTCCGCCTTTCACTTGAACCTTTTCAAACTCTCTCTCCCACAGGTTGCGACTGAGTGTTTTAAGCTCATCGAAGCTGTGGTTTTTCAGCTCACGAGAGTAGTTGATTTGGGCTTGCTCTGAGCTGATGAAAGATGATACGACCTTGGCTGTCACTTGTTTTTGATCGCCAAAGCTCAGGTACATTCCCAAACTCTTACCTTGGGCTTGGGTGGCGCCGCTAATTTTTTCTTCGCCCTTGAACACTCCATAATCGGTGATAGGTGAATCAAAATGAATGATAAAGTGAGTTGCGAAATTCTCAGGCAGAGTTTTCTTTGAATGGGCGGCGGCGAAGCTCGAATAACCTCTCACGATGCCTCGTTTGGTATCCACCTCGATTTGAGCATCGTCATTAAAACAGTCGATCAACACCGATCCATCGCCACTGGGGAAGCCAAAACGGAATATTGCACCCGAGTTGCTAGGTGCGATCTCTGTTTGGATTCCATTGTCAAAGACAAGGCTATAGTAGTAAGGTAGTGATATTTCGTTGTCGTGAGAAAACTCTTGCGCACGGAGTTTTTGATCGAAAATCGCCTCACCCGCTTGGGGCATCAGCGAAAAACAAGCGTAATCGTTTATCCAAGGGCTTGGCTGGTGGGTCTGTTTGAAACCCTGAATGGTTTTGTCCGAATAGACATACTGCCATCCATTACCATTCTCTCGGGTTTGAGGAGTCCAGAAGTTCATACCCCACGGTGTTGCGATTGCGGGGTAGGTGTTACCCGTGGAAAATTCATAAACAGAGTTTGTTCCCTGAAGCGGGTTAGCCAAATCGACAAGCGATTGCGGCTCGTTGTTTTGCGCGTGGGACAGCGGTGCCAATGAGAGCGAAACAAGGGCAGAGAGTAGGATTTTTTTCATTTTAGATCGTGTAACTTTAAGTTAAGGTGGGTTGACCCTACGGCAAATACATTTTGCAGTAAAGACGTACAAACTTACTGTACACGGGTTTAGAAGCAGGGTTAATTTTGGGTTAATTCAAAA
>CAYJLY010000018.1:0-41876 GCA_964371385.1 uncultured Rikenellaceae bacterium
CCATCCACCGCAGGGACGTACCTCTGATCCCCCGACCGTTTCCTACAAATCCATCCACCGCAGGGACGTACCTCTGATCCCCCGACCGTTTCCTACAAATCCATCCACCGCAGGGACGTACCTCTGATCCCCCGACCGTTTCCTACAAATCCACCCACCGCAGGGACGTACCTCTGATCCCCCGACCGTTTCCTGCAAATCCATCCACCGTAGGGGCGTACCTTCGGTCGCCCGTCCCCCGTCGTTTCATCCCACCGTAGGGGCGTACCTTCGGTCGCCCGTCGTTCCCCTACAATCTCTATACCTCTACGAAAAGGGTGCTTTTTCTATCGCAAAAACCACCCTCTTTCACACGTACCGTGCGAAATTCACCCGCAAAAATGCTCTTATGGCAAAAGATGCGTTTCACCTCCTCCGACCGTTCGGTCGCTCGGAGGCTCTAGGGAACGCCTACCCTCCTTTGTCCTGTCGGACATGCGGAGGATGAAAACCTTTCACCCCCTCCATCCCGAAGGGATGAACGGGGCGATTCAGGGCGTTGCCCTAAAAACCCACGATTTTTTGAAAAAAATCGATCAAAACTTTCACTGCACGCACCTGCGTGCGATTTTTCCTGCAAATCCGCCGTTTCCCCATCCAATCACAACGTATTCGCCACATTGATGATCAAATCCTTAAAGTAATTCACGCAATCGCCCACCTTTTCCCAATATTCGGGACTGCTGATCACGCCTTTTTCTTGTAATTTTTTTAGTGCTTCGTTAAAATTCACAATTTCATCCTCCTTTAAAATCTCGTTCTGCAATTCTCGCCATTCCCCGGGATTGTTGACAAAGTAAACGGGGCACCGCTTGCCCGTCACGTCATAGTGCCTAATCACATGTTTAAGACCGTACTTATCCACAAGCTGTCTGCACAGCCACACGACACGATTCATCGTTTCATCGCTGATCTTCCCGCTTTTATCGGGATGGCACATCTCAATCTGAATAAACGATTCATTGTATGTCTTACTGCTTGTACCGTACGACTTCTTTTCGGGCGGTATGATCTCGATGATGTCATTATCATCAACGATGTAATGTACGCTGATTTGGCTGTCAACATTTTTGAAGTAGTTGGCATTCGCCGCCGCACTCGTACCCGGATTGCCGATGTAATGTAGGACGATCCCTCTTGGCGCAATAACAACATCAGGTGCATTGATCCTTTCGGGGATATGGTCGATTAAAACGCTATACATCGCTTTTCTCCTCCGCTTTTACAATAGGTTTCGTGCTTGATTCATCCATAGTTGACGAAGATTGCACATTTTTCCCAAAGAAAAAGCCAAGAACCAACATCACCGAGGATGAAAACAATTCAGGCACATCAATCCCCATAAGCGTTATAACGCACAAAACCGCAACAAGGGCAAGCGTGACGATCGATTTCACATCAATGAGTTTTGAAATTCGTTCTTTCATGGCAATCCTCCTTCAATTCGTCAATCTTGTTAAATGCAGTTTTTACATCTCGTTCTAAAACTGCAACTTTTTCAACAAGATTATTGTGTTTTTCCACTTTCTTTTCAAGGGCATTAATCCTTGTAAGGATCGTACCCGCCACCACAGCCAACCCCAAAAGGTATACAACGATATCAAAATCAATGGTCATACACTACCCCTCTAGCGTTCGTAAGAACGAATCAAAGTACCCCACCGTGTCAATTTCCTTTTCAAGATAATGCGGATCAATCCCCGCAAGTTCGCAAATCGCATTTGCCGTTGACAAATGATCATAATGTTCACGCAGTTCGGAAGCGTCAAAACCGTCGGCAATACTTTGCTTGATCATTTCTTGCGTCACCGCAATCGCCCCCGCATACGCACCCTTATCCTTGCCATAGTCCGTTGCAATCTGAGTCCAAAGCCCGTCCCCTTTGTTGATTTCCATTAATTCTTTCGCCTTCATTTTTTCTCCCTCTTTCTTTCGTTTTATTTATTGATCGTGCAGGTGCTTGTTAAAATCTATCGCCTCACCACCGTATCAATGCGATACCGCTTGAACCGTTCGCCAACTTTGGGTCCCCCTGTGCATTATAAATATCCCAGTGTATACCATTTCCGCCGTCACCGTGATTCGGTCTTGGTGGATTTGCTTCATGTACACCTTCGTAATAGCTGTCCCCGCCTCTTGCACGCATTGTCCCGGTAGGCTCACCAAAATCTCGTGTCGTTCTGCCTTGCCCCGTGCCCCCGGCACCATATTTGTTGACATAACCAATATTATATCCTTGAGTATTACCGCCGGCACTTCCGTCAGTACCGCCTTCGCCAACGATCAATTGCGGTTCTTCTAGGTTGTAGACTGCGCCACCACCGCCGCCCGATCCACCGTTGCCTCCATTTACATTTGGGTTGTGTTCCGATCCTTCAATAACTCCGTTATGTCGTCCCGGTTCTCCTCCCCATACTCGTACCATAACACCATCACTGTTACTAATAGATGTAGGCCAACCATAACCATCATGCGTTCCACCCCTTCCAACCGTAACTGAAAGGATTTCACTCGGTGTTACATCGATTGTCGCAGTGGTTGTATATCCACCGCCACCGCCCATCCCATACATCGATTGACCCCATGGATCCGGCTCCGTATTAAAATTCTCACTTCCAGATCCACCACCGCCACCGCCGACAAGATGTACTTCTAACGATGTTACGCCTGTGGGCACCTCGAACGTCCCGTTTTCTAAAAATTGCACCACGTTCTGCGTCTTTGGCGCCCTTAAAGGGAATTTACTGATCAGTGCCATTTCATCACCCCACAATCAAAACGCTAATCGGTATATCTATCTCGGGCTTTTCGCCGAATGCCCTAAGTGTCAAGAAATCCGAACGTTGTGCACGATACGGATGTAAAATCGCTGCGACTGTTGCTTCCATCTGCTCAGCAGTGCAATCGCTTTCAACGCTTACAATCGCATTGGCATCCTGTGTAATCCCCAGCACACTCACCTCGTTGTAGAACGGGGGCGAACTGCCTGCCCAATCGTAAGCATACGCCACGCCCGACAGCAAAACACTTTTTTCCGCCTTTTGCTCTGCCAAGCTATACGCATCGTTTGCATCGGACTGTGCACGTTCTGCCAAGTAATACGCATCGTCTGCCTTCATTTCGGCGTTGTCCGCAACAGTCCGTGCATGTCCTGCCTTTGTATCCGCATCGTGCGCCGAAGTGTCTGCCAAGCTTGCCAAGTCATACGCAGCCGTTGCATCGGACTGTGCACGTTCTGCAAAGTAATACGCAGTCGTTGCATCCATGGACGCTTCCTCTGCTATTTCAAACGCCCTCTTAACCGCACTCGATGTCGCCGCATGTGTTGTGCTCGGGCTATGAACCGACGGACTTAACTTCACATGCCCGTACTCGCTTTCTGAGGCGCCCCCATATTCGTCCCTTTCACTCGCATGATTGTGGGGCGGTGCATAAACATCCGCCCACGAAAGAAAGATATCACCTGTAAGCGGTTTTAAATTGATCATTCGTGTGTTCGGCACCATAAGCGGTAAGTTTGCCAAGTCCGCTTCAAACTCCGCCAAAGTCCCTGTGTAACCGCCTGCCACGGCACTTTCATACGCCGATGTCCCATTTTCACCTTTGTCCCCAACAACTTTCCCAAGGTCATAAGTTGGCATAAAAAATCTCTCCTTTCATTTTAGGCAGTCCAGTACAAGTGACCGTCCTCGCCGATAAAAAAATCCGGTTGTACATCCCCCATGTAAGAGCATTGCAGTACCCCGTCTTGCGTCACGTTGAAAGCAACGATCCCGTCTGTTGCAACGGCTACGCCATCAACGCCACGTTCACCCTGCTCCCCTTGCGGTCCATGCGGACCTTGTATTCCCATGGTTCCCTCAACGCCTTGCAGTCCACGTTCGCCTTGCATGCCCTGAATGCCCTGCATGCCTTGCAGTCCACGTTCGCCCTGCAATCCCTGTTGCCCCGTCATGCCTTGCGACCCGACTTCGCCCTGTACGCCTTGCGATCCCTTTTGCGCAATCAAAAGCCAATAATGACCCACTGTCCCGCCGGAAGTGTCCGTATACGGATCAATCCCCACACAAGCCTCCTTGCAAATGTATGCGTTCCCCAAGTGTGATACCTTGTTCAGTGGCACATACGTCGTGTCCCTGTTCCATACGTCCCAAACGCTGATGGCCTCCTCTGTATGTTCAAGCAACGCTACCGCCTCACCCACAATCTCAACAACTTGTGGCACAATCTCCTCGATTTGCAATTGCAGTTGTTGCGCTTGCCCCGGTGTAGGCTCTGTGGGCGCACCATTTGCACTGCTAGGCTTTACAAGTAGGCTGTTTGTCACTGATATTGATACAGCCGTCGGGTCACTGTCACGAAATCCCTCGATCGTAAAGCTACACCACCCGGGCAGTGCCAACGGTTCAGCCGGGATTGGCGTGTCAAATGCAAGCGGATTTTGCCCCGCTAGCAACGCCTCTGCACTGTTGTGCAGTAGGACAGCGACAGGATTTTCACCAAGGGCATTGCGCCAAATGATGCGCTTACTATACGCCGACCACTCGTCACTCATAACGATGTGTAGCGTTGTTGCGTTTGCCTCGCCCTGTACACCGGCATTTTTGTTGTCCTTTTGGACAAACTCTCCGCTTACTACCACGTTTATTACTCGTTCCATATATTCCTCCTTTTTACGATCCCATCGTTCCATTTTTAAAATATAAAAACGGCATAGCGGGTCATAGGGATAATGGTTCCCCAAACCTCGCTACGCCGTGTCGTAGTCGTTCGCACTTTTGAATCGCGGAAATATTCGATTGTTCACAGGGACACGGCAACCCGTGCCCGTCCCCCGTCATTCCCACACCCTTTACCCTTACAGCCCTTTGGATCTAACCTCCGACGCATATGCGGAGCTTTCACGCTCAATCAAAGATGCGGTAGCGGCATCTTGCGCCATTGACTGTTCCAAAACGTCTGCAACCTTGCGTGGGACATTGACAGTTTCACCACGCCGAATTTGGAAGCTCTGCCCATTGACTGCAACAAAAACATCGTCTTTGTACTTCTCCCCGTCCTTAAACAGACGGATCGGCACGATCTCCTCGCCGTCAATATCGGGTGCAGACACAGGGTCTTGCGTTGCTTTTGCCTGCTCTGCTTGTGCCTTTGCTTCCTCTACGATGCGTAGGGCCTCTGCTCTTGCTTCGTCTAAAATCTTTTGTGCTTCCACCATGGCATCACCGTCAACTTGTACGGGCGATGCCTGTGCCTTTGCTGTGTCTTTATTCGCACTTGCCATATATGTATACCCTCCTTTTACGATCCGTTCCCACCAATGAAACGATAGGGACGGCATTATTTATTTTTACACCCATCCGTTCCCCTGCAATCTCACTTCTCGTCATACGGGAGGGCATAAAACCCTCCCATACAACCGCATGGATCACGTTGCGGAATTAAACGTGGATGTCGATTCAATCCGCACAAGGTATTGTTCTACCAAGCGTTCCGCAACCTTTGTTGCCTTCCAGCCCGCCGTCGCACGTTGGTTTAACGGATCGGCAGTCCCGGCAGATCCAAGTTGTTTCACGATATGTTGTAGACCACCGCCGGAAATTTCCGTCACACCGTATGAATCTGCGCCCATAACGATGGTTGAATACACATCACGTTTGCTAGCGACTTCGGTGCCCGTTGACTTATCCTTTGCCGCATCCTCCCACACCTTCGCCTCACTCGTTTCAACGAAACGCACACCGGCAATCATGCCGATCTCGCCTTCGTAGATGTTCGACGTGTCACGATACTGGTGCGGATATTTCCATTCATCATCGTTCATAAGATCGTACGAACAATCAGGATGGATGATCGAAACGAAGTATCCATCGATACGACGTGCGTTCATGACTTTAAGGAAGCGTGCCGCCTTTTTAATGTCCGCCACAGAAAGATAGTTGTTGTCCGTGCCGGTGGAAGATCCGCCCACGAGGTTCGCACGGCTCGTCACAACGCCACCGGCAAACTGCACATTTGTGCCACCGTTCAAGATCTCACGTGTGATGGTGTCCAAGGTACGCCCCGCCTGTGATCCCAAAAGCTTTGTGGCTTGTACCAAGTTGTTATCAATCGCAGTGAGAAGTAAGATGTCCGAAAGCTCGATGAATCCGCCATACTGCGCAACAGTGGCAGTGATAACGCTCATTGTAAGCTTTTGCCCGTTCGGCGTCACGCCCTCCGTCAACGGGGTAAGTGCTTTCGCCAAGCTGTCATACTTTCGAAACTCGATCGTCTTACCGCCATTTTTCGGGATCGGGTGCTTTTGTCCGAACTGGTCATGCACAAGTTCCGGCTCCGCCAAATCAATAAGATAGTCGGAGTAATACGTTTTCATTTCGTCACTCAAACCGCTGTCGGTTGTGACGTTGGTGTTGCCGGCAAATAGGTTTAAGATGATCGGCAACAGTTTGATGTTTGTTAAGTTCATTTTTAAATCTCCTTCCTTTTCGAGAGGTTAAAAAGAGATTTTTTCACCTCTCGCAGCTCTTCGGGCGATTTCCTCCCTATCCTTGCGGGTAAGTTTTGAAACATCGTCCTTTATCGTAAAGCCACTTTGGGAAGTCGTACCGTTTTCGGCAGGGCGTACGCCCTTGGTTCGGATGCCCTCGACCACTTGCTTTTCCGTTGCCTTTGCCGTACTCCTAGCAAGCTGTTCTTTGATGGTGTCCATATGGATGACCTCATACGCATGTTGCACAGGTACACCGGCTCTTAGCATGGATAAAAACTGTGGATTTTTCGACTCGACATTTAGATCAAAGTCGGGGTAGACTGCTTTCATGCCCTCGCTCTCGCTGTACCATTTTTGCAGTTGCGCCTGTGCGGCATGTTGTCCGTGTTGTCTTTGCCTTTCCTTGACAAATTCCGCATTTTCACGTTGTAGCTTTTGAAATTTCTTGTACTGCTCAACGCTCATGCCCGCCTCATCGGCGGCGTCTGACCAGTAGGCGTCATCATTCTCCAGTGCAACGCTCAACTTCGACACATCGCCATCGGAAATATTGTATCTGTCCATCAACATGTCAATGATGGGCTGATTCTGTGTGATACGCTGTTCAAGGTTCTTCGTTTCACGAAAACGCCTGTCGATGATTCGCTGCGTTTCTTGTGTGTACACATCCTTAAATTCACCGTTTACCAACTCCGAAAACGCTCTACGGCGTTCCTCCAAAGTGTCGGACGTGGTATGCACGCCCGCTTGTTTTTCCTCCCCGGCGGCGGAAGGCGCTTGTTGTTGTCCGCTCGTGTTTCCCGAAGTTTCCCCCGAAGCCTCCCCCGAAGCCTCCCCCGAAGTTTCCCCCGATGTACTTTGCTTCCCGAACACAACGTTTTGAAATTCGCCCGATTTTGCCCGTCGGGTGTTGCCGGGCTTAGCCTTTGTATCACCCTGTGTGCCGACATCGCCCCCCGTGGTGGTCGTCGCCCCTGCTCCTGCACCTGTGGCAGATCCTGTGCCGTCAAACAAGCACAGTTTGATGTCCAGCAGTTTTGCATAATGATTCATTGGTTTGCCTCCTTTTCGCATCCGATCGGATGCATTCTCGCGGAAGTCACGCCCCCGTGCATCGGTCACAGTACAAAACCCCATCGTCCTTGCAAAACAAAAGGGCACACGCAGGATTACACCTGCGTGATCGGCAAAATCAACACATTCCCCATGGTAAGTGCCCGCCGATTGTATGTGACAAATCTATCGTATCAAAAGTTTATATACTTTACGCCCCGAAAATTAAAAGTTTTTTTAATTTTTTAAATCCACCTGTACAAGTTCGGGGTGCGCCTTTGCAATTTGCATAATGCCGATTACTGCCATTTCAAATACCGCCCTTGCCGTATCATCACCACCAAAGTATATCTCCACATCACCACTCTCAAGCTTTTGGTCATATACTTCGGCAGTATTCAAAGCCTTTGCGTTCTCTAAATACCCCGCAAGCGCATACACGATACTTGATACGGCGGCACATACTTCAGGACTACCCTCTGCATGCCCCACAGCACGAAGGAAGTATTTTTCATCGCCCACATCACAATATACATACGTCATACCATCACCACGAAACAACAAGGAAGTTTCACCATCCCGTGCATCACAATATACATACGTCATACCATCACCACGAAACAACAAGGACAGCAAGAAAGTGTTGTCGTTATACACGGGGGATCGCTTCCTACCTTGCAATCACCTTTCTTTAAATTATATTGACCGGTTCTATGGTTGTGTTGTGCCAATGCACCTTTACGTCCTTGGTGCATTGGCACTGTTCGTGACATTCATATTCGGTCTGCTTCGACTCGCCAAATTGGCGCCGTAATCCGTCATGGGTGTTTGTGCCTGTTTTGCGGTACTTGCAATCCCCCGTGTACCGCCTTTCGATGCCGAGGCAGATTCTTTCCCGCCTGCACCGACCGCCATTCCCGTATCGCCCGAGGGGCCACCGCCCACGCCCATGTCCTTACCCGTGATCACCTGTATAATGGCGGCCATCTGATCCATCTGTGCCGACATTTGCTTGATGATATTCAAAAGTGTCTGCCCCTCCATCACACGTTCACGCACCTTTTCAACACCCTCAAAGTCCATCATTTCAAGCGCACCAAGTGCCTCCTGCGCCCGTTCAGGGTTGAAAAATCCCATGCCGTACAGCTCCTTCGCACGTTCATTTTGCTCCATGCGTGAAAATGGGTTTTTCTTTTGCGCCTTGATCTTAATGTCAAATACAGGCTTTCGGTAAATGGGCACATAGCCCGGCTGTGCCTCTTGCCCCTCGTAAGAAGGTGGCAAAAGCTGTTCTTTCATCCCGGCGTTGTTCAGCTCCACAAACTGATAGCTTCCCGGCATAGTACCGGTCACACGAAAGCTTCTCGTTTCGTCATAGAACTGTGCGGCAAGCTCCGTACACATTGCACAGATCGCAACATGGGCACGATACGATGCACCGATCATGTCACGACTCGTCTTGTTGCCCGCCTCTTGTAAGGCGGCAATGGCGGCGGCTGCCGTCACGCCCGAACCTGCACTGCCCGAGTTTACATCACGATTTGCCGCCGTGTCCTTCATCTCCTCGATCTTCATTTGTAAGACGGTTGTGTAAATCCCCGACAACGGTTGCGTCACGATCTCCTTTAGCCTCGCATCGTCCAATTGCCCCTCCACGTCAACGATCGGTTGATTCCAATCAAGGAACTGCTCCTTGTTAATCCCCGTGCTTGTGGAGGCAAAAAACCGCCTCTTTGTTGCCATCATGCTGTTTTCAAGGATGTTTGCAGATAACTTGTCGATGTACAGCTGTGGATCTTTACAAATGGCGACATAGCCAAACCCGGCAGGTGTCCCCTTTTCGGGGAACAATACGTCAAACACAATGGGGAATTCGCCGTGGTCATACCATCCACGATCTTGATACTTCGGATCGTTTTCCGATGCGTAAAGCAAAATATTCCCCACCATCTTTGCGTAATGAAGTACAGATCGTCCACTCACCGTTCGACGCTTGTAATACCAGTCAACAACAACGCTTTTCCCCGACACGTCAACCGCATCGTCGTACACGTACTGTTTCACGTCCACAACACTACCGCCAAGCTTGCCCTTGTGCGCAGGGTACTGCTCATCAAGGATATCCTCGTCCACAAGCTCCACGATAAATAAGTTGCGTGACTTTTGGATGTCGGTGACACCCGGCTCCCAAAACAGTTTTAAAAGGTCAATCTCTCGTATGTCAATGTCACCAAGCCCGTTCTCCTTTTGCGGATTCCAAAACACACCGTAAATCGCCGTACCGTGTTTCAGCTTCTCCCACCAGTTGCCCGAATATGTATCTTCAAAGCCGTTGTATTCAAGGATGACAGGCAAAACGCTTGATAAGATCTTTGCACTCTCCTCGTCGCTCTGCTCTCTTGGAAGTACAACAGGTTCGGGGTAGTTGTCCATTGCGTCTGCATGCTTGTTTAGGATCGAGTTAAACAACCAAGCAGACGACGGCTCAGGGGAAAGCTTGGCGACTTCTTTTGCCTTGTCGCCTGTGCGTATCGCCTCCCAGTGACGCAGTTCCCACCAAAGTTCATCCTCTACCGCCCGTGTTTCAAGGTTCGCCTTGCCTTGCTTGTAGCGTGTCAGTTGATCAATGGCGTATGCGACTTCTTTTTCACCGACTCGCACCTGTACCCCCGTATCGGGCAGTTGCATTGCCCCGAAAGTGGGCATACTTGCCCCGTTCGCACTTAACAGCATCTTTGTCATCTCAGGCGTAATGCCTTGACTCTGACGCACACCATGCATCCCCGACATCCCCTGCATCCCCGACATTCCCGACACACCCGACACACTCGGCACACCCTGCATCCCCTGCATCTCTTTCGGATCCATCGCACCCGTCGGCGACAAATCCCTTAACGACTGCCCCTGTCCTCCCGACGCACTCGATTTTTCTTTCGCCTTTTTTTCAGGCTTTTTCCCAAATATAGCCATTTTGAAACCTCCTGTTTTTCATACCTTGCCCTATTTTTCATACCTCGCCCTGTTTTTCATACCTTGCCCTATTTTTCATACCTCGCCCTGTTTTTGACTGCCATATAAAATTACACCACGCGCAAACCCACGCGCAATCAACCTAATACCTCGCATAAAAGTCATATCGCCCAACATGCTTTTGTTCCTTCGCCAAATCAAGCGGATCGTATTCCACCAAAGAAGGTACAACCTTCGGCCTTGGCGATATAGGGTTCTTCATGCACACATACCGCAATTCGTCATAACAATGATCCTCCCCTGCCGTGTCCACATCCTCCACACGTTTCTCGTCATACACAAGGTTCGGCACCGTACGGATGAAGTGTTTGCACGTGTTAAAAACATACAGCAGCGGCCAACCGTTTTCATCGAATGACAAGCGGTGATGCACCTGCATCTTCCCGTCAATGCGTGCATTTTCGCCCTTTTCAAAAAACACACGCTCACGCTCCATCAATGCGCCGATACTCTCCGTCCCATCGCTTGCCCAAATGGCAGGATCGCCAATACCGTGTATTTGTCGCCCCTTTAGGTTTGGATCCTGTGACTCAATGCGCTTTATTTCCCTTGCCACCTGTGCCGGCTCCATCTGTACGCCGTGGTTTGGCGTGCCGTTGCATCCGTACAGCTCCCCGATGCGGTATAGCCTACGATCATGATCAACGGCATACCACCCGACAGAAAACGGTCGTGCATACCCCCAGTCAAATGATCGCCATATCTTCCACGCCTGTGGAACCTTAAACGGGGCAATTACATGCGTGTTTATACGATCGGTGTAGTGATCACTGTCATTGCGCCACTCGGTAAACACCTGTCCGCTAAAGCTGTCCCAGTCGCCGTATAACAATGCCCGCCTGTCCGCATCAGGCATTGAGGCAAGCCGTTGCACATACTGCGGATCGTTCGCAAGCAGTGCCGGGTTATCAAAAACACTGGACGGCACAAAGATTCTGCTTTGTCGCCTTGTTTGCACACTGCCATCAGGCTCTGACCACTGTACTTCATTCCAAATTGTTTGCATCGGCTGTCCGGCTGTTATAAATCGCTCCTTGACCCAACCATGCCCCACACCGCCGGGGTTCGCCGTCGCCCGTATATATACCCTCGTCCCCGGACCATTCGGTCGATTACGAGAAAAAAGGTAGCTGTACTCGTCATACGTAAAGTGCGTAAGCTCGTCAAACGCAATAAAGTCGTACGCCTGCCCTTGGTACCTCGTTCGATCCTTTGTGTACTGCATCGACCCGAAGATGATCTTCGCCCCACCGGGGAATGTCCACGTATGTGACGATGCGTTGTACTTCGCCTTTTTAAATGCCCGTGGGTAGTACTTTAGGCTCTTATCGATCAGCTCCGCCAGTTGTGGGAAGGTCTTACGGATGATCAAAGCCTTGTAGTGCGGTATATGCACTTGCCTTAATGCCTCGATGACAAGCGCATCACTCTTGCCCCCGCCTAACCTGCGGCACCTCCATAAAGGCTCTCATACTCGAATCGCTCCATAAAGGCCGCCTGTCTTGGCTGTGGTGTCCAAATCAGTTGTTTACCGCGCACGCCATCACCCCCTTCATCGTATGGCCGAAAACCCCTTTTTCTGCCCTCTGCGTGCCGTTATACCGCACACGCCATGCGGGAGGGCGTAAAAACCCTCCCCTACAATCCCGTCGTCCCCCGTCGTTTCATCCCACCGCAGGGACGTACCTTCGGTCGCCCGTCGTCCCCCTCGAATCCACCCACCGTAGGGGCGTACCTTCGGTCGCCCGTTCGTCCCCCGTCGTTTCATCCCACCGTAGGGGCGTACTCCCTACGCCCGTCGTTCCCCTACAATCTCTGCACCGCATCCGTAGGGACGTACCTCCCTACGCCCGTCGTTCCCCTGCAAATCCATCCACCGTAGGGGCGTACCTTCGGTCGCCCGTCCCCCGTCGTTTCATCCCACCGTAGGGGCGTACCTTCGGTCGCCCGTCGTTCCCCTACAATCTCTATACCTCTACGAAAAGGGTGCTTTTTCTATCGCAAAAACCACCCTCTTTCACACGTACCGTGCGAAATTCACCCGCAAAAATGCTCTTATGGCTAGGGAACGCCTACCCTCCTTTGTCCTGTCGGACATACGGAGGATGAAAACCTTTCACCTCCTCCGACCGTTCGGTCGCACGGAGGCGATTCAGGGCGTTGCCCTAAAAACCCACAAATTTTTGAAAAAATTTGATCAAAACTTTCACTGCACGCACCTGCGTGCGATTTTTCCTGCAATTCCATTTGTTTCCCTGCAATTCACCATCCGTAGGGGCGTACCTTCGCCCGTTTCTATTCCATCATCGACCATTGCCATTTGCAACGCTCTTTCGTTCATCGTCCGCCTCCATCACAGGCGCAAGCACCACAACACCGCCGGCATCATCTGCCCCCGATGCATCTTCCTTCGGCTTTTTGTATTGCCACTTTTCAGACTGCCTGTTTGTCAGCCAAAACATGGCACTGGTGACGTCGGGCGGTACAACCTTGTTCGTTTTGGTTGTAAGTTCTACGACGTTCCCAAACTTATCAAGTTTTTGCTCTGTTTTGGTTTCGATGTACTCAAAACCGCAAGCACGCTTGTACAGTGCCGCCTCGACTGCATCGTCCGCAACCCTACACGCCTGTGCGAAAGTTTCCGCCAACGACTTATACCGTTCATCGCCGTTTTTCCCTAGGCTCAAATAACTGCTAAAGGTGGAATGTCCAACACCAAGTGCCTTTGCAATGTCCTTTACGGTTACGCCGTCGTTCGCCATCTTCATGATCTTGTCAATGTTCGGAAGCACATTTCTCTCGTATTTACTTTTCGGCATTGCCACCCCTCCTTTTTTCACAATGCTTGTCTTTTTTTACCAGTGTAACACGCAAGAAAAAGGATTACGCCCCGAAAACGATAAAAATTTTAAAAAAATTCTATTAACATTTCGCATCCTCTATCTCCCCCCTATAATCCCCCCTCTTTCTCCCGCTTCTCTCTTACTCTTAGAACCCACCTACACCCGTTTTACACGCAAAAAGACCACGGATTTTCACCCGAAGTCTTTGCATGCATATTTATCCCATGATCAAGCGTTCCAGTAAGTTTTCATACATCCCCTTGTAAAGATCACGTGCAACCATAAGACTGATTTTTTCAGCCTGTGCCGAACTCTTAGTTTCACATACGCCCGACAAACCAAGTACACACAGCAATGCGTTATCAACGGCATCCATCTCAGCGTTTGTGCAACGACCTAAACACTTGCCAAGGCGACTTTTATCGACCGTGTAAACGTGTTCACACATGGCAGTGCTTTGCACAGGTGTTGCGTTTATGGCGACATGCCCCTGCATATCCCCCACGTCGGAGGCGGAGCAAACAACGACGCTTACGCATCCACTTACGTTATTCCCACTGTCACAACTCACAACGATGGCAGGACGATCCTTTTTCATCTCGTGCCCGATTGCATACGGGATGTCAAGGTAATAGATATTCCCTCTTTTTATTTCACGTTCAAAACGATATCCCATTCTTACACCTCCGTAATCACAATGTTAAACCGCTCCCGAAGAAGCTTTTTTTTCATCTCGTAGATGGCGGTTTTTGTGGGTCTGCTCTTTACATCCTCCACGACAGGTACCCAATGGACCGTGCCGGTGCAGTCGGGCATTGTCGCTCGTTTATAGGCGAAATCTGCGACATACCGTATCCCACGCACACGTTCACCGCTCTCACTCGTGTACGCCTCTTGCAGCGTAAATTGCGCTTGCAGTTTTAGGTCTTTAATCTTCCCGGCATGCAAAAGGCTCATAAGTTCTATGTATCGACCTGCCTCTTTTTTGCTGTCGAAACGAATGCCGGCAACGTGTGTCGGTTCGTTTTTGTACTTGCTATTCTTCGGGGCAGATGTCCGCCCCAACTTCGCCATGATCTGACGCTGTGCCGAGGGTCCCAGTCTTTCTAAATCGCCCGCACTCCATCCCATATACACCGCCTCCATTTCGTTGCATTGTTGCATTGCAACCATTGGCACCATTCCCCGTTTCATCCCACCGTAGGGGCGTACCTTTGGTCGCCCGTCCCCTAACACCCATCTTTCGCAACCACATCGATGATGTACCGACTGTGATCCGTGCTTCGCCTTGCTTGGACGAAGTACTTGCTACGCACAGCCTCCACGTCAATCAAAGGCAAGGACAAGCGATGCCCGATCACTTCCCCCGTTTCCTCGTCGGGGACGCTCTCGCCATGCGCCATTGCGACGGTTGCGAAAAGGGCATCTACGATCGCCCCGGTCTGCATCGCACCCCGTACCAACCTGTCGTTCTCGTCCTGTAACGCCTTGATCTTTCGTTGCTGTTCAGACACCTTTTTTTTGAATCGTCCAAGTTCCATCTCTAACTTGTCATTACTCATGCTTTCTCATTCCTTTCGTAGTACCTTAGCAGGGTCGCAGCTAATGAGCATTTCTCCCAACCCTGCACTGAGGCGCAGTACTTGTCAATATACTCCATCATCGTTTCACGGTCCTTGAATTTCGCACGTGCACTTTCGCAGTGCACACACAATCGCTCGTCCCATTTGAAGAACGGGCAAGCCCACGTTTTGCTTGAAAATCCCACAATATGCCCCCCTTGCTATTGCGTTTTACCCTCGCCCCCCTATTTTTTTAAAATCATCAACAGCACCTGTATAGCACCCACAATCAGTATGGCGAATGAGAAGTTGCCACTCGCCATTTCGGATACAATCACCGCAAACATCATCAATTTCCCCCGATTTTTTTAAGATCCATATCACCTGCAATGGCTTGCATATATCCCCTTACATCGCTTGGAAGCGCATCAAACGCTTGTGCGGATTTTTGTACCGCCCCAAACGATCGCAAGAAATTTGATTGCACTACCGTCTGCAACACCGAAATGTCCAACATCGCCCACTCATGAAGCGTCCTTGCAGATCCAACAACACGTCTTATTTCCGGCGGAAGTCTTTCAAACTCCTCCACGTAGTTGTAGCCGGAGTTTGAAAGCGCCCTACACACAATCTGCCACGCCTCAAGCTCCGACATTGCCGGTGGCGCGGTTATCGATCGCACCTTGTCGCTAATGACCCCAATCACAGGCGGAAAGCCCTTCGTGTCGGACTTGATAAACGCCTTCACCGCCATCGCAACAAGCTCATACGGCTCGTCTAAAAACATCATGTGCCAAAGCTTTACCGTGTTATCCAGTTCCGTTTTCCCCTTGTCCTTGTAAAACATCGGGTACGCTGTTTTCAACAAAGACAAGATCTTGATCGTTTCGCTCTGATTCATTTCTTTCACGCTCCTCCAACTCTTGTAGCATGTCACGAAAAGGATTCCCCGACCCTTTTGCAACACTGCCGAAATTCCGCTTTTCCCAAGTGCGTACAGCCGCCCGCCAGTCCTTCATCTTGTTGCTTCCAACCATCCACCCCTTGGAGGAGTAGAAGTCGCAAAACGCCTGTGCATCAACGTCGTTTTGACGTGCAACGCAGTACGCCATCACCTCCTCGATACAGGGCGGTATAAATCGTGATTGAGAAGGGTGCGCCTCGCGCGCGCCCTCTCTCTCTTTGTTTCCCTTGTTTCCCTTGTTTCCCTTGTTATCCTTGTTATCCTGTGGGCAGTTTGAAATTCCTTCGAAATTCCTCTGAAATTCCTCTGAAATTTTTTTGCTGTTCTTTTGTTGTGCAGATGTTTCTTTTGTCGTTCTTTCGCTGTTCTTTTGTTGTTCTTCTGCTGTTCCCTTTGCTGTTCCTTTATCGTCTTGATACATCGTCCAATTGCTGATGTGAATGATCGTTTTTTTATTATCTGACTTACGCATGATCATTCCATCATCTTCCAGTGTTTGCAAAAAAGCACGCACTTTTTTCACCGACCAAGACCAACACGCAGACAACTTGATGATCGAGGTGACAAAAGACCCATCTTCCAGTGTTAAAAACTGCCCGTTAAATAGGATTTTCGTTTGGGCAAAATTTGCCTTTAAAAGCAAATCAATCCAAGCCTGCCCCCTTGTAAACGGCTCGCCACTCCATATCCAATGTTCTGTTATATTCCGATGTAAACAAATCCAACCAACTGACATTTGAAAACCTCCTATTCTCTTTTATTGATTACAATATATCACGCATTTAACTCCCAAAACCTCCCATGTTTTACAACGCATCCGACAACCAATCAAAACGGAAGATCGCCGGAATCTAAATCCACTTCCATAAAGTCATCGCTTGCCATCGCTCCTTGCGTTTTGTCCGATCTACTACCGCAAAAGTCAAATTCCTGCACCTGTATTTCCCAAGAAGTGCGCACGTTCCCGTTCTTATCCTCCCACTTCCTCGACTCCATTCTTCCACTGACTACAACTTCAGACCCTTTTGTGAAGTATTTGCCGATCACCTCGCCTGTTTTGCCCCACGCAACACAATCAAAAAAATCTGTTTGCTTTTCTTCCCCCTTAGGGGCAAACTTGCGTGAAACAGCAACAGTAAAGTTGCAAACAGCCTTCCCCGTCATAGTCGATCTCATATCGGGCGGTTTCGTCAATCTCCCGTGTATTGCTATTAAATTCATGTGCATCCCTCCCTTTCCCATTCAATCTCCACATCCACCGTAGGGGCGTACCTCCCTACGCCCGTCCCCCGACCGTTTCCTACAAATCCACCCACCGCAGGGACGTACCTTCGCCCGTTCGTTCCCCATCCACCGTAGGGGCGTACCTCTGATCCCCCGACCGTTTCCCTGCAATCCACACCGCATCCGTAGGGGCGTACCTTCACTCGCCCGTCGTCCCCCTACAATTCCCACATCCACCGTAGGGGCGTACCTTCACTCGCCCGTCGTCCCCCTACAATCTCTACACCTCTACGAAAAGGGTGCTTTTTCTATCGCAAAAACCACCCTCTTTCACACGTACCGTGCGAAATTCACCCGCAAAAATGCTCTTATGGCTAGGGAACGCCTACCCTCCTCCGACCATTCGGTCGTACGGAGGCTAGAGAACGCCTCACCTCCTCCATCCCGAAGGGATGAACGGGGCGATTCAGGGCGTTGCCCTAAAAACCCACAAATTTTTGAAAAAATCGATCAAAACTTTCACTGCACGCACCTGCGTGCGATTTTTCCTACAATTCACACCCAACCGAACGGGCGTACCTACGCCCGACGTCCATCACAACCCCTACAATCGTGTCACAATGACCCTGCGTTCTTGCCTTGCCTTCACAACATACTCACTCTTGTGGATGATTTTTGCGCTTACAACGTACTTACCGGCAAGCACCTTCTCACGTGCACCCAAACACTTTTTCAACGCCTCGTCCGCCGATTTATAGGCATCGTACGCATCTTTAAGGGCATACTTTTTATCAATGATATCCTCAAGTTCCCCGTCGTCAATTGCCGTTTCCACTCGCTCCATCACCGCCGTACAAATGTGCCGTAGGGTGCACTTTTCACATACACTGATGTCATGGCACGCCTCAGGCAATGTCTTTTCGCTCTTGTCATTTAATGCCTCGTATATACGCTCACCCTTTTTCAATAGCGCATCAGCCATGTCCCAGTCAAACGGCACTTCAATGATTTTAAGCTGTCCCGTCAACTTATTCGTAAGGATGAAAAATCCCTTTTCCTTTTCAAACTTCCAGCAGTACACCATCAGTTGTGCCGGGTACGCACGGACATAGTGTCGCTTGCTGTTATAAAAATCCTCGACCGTGTTCAGCTTGTCCCACTCGAACGGTGACAATCCTTTAATCTCAGCAGGGTATAACTGCCCGTCGTCCGGATCTTTTATGCGGATATCTTCCCGACCTGTGATCAGCGGATTCTCCACCTTCCACGACCGCTCCGTCGGGGTGATGATCTCAAGACCCGCCGCCTTTAGCTTTTCAACGGTGTAATCTTCAACGCTGTTGCCAAGATCAAAAATGTTCTGTAATCCCTCGTCGTGCGGTTGCTGTTCGTCCCAGTGGCGGATCAGTAAGTACAAATACCGCTCACAAGGGTGCCCGATGTTCGACGCACGCAGGTTGTTACACGGGTATACACGGATTTTTGATCGTACATGCGCACGCACCTTTTCGTCAATATAATCAGACGTAAGCATTCCGCACTACCTCCCGTCTGTCAATACAGGCGGTACGTCAATCGGTGATACGTCAATCACAGGTGCAAGCTCACCGCTTTTTGCCTTTGCTTGACAACCCCTACACAACTGACGTTGGTACCGTCCCTCCGAATAGCTCGCCTCCGCCTGTGTGATACTCGCCTTACAATCAGCGCAATAAAGACCACTTGCGACGGCAGACTTACCCACACCACCTCTTGACCCCTCTTTGAACGTGTACCCCTTTAGCTTTTTGGTGTCTATCCCGCCACGTTCCAAGGTCGCAATGTCCAAATTACGCAGACCCGGTAAAATACGCTTGATCCCGTTATTTAAGCAATTCGTATACGCACCCATCTTCACGTTGCGTAAAGGGATTGCGTCCACCGCTTTTTGCTTTTTAAGATCGCCGTTTTTATCGGTACGAGGCCCCGCAAAGAAGTCGTCACGTGCACTCCTGCTCCCGTCACATTCGATGCTTGCCCCACCCATCGTAAAACGCATCCGATACGTATACGTAGGGTAGCCCTCCTCGTCCGGCACAGCACTTTCGCTTAAAATCTGCCACCCAATGCCAAACAACCTTGCAACTTTTGTCGCACCACTCTCTTGTAGGTATGGCGTTCCGCCAATGATGCACCAGTCCTGCGGTGTCGTGATTTTAATGGCAGCGGCCATGATCTTGTTCAGTGCCGACACCATCTTTTCCGCTCGATCCGCCACGGCAAGCACGCCCTCAAAATTCATCATTTCACCGCTACCCTCATTCATAACCAACATTTCATTCATCTCATTTGTACGCATACTATATACCCCTTTCTTTCTTTTACTAAACTTTTTACATTCTGTTACCATATAAAAACACGTCCACAGTGCCTACACACCCCACGCATCCACAGCACTTACACACCCCTCGCAACCGACAACGTCACGATCCTTGTCCCTGTAATACACCTCACACTCCGCCCCACACACGGGACAAATCGGATAAACGACTTCTTGCCCGTTCGGGCAACCCGTGTGCTCAAGATTTCTAATGATAGGATGATCCGGTATTTGCTTCATAAATACACCACCTCTTTTATGCAATCGCCACCAAAAAACACAACCATCGCAGGGGCGCGCCTGTGGTCGACCGCCGTTTCCTACAAATCCACCAACCGTACGGGCGTACCTCTGGTCGCCCGTTCAAAAATCACGGAATCAACCGCTTCTCAAAACGCACACACGGGTATTCCCTCGATCGCTCAAAACATACTTTAAACTTGCGACAATCCCGACACGTATACGCCTTCACTTCCCTCTTTTTACGTTTTGTTCTCATGGCAATTCACGCTTCGTCGGCGGATGCAGTTCTTCTCTATTCACTTGGATTCCTCCTATTCCACATAATTTTCCTTCGCAAACCAAAGTGGCACCGCAATACACGCCATAAACACCGTTGCCGTCGCATCCCTCGTCATAACCATAACCGGCACAGTCGTAAGAAGTAGCGCAACCGCCAACACCTTGTTTTTCCACGTCCCTTTCACGCCCTCCACCCCTCTTTTAAGATTTCATTTGTAAAATTCGGGCATAAACAATCTCCGAAACACTTTTAATCTCCACACCCAGTTTCTGTGCCACCATCAATGCAACTGCATTTTGTAAGCATTCAGCATGAAAGACTAATTGTTCAGCAGTCATATCCTCTTTTTTCACCTTGTATGGCAAATCAAAATACAGTCTGACCGCATGGCAAGCAATACTGTTTGGTTTAATATAGTTTTCTTTCGGCTGTCCACGCCCAACAAGCGACATTTGTTGTTTTTGGCTTTCCTTGCTTGCCGATAAAGTTTGCTTATATTCCTCACTTTGTTTGTGACGGATAAAATTGAGCAAACTGTCAAAGGCTTTTACCATTTCTTTTTTAAGTTCATTTACCGCCGATGCCTTTTTGGTTGTTCTTAAATAAGTCACCAAAAGCATAAATTGACCTCTGTTTAGGTTGTACACTTTCGCTGAACGCTCTTTCACTAAACAACTTTCAAAGTTGATTAAGCCAAAATCTTCAAAGTCACTTTTATGCCTTTCGATTAGCCTTGTTACTTTCCAATGGTCATACCCAATACTGTTAGCAACAATCAAACTAGTTGTTACAACTTCACCTCTTTTTTCGCAAACTAATTTTTGCGTTGCCAGTTCGTACATAAAATCACCCCTCATTTATCCATCATTTGTTTTCGTCTGTACTTTCTGTCCCATATAATATAGAAAGTTTTCCAAACAATTCACATTCATCTTGATGTTTTCTTATGACGCTCTTTATAATCCATATCGTTTTGCCTTGGCGTACTTACGCTCTAAATCATTTTCATCAAGTCCCCACACCTCATACGCCGTCGCAAGGTGCAACCTTCCACGTGGCAATGATATATCCTTTTCTGCCATCGCTTCTAATACAGGTTTTTTGATCTTCGCCACCGACGACGAGGATCACACGTCAAACATCTCCCTTATATCCGTATTTTCAAGACTAAACTTTTGCAAAAAACATTTATACGCCACCGTTAAATTCTGCGGTTTCACTTAACTCTCTCCTTCCATCACTTCAATCGTTATGCCGGTAATGCCAAGTGCCTTGTAGTGCTCCGTCTTGATAAGCCCCACTTCCAAGTCCAATTCACCGTGTTCACCCATTAGCACCATCATCGCTTCGTTCAAATGAAGCAGATCACCCGTTTCATACGACTCAATACACACCGTTTGGTAGCTCGGCAGTAATCCTAACACCTCACGTAGTTTCATCCGTTTCACTATCCTTTCTGTTCAAACAACGCATCAATCGTACAACCAAAGATCTTTGCAAGCTTCGGAAGCTTGTCCGCCCTTGGTATGCGCTCGTCCCTTTCCCATTGCGCAACAGTCGATAATGATACATCAAGCAGTGCCGCAACCATCATTTGTGATAAATTTGCTCGTACTCGTTTTTCTTGTAAATCTAAACCACGTAAACACTGTTCGGACTTAATCGCACCACTCTTTACACCTGTTTTCGCCATATTGCTTTTTTTAAGCGCTATTTTTTCCAAAGTCGATCGGTTACCACGGAAACTTATTCTCTTTTGCGCATTGATTTGTGCCGTTTCGGCACAGTATTTCGGTCGGTGGTTTTCATCAACCTCCCCCGTGCAACCTCGCTTTAAGTCTTCATATACAGCGGAGTTGCTTCTTCCGATTCCATTTGCAATCTCGATTGTGCGTTCCCCCGCACGATACCTCTTTTCAATTTCCTTTCGTTCGGCAAATGTTAAATACCGTTCTTTACCCACTTTCAATCCCGCCTCCTTGTTTTAGATAAAAAAAATAATGCACCGAAGGCACTACCGCCCCATGCATTTAATGATACTCCCTCCTTCCCCACAAGTCAATACTAAACGCAAAAAAACTTATATTTTTTTTCACATTCCTACATTACCATTGCGATCTGCCGACCGAACATCGCCCCCGCACTTTCGAAACCTAAAATTTCACGCGGATAATTATTAATCCACTTTTCAATCTTCCTAACATATCCTACGGTAATCTTTCGAAGGTCTGTGCCTTTTGGGATAAATCGCCGTATCATTTTATTGATATTTTCGTTTGTCCCTCTTTCATACGCACTGTACGGATGGCAATAATACAGCGTCGTCCTTTTCCCTCCTCTTTTATATATCGATTTTTCCATCCCTTCACAGTTGGAAAATTCTGAACCATTGTCCACAGTGATACTTTTAAATATTTTTGGAAAGTGCCTCCCGTATTTGCGTTCGAGTTTGTCGATCGACGCAACAACACTTGCGGTGGTTTTATCCTGTATCGGCATGATAATTTCATGCCTTGTCAGTCGCTCGGAAAGCACCAACAGTGCCTTTTTTGTACCCTTTTTCCCCTCGACACAATCCATTTCCCAGTGTCCGAATGTTTGACGCTTGTTTATTTCTTCCGGCCTATTCTCGATACTTTCACCTCGTGGCGCACGGGCGACTTTCACTTTATTATACGTCCGCTTACGCCTACCTTGTTCCGGAAGGTTTTTTCGTGTAAGGCGTAAAAAAACACCCTTATCGATATAATTATATATCGTTTTTTCGCTGATCTGCGTCTGAAAGGAAAGCCCCAACCTTTTAATTTCACCAACAACAGCGGCGGGCGAATACCCCTCATTAATTATTTTATTTTCTATATACTCCGCAAGTACCCGATCATTACCGATCTTCAAGTCCCTTCCTTTTACCGCTAAATGATTGCGGTAACGTTCCTGCGCAATTTCAGGGGAATAACGTTCCTGCGTTGTAAGATCGGGATTCAAATGCGTATAGCTTCCACGCTTTAATTCTCGGTACAACGTTGAAGTATGCACACGTAGGCGTGTGGCAATCTCCATTGGTTTCATCCCCTCTTTCAAACCTTTTTCTATTTTGAGGCGATCCGTCCACGTTAAATGTTTATGCATCGTTTTTCCTCCCGTTAAAATAGATAAAGAGGCGACAAACTTGCCGCCTCCCACTGAACTTATCCTTTGCGTTTTGCTTCACAATACGAAGCGATAAATTTTTTTATTTCCGTTGTCGGCGTTGTTCCGTTTTCCTCGCAAGCTTTCTTGAACTCTTCCAGCGTTTCCGGTCGAAGGTCAATTGGGAATCGGACATAATTTTTTCTAATGTGCTTTTGTTGTGCGGAATATTCTTTTAAAACCTTATCATTCATCCCTATTCCCCTTTCTTGTTTTTTTTAATGCTCTTAATCGATAAAATTGCGGATATTATCGACAAAATCATGCTTACTCCGATTAAAACATAAATGATGATATCCAACATACTATTTGACATTAAAGCAATATTGTGATATTTTGAGAGTAGATAAGGGGGAACCCCCCCTACCTACTTTTCTAACAGCATTTTAATTAGTAGTGTGAGTGCTATTAGAAAGTTCAAAATTGCGGTAACTAAATTGATTTTATTTTCAGTTTGCTTACCGCTTTTTTTCTTTTTCCTGCCCAATGCCTTACCCTCCTTTCTTGATATAAGTATATCATATACGTGCGTATATGTCAACACTTTTTCACAAAACAAATCAAAAAAACAAACAGCGACGGGATTCACTCCCCGTCGCCATCATTCTTCATTATTTAAAATCCAGTTGAGCGAAACACCCAATACCCTTGCAATAACAAGCAATTCAAAATCAGCAACAAACCGTGTCCCTATTTCGATCCGACTGATACTGTCACGCTCAATCATTAATCCTTCAACTTGCAGTTTTGCCGCCAAATCTTCTTGTCGCAGTCGCTTCACGACACGGGCTTCACGCAATCTGTCGCCACAAATATTTCGCTTTCCGTTATAGTCATAGATTTTCAACGCAAAAATTCACCACCTTCATATTCTTATTATTAACATAAAATGTGTTAATATTCCGCATTATTCTTGATTTTACAGTATTTGTATTGTATAATTGTGCTAAAGATAAGAATAAAATTGAATTTTTTTTGGGGATATTATGGAATTTCTTGTATTTTAATGCAGAAAAATGAAGAAGAATCATGATACGTCGGTTAAATTCATAAAGATAGTAGATACAAATTGTATCTACTTCCAATGGCTTAACCGGTAAAAAGAAGGAATGAAAGGGCGGTTATTCACTATGAAAACACGTTTAAAAGTAATCGGTATTGTACTTTGGTTTTGCATAGCACTCGCTTATCCCTACTTTTGGGAACAAACAGTACCCAACATGAGCATTGAAGCGCCCAATTTATTATTGCTTTTATTAGTATTTATTTATCGTTTTGTCTACACCATCGGCATTGCCGGAGCAGGACCGCTTCTTTTACTGGTATTGCGCAAGCGTCCAATCACCCGCAAAGAATTAATTATCTTTTCGATAGCGTATACGATCCTTGTGTGCGTGTGCACTTTTATCTTTTTGGGAAGCACCTCAATTTCAGGAAACGCCGAAATAACTTGGGGCTTTACAATCTATCTAATATTGGCGTATCGCCTTGAAAAAAAGGGACTCTTGGCGGAAAACCAACCACAAAACAAAGAGAATACCACAGAGGAACAAGGTACGAAAACACCTTTAAAAGTGATCGGTATTGCGGTTGGGTTTTGTTTGGCGTTCGCCTCTCCCCTCATTTTGGTATACATGGCATCCTATATGAGTGTTATTGACGATTTTTATCTTATTATAGCTTTAACCTTTATTGTTAATGCTATATACCCCATCAGCATCTATGCAGCCGGACCGCTTATTTTACTTGCTACACGCAAACGTCCAATCACCAGCGATAATTTATTTTTATTTTCGGTGCTGTATACTTTCATTATAGGGGTAAGTTCTTATGTCTTTCAATTCATATTTTTTGGAAACGGATCAATTATAAAAACCGCCGCAATAACTTGGGGCGTTATATTCTATTTTATATTGAGGATCCGCCTTACAAAAAAGGGACTCTTTGAGAAAAAACAACGCAAAAACAAAAAGAATCCACCACCACAAGAAGATCCCCCAAAAACCCCCCCACCACCACAACAAAAAAAACGAAAGTGGTTTGATACTATGAGAAAACAAAGGGTAACGCCCCACAACAAGGAACAAGCACAGATTGACAAAGAATATGCCGCAGGGACTATCACTGAGGAAGAATACTACCAAAAAATCGTCAATTTAGACATGGAAGATGCTACGAAAGACCCTCCCCCGGAACGAACAATATCGAAACAGACGTTTCTCATAACGATGTTCATTGCCGTTGTGTTCTGTGTCATCTCCACCGTTGCGGGGATATACCTCGCATATAACAGTGGCTACGATACCGGTTACGATAAAGGCTACGATTTGGGGGATAGAGGTGGCTACAATAGAGGCTACGCTGGTGCGATAAGAGGACATCCATATAACCAATAGGAGGCTACCACAATGAATTGGACTTTTTACATACTTTTTGCAGTAGTCGGATATTGGTTGCACCCATAATCATAGGGAGATGAAGACTATGAAAAAATACGCAGAATACCTTGTTTTAATACCTGTATATTTGTTTTACCGCGGACTCTCGTGCGTTGGCGAGGCTCTCAATCTTGTTGCAGATCTAAATTTGATCGCCGGATATGAATACTTGCTTGCATTTTTAACCGTGTTTTTTCTGTGCGTGTATTCCTTGTTTTCGTGGTATCAGAACAGCAAAGAAAGACGTTATAGGAGAGAAAACAAAACAGTCGATGTTGACTTGAACAGCCGAGAAACCGGTAATGAAACAGTATACGATTATTTGGAGAGAATCGGTTACCTTAGCGACATTGGGAAGGAATCTTACATTCAGCAACTTGTATTAGATAAAACCAAAGAAGACGGACGGGGATAATCCCCGTCCGTCTTTTTTCACTTCCATCCCCGTTCTTTCAGCCGTTCCAGTTCCCACGTACTCGGTGTCCAGTATTGCGCTTCGAGATAATCAAGCTCCTCACTTGTCAGCCACGGCATCTGTTCAGCCACAACTTCTAAAACATTGCTCTTTTTACTGCCGGAAATGGTGTCACCTGCGAAGTTTTTGTCGCCACTGGTCATATCGTATGCCGTTTTAAACAAAACCGCCTCGGCTTCATCTACGCCGTATCTTGCACCGCCTGATGCCCAAAGCATCCACCCGGTATCAACCGTAAACTGTCCGTCTGACGCCCTTGCAAGTGCCATATCTTCCGCAAGCGCATACGCCGTGTCCATTGCTTTATCCTTGATCTGATCGTCTATTTGCGACCATCCCCGTGATTGTGCCATATCGTCCAAAATGTCGTTGTACGCATTTGTACGATCCGTTTCATATTGTGCAAAGGCAGTCCCGTCCAAATCAGCTGATGAGAAGTCAGGCGTTGACGGCGGTGCGCTCCACAACTCGTCACGACTGCCGAACAGATCCCTTGCCTCTTGACTCAATCTAAATTCCGGGTCTTTCTCCCTTGCCGTGTTATACCTTGCCTGCATGGCATTTTCAATCTTATCCCCGTTCATGTTCTCCATCGTGTCAATCATATCCTTGCGTATGATGCGGTACGTGTCATAGTCATTTGATTGCAACGCACGGAAAAGGATGTCATAATACCGCCCGCTGTTAGAGGAAGCGGACAAGTCATAAATCATCTTTTCCATCCCGTATTGCAATGCCACATTGTCTGTTTCAAAGGCGATGTTTCGTACAATACTCCACCCATCCCGTAAGACGTTCCCATACGCCAGTCCGAAAAGTGATGCGACGGATGTCGCAAGTTCTTTTATTGCATATTGTATCGTTTTGTTTGAATCACCGCCCAAAGCCTTAATGAAGTTCTGTCCACCTTCCAACACGTCTGAAATCGCCGCCATATCCATACGATCAACCGCAAAACCCTGCAAGATAGATAGGATATCATTTACAAACGGCACCATATTGATCGGATTAACGGCATTGACCGCCTCACCACGAAGTACCACGTTTGATACAATTTCCCACACGTTTTCTTCATCGCCTTGGATACCGGTGAAGTATCGAAGCACCTTGTCCCAGTATTCTTCATCGCCCTCGTCATCTCTTTGTGCACGCACCATACTGCGAACCACCGCATTGACCATTGCGGATATGAAGAAGCCTTTTGTCGCCTTCGCAAGCAGTTTTTTCGCCCTGCGCCTACTCTTTGCGTCTTGTGCAAAACGTACGTTTTCGGCGGCACGTGCCATCATGTTGTAGTTCTGTGTCGGCTCACCCATGAATGAGGTTGCCTGTTTCGTCACTTCGTTTGATGATCGCATTAGTTGCGAACGCTGAAGCACACCGTCCACAACCTGCGTCTGTACAATCACGTCGGTAAACAATTCCGTTACGGCGTTATAGTACGCCTCGCTTCCCACTTTCAAGCCCTTTTTGTCCTTTGCCACTTGATGTTCCACGGCGTTCCAAATCTTACCCCACGTGATTTTGTCCATCTTTGCAGCGGCGGAACTTGTCAAGAACTCGTCCACCTTTGCAAACTTGCTACGCTTGTCAAAAACGGCGTTAGACACGCTGAATGCACTGCTTATGTCAAAGCCTCCCATGTCCTTGCGCACGGCGATCGGGGCGTATTTAAGCGCTTTTTCCCATCCGTTACCGTCTGTCACACCCTTTACAACGCCCTTTGCCATTGCAGTATCGTCCAATAGCATTGCGACTCTAAAAAAGGCGGTTGGCTGTTGCAGGATGACGGACAGGTTCATACCAACCATCGCACGCTTTGTTTTCCCAACGACTTTACCAAGCATGTCCCAAGTGATTGTGTCCGACTTTCCGCCAATCCCACTTTGGATGTCCTTCATCAAATTAAACCAGTAGTCGGAAGCGCCCTTGCCACCCACACGATCCAACAGTTCTTTGAAGTGAAGAACATTTTCACCATCTTTATAGCGGAAGTTATACAGCCTGTTCACATCTTCCATCGGTGCAAGCCATGACGAATATTTAAGCATGTCGGAGGCGCTTGTGGCGTACGTGTCAAATACACTGGATATATTGAGTGCGCCGCTTGCCCCCTTTTTCCGTGCCTGTGCCATGCCGATGTTGGCTAAAGATCGTGCCATGTCCGGACCCTTATCAATCGTAACGGGGATGCTCGATCCATCTACTTTCAATCGCCAATAGTTTGGGTTTGTGAATTTGCGATAACCGTACACTGCCATGGAAGCGTCATTGCCCCACTGTTGCAGTGGACCCGTGACGATCTTTTGAAGTCCATCGGCAATGGCACGTTCCGCATCGCTCAAAGACCCTACGATCTCTAAAACATCATTTTGGGTCAAAAGCGTTGCCTGTATCCCCTCGGAAACTTTAACATTCGTGCCAATCTTAATTTCCGGTTGTACAATACCACCGCCCGTCAAATGTGCAAGTCCTTCCTCTTGTTTTGCCGTAAGGTACAGATCCATCACCTGTGCTTTTGTAAGGGTCAGTGTCTGCCCACGCTCCGTTGTGAATTCGGTATATTCCTGCTCCAAACGACGTGCGGTATCACTATGTGCAATATCCTGCGCGAGGCTTTCAATCTCCTTTTTGCGCATTGTTTCAAGATCTTGGGCTTTACGCAATGTCCGATACATTTCCCTACCGGCTTCGCCGTAGTGGTTGAAAAACGTAAACGGCGTTTCCATATCAAGCCCCACACGCCTTTCGCCAATGGTTTTCCAAGTCCTGCGTCCGTTTGTTTGTTCCTTTACGTCGTTTGCCCAAACGCTCAATCGCTCGTACTTTCCTTTTGCCAAAGTCCTCCCGGCGTATCGTATTGCATGTTCGAGTGCTCGCACTGTCTGCCACACCGTTTCAAGTTGATCCGTCGTCATGTCGGCAAGCTTTGTATCACCCATGGCAATCAGTTCGCCAAACAGCCCCGGCACTTCCTCGTTCCCGATCAGCGTAGGGTCGTTTATCATGTACGATTCACGGGCAATGTCGGCATATTTTGTGCGCAATTCTTGAAATGCCGTCGTACGATTGACAGGGTCACCCGCCATGTTCTTTGCACGCTTCCCCGTAGTCGGATCTATCGTGTATTGACTTGATAGATCAATACTCTCTAACGCCTTTGCGATGATGCCACGGTACTGATCCGGTATATTGTTCTTGTCCGTTGGATTTAACAGCTTTCGTGACAACGGCTTCACGTGTCGCACAATCTTCGCACGCAGTTCCCGTGCCTTTTTGCCCTCACGCCCCTTGGCATCCTTTTCGTTGTACCGTGTTTTCAGACGTGCAACTTCCCCCACACGTCGTTCTCTTTCTCGTTCAATGACCTGTTGTATATTTTTACGGTTCTGTTCACGCAACGCCACTAAACGGTCATTGTTCTGTTCTTGCACCGCATCCAATTGATTCTTTGCGTCAATCTTCGCCTGTGTAAGCTTGCGTGCTTGCCTATCTGCAAAGGTCGCACGTGTCTGCGGTAGGTCAAAAAACATCTCCATGATCTCAGCTGATGCATCGCTTACAGCCTCCATCGTATGGTGCGAATATGGGTTGCGCTCACTGATCGTATAAATCTCATCCATCACTTCACCGATGCGCATCAGCTGATCGGGTGGTGTTGTATGTACATCGCTGTCAAAAAACTCCGGCCACAAATCGGACATCTCATCAAAGATCTTGTCTATATTTGTTGCACCGTTCACAAGTTTAAGCCTGCCGAAATTTTGTTTGCGAAACGCTGAATACCCCTGTGTGATGTCGCTGTGATATTCACGCCCAAGTGAAAGCGGTGTTGTACGCAAATAGTCACGCAAGTTTGCGTATGTATCGTATAGCTCGCTGTTTGTTTCCACTGCGTTTTCGATCAATACCCGTGCAATGCTCGCAGCCTTACGCTGTGCATCGTCGTAGGAAAATGCGCTTTTCTCGTCAGAACCACTGTTGGCAATATCGTCATAAAGGCGTTGCAAATCCGCCTCTAGTTTGGCGAAATCCTGTGCATCAAGATCAGCACCATACGTATCAATCAGCTTCCGCACAGCCCGTTTTACGGCTTTTTTGTCGGTTGTCACACGCTTGGTTCGCTTCGTTTGCCCCTTCCAATACTCTACACGCTCACGCAACAGGTCAATTTCCTCTAAACGTGAGGCAATAGCACGGACATCCTCTCCGCCTTTTAGGGAGTATTCTGCATCTCCAGACGGATTTCTACCGCCTTTTCTATCGCCGCTACCTCTTTGGGTGGCTCTTTTGGATAGTCCATCATCCAATGTAGCATCTCCGCTACTTGTTCGTCTGTCTCCAGAGTCAACATAATCCCGATTACGGTGTCTTCTTGGTAGCCCGTGCTTGCTAACACTTTTGATAGCAACTTTGTGATTTCTGAAACTGCCATTTTTCAAATCCTCCTGTATATTTTTGATTCTCTCCGATTGGGTTGCTGGATCTAATCTTACAATGACGTTAAAATCATCCAGCCCATAATTGTTTATAACATACCACATATCATGGGCAAAAATAAAGTCTTTGTCAAGCATTTCTTTTCCGTAGGTAGTATACTTTTTCATCCGTGCGCTTTGTAACTGCGCATATTCTTGCTTGTTGAGCTTCAGCGAATACCTCGTGTTGACATCATCACTACTTTGTGGTACTCTTTGTTTGAAGAATCCATCTCTATTCAGCGCCCGGGGCAATTGGTGCTCCGCAAGCGAGAATAGTTTTTGGGTTCTTTTTTTGTCGTTATACAACACCATATCACTATCAATAGCATCTTGCACAAACTGCTTAAAGCTTTTTTTCCCATACATAGATGTTATAAAGTTGCTATCAATTTTAATGCTATTGTACAAACCCGTGCCATCCGGATGGATGGGTACAATGATGGGCATTTTATCACCGTCCACCTCATCGGTGACAACAACAATATCACCCTTTTTGGTTGCCGATTCTAAAATCATCGCAGGGTTTTCCAACAGTTCCGGCAATCGTGCGATCTGTGGTTCCGGCAATCCATGCCAATGGTCATTCTCCGGCGACTTCTCGTGATTTATATCTTTGAGATGTTTCTTCGTCATCAGCATAGGAAGTGGCTTTAATCCGATGTGCGGGTCTTGATAAATAGACGGCGTATCTCCGACAAGCACACCGCTGTACCGCGCACCTTTCCCCTGCAATGTATCAGACACCTGCTGTGCAAAAGGCTTCAGCGAATACCTCGTGTTGACATCATCACTACTTTGTGGTACTCTTTGTTTGAAGAATCCATCTCTATTCAGCGCCCGGCGCAATTGGAGCTCCGCAAACGAGAATAGAGCTTGGGTTCTTTTTTTATTGTTGTACAATACCATATCATTTTTAATTGCGTTATCAATAAAATTTTGAAATTGTTCTTTTCCATACATTGACGTTAGAAAGTTGCTATCTACCGTAGTATGATTGTACTTCCCTTTGCCATCCGGGTGTATAGATACAATGATGGGATTTTTAAAGTCCACCGCACCGGTGACAACGACAATATCACCCTTTCGGGATGCCGATTCTAAAATCATCGCAGGGTTTTCCAACAGCTCCGGCAATCGTGCGATCTGTGGTTCCGACAACCCGTGCCAGTGTATATTCTTTGGCGACTTCTCGTGATTTATATCTTTGAGATGTTTCTTCGTCATCAGCATAGGAAGTGGCTTTAATCCGATGTGCGGGTCTTGATAAATAGACGGCGTATCTCCGACAAGCACACCGCTGTACCGCGCACCTTTCCCCTGCAATGTATCAGACACCTGCTGTGCAAAAGGCTTCAGCGAATACCTCGTGTTGACATCATCACTACTTTGTGGTACAGTTGTGTCATTGAAAGTGTTGTTCTGCCACCCTTTTAACGTCCGGCTTTGATCGGACAAGGCAGGAGATGCTTTCATTTTTTTGTTTTCTTTTAGCACAATGCTATACACGTTCGCCCCATTTGGTTTCACACGCACATCCACCAATACATCAAAAACCTTGTTGTCCACTTGGACAGTTTTTACATAGTAGTCCCAATGCGTCACCCCTTTATGCGATGGAATGTTCTTGCCAACTTCGTTTTTGCTGTTTGTGTATCTAGCGTTCTCTACAAGGTCAAAAATATCGCCATCTGCACCAAGATTAACTTTTGCCTTTTTCCCTTTTTCACTTGACCGTGTATCCCCATAGATAGATTTATTCAGATCCCTACTTTCAAAGGTTGCATACGCAAATTGACCGTCTTTTTCAAAACGTGCCGTTCGCCCTTGGTACTCCTCAGACATAAGGCGTCTAAACTCCGCAACACGCTCTTTATACGGCAACGCACGCACTTGTGGGCTTGTTTCGTAAACCTCCACGCCATCTTCATTTATGCCCTTCAGCGAATACCTCGTGTTGACATCGCTATCATCCTGTGGTACAGTATCGTCGGAAACACTGCTCCGTGGGGTGGTCTTATTGGCCACCAATCTAGCCTCCCTTTGTTGGAGGTTAAACATGGTGTCAGTGTTTTCTTTTATTCCAACAATGTCATATAGGTATTTTTTACCGTCTGAAGCGTTGCGGATGAGTAGTTCAACATCGTACGCCTTGACACTTGCGACCTCACCCTTTCCGTTTTTCACAGGGAAAGCAAACGTGCTGTCATAGCGATACATACCGTATTTCGCATCCTTGTTGTGCGTGTGCTTTGTTCGTTCCCATCTGCGATTTGTTGCCGTTTCAATCAACAATCCAAGGTCGCTCGTGACTTTGTTTTTAGCACGTAGCAAAGATCTTTTGTGAAGAATACCGGTCGTATACTTTGATTGTGTGTACTCGGAGGGCAAGTCTTGACCGAAATACACTTTTTGTCCACTCTCGATAATAGTATAAACATCGCCTATGTGCTGTGCGATGTAGTTGGCAACAGCCGTATGACTCTTAAGCTCTTTGTTTGTTAACGGGTTGCTATCTACCCAAACAACAGGCTTGCCGTCTACCA
This sequence comes from uncultured Rikenellaceae bacterium, assembly GCA_964371385.1. Lineage (GTDB taxonomy): Bacteria > Bacteroidota > Bacteroidia > Bacteroidales > Rikenellaceae > Mucinivorans. The sequence continues at coordinate 33,217 of CAYJLY010000018.1, forward strand.
TTTTCAGCGAAAACCTATCCCTACTCTCTCCCTCTTGCGCAACACTACTTTTCGATACATCACCGCTTTTTTCGGTGGTGTTTTTCTTTTGTAAATCCTTCACCTGTTTTACCGAGGCATCAAGTACCGCATTCAATTTCCCTTCCGCCGTCATCGCCTGTCTACGCTCTGCGCCTGTTAATTTACGCACCAAAGCACGGATCGCATCACGCACCCGTTCAAGCAACTTCTTGTCACTTCTGTGTCTTTGTATAAAATCGTCCATCACCTTGCCGTCAGAAAGCATCTGCCCCGCATAATCCGCAACGGCTTCGTCCAAAGCACCCTCATACGTAAGGTCTACGCCCTGTCTTTTTGCGACAGTGGCGGTGGCTTTTGTGCGATACTTCAAATCTTCCGCTACAAAATTCCGAAATGCACGGTATTCAACAGGCGCAAGTTCTTGCATTCTGTGTGTCCACTCATGCCCAAGTAAGAACGTGACAGGGTTTTTGTTCCCCTTCTCAATCAAGATATCGGATCCCGTGATTTGTGCATTGGCGGTGCCGTGTCGCACACTGTCAACAAACTGCACACGTGTGCCAAGCATCTTCGCCACCGTATTTACCTGTGATGCCGTATTCGGGTCGATATTGCTGTCCACATAATCGTCATACACAAGCCCGATGTCATCCGTCGCCACTTTCGCAAAGCCGGATGCACGCTTTTCCCTCGCCAACGATAGTTCTGCATCGTTTTGCCCGGCGGAATATGCGGCAAACTTTTGCGCATTTGTAAGTGCGCTGTCATACTGTGTACGCACCTTGCCCATGTCCACGCCCGTTACGCCTGCCTCGTAATACGGTGCAAATCCACCGTAGTATGCTTCGACATTGCTTTCCCCGTCATAAAGTGTCCTTGCGGCTTTTTGACCGTTTTGCCCAAATACCGACACAGCACCCGCAAGCCTTGCCACGTTATTTTGTGGGGTGCTGTTTTGTGGCATCGCCGTGTTTTGCACAGACTCCGCCCTTGAAACGCTCGGGATTGGCGTGTTTTGCACAGACTCCGCCCTTTGCATAGTCGAAATCTTTGTATTTTGTGGGGTAGGATCGATTTTTTGCACCACGGACGAAGAAGTACCCACATTGTCAGAAGTCGCCGTGTCACGCTGTACGATCCCCTCTAGGGCGATCTTCACATTTCGTCTGATTTCTGCTTTCGTTTCTCCCGCCAAAGAAACACCGCTCATTTGCTCGATCGTGTCCATCGCCTCTTGATCCGCCATGACACGTTCGGCGATCGTGTTTGTGACACGCCCGATATCCGCCACCGACTGCGTCGCTTGCGACAGCACGTCGTTTTGTTCTGTACCTGTCGTCCTCGTTGTATCTGTAAACGCTCCCCCCGATAGATCCGTGACAGGCGTTCTCGTCGTATCTGTCCCCGTCGCATCTATATTCGTATCTATATTCATACCTTGCGGTCGTGATACAGGCGTACTTGGTTCTTGCGGTTGTGGGGCAGATTGCACAGCATTCGTACGCCCTTGCGATCGTGTCGTCGCACTGTATACACCGCCCGGTACGTTCATCACCCCGAAAGCCAGTGCGGAAGACAACGCCGTATCGCCAAGCCTTCCCACTACTTCCCCTGCATCGTAGGCAAAATCGCCCTGTTCAAGCTTTGTGCCAAGCTGTGTGCCTGCAATGGTCACGCCCTCTTGCGCCACCTCTTGCGCCGTTTCTTTGGCAACAGATACACTGCGATCCGCAATCGCATTTATGATCCTGTCCAAAACGGTATCACTCGCACCCGACCTTTTCAAAACTTTAAACGATTTTGCAAGTTCGTCTAGTTGTAAAAATTCAAGCGCTGCATTTGCGCCACCAACCCCCATGGCAATTGCACTCGCCGTTTCGTGTGAAACGCCGTTTTCGATAAGCTCACGGTAAGCGTGACCGCCCTCAATTTCAAAATTGACTGCGACACTCCCTGCCCTAAGTCCTGCTACAAATGCCGCCGGAGCTGTGATGATCTCCTCCGGCAATGCGACTTGTGGTCCTGCTTGTCCGGCGGCGAGTGCCAGCATGGCAGCGCCACCCGCTGTGGTAAGCGTTCTAGGGTCTAATAATTGATATGCCTGTTGACCAAGCAGTTCCGCCGCCCCGGAAATACCCTGCAAAAACCAGTTCGACGACTCAAATTGATAATCATCCGATGCCAATATGTCTGCATATTTGTCGGCATCGTTATTTGCACCGGTCATTTCTTTGTAACTTTCTTGCCCATACGCCGAATTTACACCGCCACGAATTACACTACCGATCGTTGCGTCCCACAACGTCGCTTCTCTCAACTCAGGGGGGATTACCCCGTTCTCAAGATAATATGAATACGCATCCTCGTCAGAAAACTGGTTCCAATAGTCCCCTTCGGTTTGCAGATTTTCTCGTATACCCTCTAAATAGTCGATGTTCCCTGCGATGCTTTCAAGGATGCCCTCACTCGTACCACTCCCGTGCACCTCATCGTATATACTGCCGTAGTTGGTGTAGTAGTTTTTGGAGCGATACGCCTGTTTCATGAGGTCATTAACCTCACTGCCAACCGTATCATGGTACGTGTTAAAGCTTTCACGGTCTTGATACACACCGTCACGACTTTCAAAATCACTTGCCATACGCTCCGAAAACGACCCCACCCCATCAAGCCAACTGTTGTATTCGTTATCCTCTTCTAGCGAGCCGTTATTGCGCAGATTTCTTTCCAAAGCAGGGTTGTTCGTCGGGAAATTCTCCGGGTTCTCCCGCCTGTTGCGGATATGCTCGTCAATCGAATAGCTCCCTTGCTTTTCTTTTCTGTTACGGATATGCTCATCAATCGAATACGCCATATCTCATACCCCCCTTATCCATACTTTTTAAACATGTCGGCAAGATAGTCGTAGTATGTTGCATACCCATCCGGTCGCCTTTTAACAAATTCATCCGGTGTCATTATGCTTGCGTTGCCCGTCTGTTCCGCAAACTCCTCATAGGTTGTCGGAATTGTAACGCCGTCCAGTTCAAATTCGTAAATATAGGTCGCTTCATCCCACGTTATATGCCCTTCGTGCGCCATGTGCTCAAGATAAGCTTTTGCATCCGCAACATTATCATACGCCAACGCCTTGTAAAGCACATCTTCGTAACCCAACCCTTGCCCAACAGTCCCACCGCCGTAGCTACGCCCGCCGGAAGCAAGCGTCTGCGCCGCATCGTAACTCGCCTGTAATCCGGCAATCTCCTGTTCCGTGTACCCCAGTGCCAAAAAGCCGGAGAAGTCGCCGATCGATGCAAGCGTCTGTGCTTTTTCAAGTGCCTTTTCATATTCCGATTCACTTTCGATCTGCGATCGTTCCCACGCAGTTTCATCCGTATAGCGTGTATCCGCAATCTGATCACGCCCAACACCATACGCCCACTCTTGATCATACCGTGCATCCGCCACTTGATCACGCCCAACACCATACGCAAAGTTTCGATCCGTGTTATACTGCGAAAGCAAGTCGCCGTACTTTGCATAATCACTTTGTTCCAGTGCCATCAGCATGTCAAGGTTCGCACGATCTCGGTTTTCCTCCGACAAATACATATCATACGCAAGCGCACGAAGTTCGGGCACCTTGTCCGAAAGCTGTGCCATATAATTATCATACGTCTGTTGCGATGCCACCCCGGCGTACGAGCTTGCAAGACCGCCCGTACGTGCGGAAACTTGTCCAAGCGTATCTTGCATGGCACGTTGCCCCTCTCGTGTATATACCTCTTGATATTGTTGGTATGTCGGGTCTTGTGTATGGTCATACGTGAACGCCTCACGGTTCAATATTGCATTCGTAAGTTCATCCAGTTGTGCTTGATACTTGTTCGTATACGATGGCCCCCTTTGGTTGACGACACCGCTTTTGGGCGCACTGTCGGTAATATTCCCGATATACTGCGATCCGTCCGTACCGCCGGAATAGCCGTACTCCTTTCGGATACTCTCAACAAAGCTATGCGCATCGTCCCAACTTGTGTTACCGGATTCGGCTGAAATTCTAGCATCCGCAGCGGCGGCTAATTCATCTTGGGTAAAGAAGTGTTGGTCATATACCGACCCACCATAATCCTCGTTAACATACTCATTTTTCTTTTGTGTCGCCACTCGACACACCTCCTATCAATTATTATTTTCAAGTGCCGTAATACGTGCATTTAAATCCTCGCATACGGCGCTGTATTTATCGTCCAGTGCCTTGATTCTCTCGTCAATCGCATCCACATCCTTTTGGATCTGCTGTATTGTGAAGTTGATATACTCTTGCAACTGCCTTGAATAATTGCACAATCCCTTGATCGTTGCCCTCGAATTCTCCCCGTCATAAACGGGTGGCGATGCGGGAAATAATGTTGCCATATTTTATACCCCCCTTTTAATACGCACTGCCAACGGCAAATTCACGTACAACGCTCTTGATGATACAGCCACCCTTGCCCGATAATCGGATGCGGAAGTTGTCGCACCGCATGGGCAATATTGGCACTTGTACCGTCTTTGCATGTTCATTGTGCGTGATAAACACTTGTCTAAACGGCGCACCGTCCGTGCTGATCTCTATTTTCAGCCACGCCCCTGCGTCTATGTCTGCTCGAATATACAGCTTTGAATATCCCTTTTTCCCTTGCGTCACCTCGTCCATTTGACAAAGGGTGGCACTCCACGCCACTTGTTCTTCCCCCGCACCTTGATGCCCCATCATGATGAGGGTGTTTGTATCGGCGTCTAAATAATAAAGCGCACCGCCCGTATTGGCAAAATCAAGTGCCTGTGTATCATCTTCCATCAGCCATATCCCACGTTCTACATCCAAAACATACAGCGAGAATACGCCCTTTTCATCCATCATGGAGATGTAGTATCGCTCCCCGTCTGTTCCTGCGACTGCGTTTGTGTATCGCCGTGTGCCAAAATTACCGCTCAGCAACTCAGGCGCACCGCCTGTATAGGCATACACCCCGTTTCGCCCCTTGTAAAAAAGCGTTTCGTTGATGATGGCAAGCGACTTTTCACTGCCGATCTGTATGCCGGGTACGATGTATGTGTACACCTCGTACTGCGCAGGGTAATTGCCCAAAACCTTGTGTACACAATCCTCTTTAAAAAACAAAACGGCAGAGGCGTAGGACACACACCCCGTGAAATCTCCATCCGTTCCCACAGCGACGGCATAACTGTCCGTCGATAGTCCGTCGTATACAAAAAAGTTTGTAGGGTCACCAAGTGCGCTTGCATAGATGGTGGCACCCTCTGCCCCCCAAATGCGGTTGTCACTCTCACAAATACACACAAGATCAGGCACCTTTCGTTGTAGAAGGATCGTCCCTGCCTCCACACCCACTTCGGTGAATATGTCACTGCTAAACGTAAGTGTCCTGTCTGAAACCGCACGGACAATGTGCGTGCCGTTATTCGTGGGGAAGGATGTACAGCCGGTTATTTCAACGGCATCCCCCGCCTTGAAAACACCTTCAAACGCTGTATATTCATGCAAAACCGATTCATGTAGAATATACGTCACATCGTATGTATCACCACTTTGAAAGACGCTTGCTTCCACCACCATATACTGCGTATCACCGCATTCGTATTGGATGATGTCGCCATCCACAAGCACACCCGGCGTTTTTGCCGTCCCACCCGTGAAGGCAAGTGCGCCCGTTTCGCTGTCCACACGCACACTATCGTATACCGTGATGGTTGTATCAAACGGGATGTTGTGCACCGTCTGTATATCTTGATTCGCTTGATCAATATAGCTTTGTTCCGCCACACTTAACGTGTCGGCTGTAAAGGTCACACCGTCCGGGAAGCCTGCGTATATTGCATCCAACTTCGCAAATTCTTTTGTACTTGTGTCGTAATAGACCTTATCGGGGAATATAACGATCTTTGTATTGATGGTCGCAATTTGTTTTTCCCCCTCCACCACCTGTCCAACAACCTCACCACCATAGAGGAAGTCCGTGCCGTCAACGACGCACAATGCACCCCTTGCATAAAGGGCGGTGGGACGGTTATACGTGGCTACGGTTTTTCGCTCCCCACGTTGGGACAAACAAGGGAAACGCACAGACGACAAACCATAGCATTGCGACAACTCCCCCTCACTCGTCAAAAGGCCGTAATTTAAACCGCCAAAGGCGATGATTTGCTTTTGCGTTTTTGTCGCTGTCATATTCAAATGTGGTAACCTCACAGCCCTCCACCTCTCTTAAAACACATTTTTATACCCACCGCCCCCAATCGGAAGATGCGTGCGATGGTATTGCTTTTTCCATTCGTCCTGTGCCACGTTAAACACCGTGGCAGACATGTTGTAGTTCGCCCCCTCACGATTCAAAAGATCGGCCTGCGCCATGACATACAAGTCATATAAGTTGTCGTACGGACTCTGTACAAGCAACGGCTTGTCGCCATCTTCGGGGTATTTTTTCGGTGGGATCGGTGGGTACGGTATAGGTTCCCCCATCGGCACAATCGGTATTAAGGGTCGTTCGTGCTTCAATATGACTTCCTCGTATAGCTTCCCGTCAAGCTCAATCAGCCAAGCGGCCTTTGTTGCATCGTCAATCGCATCGGCTCTTGCACGGTTCACCCGCTCCAAAACCTCGTTGATGCTTGGCATGTTCGATCACTCCTTTCAAATCGGGCGTAGGCATTCTATTCACTCTATTCGCCTTGCCAATCCCGTATAATGTATGTACGGTATATGTTTTATCTATATATTGTGTGCATTTCGCAATTCTAATCTATATGTAGCGGTTTTTACATCGCTTTTACCCATACACCATTCTCTTTTATATATACGCCACCGCCCGATGTAGGCAAGCTTTCAACCACGTAACAATCATCCGCATCCGGCGCATCCGACACAATGATTCCACCGGGCAGGTTAAATGCAGGTCGTGGCGCAAATTCCCAATCCGAAACAGAATCATAGCGTATATATCCGTCATATCTCACGTAATATGATTGGTAGGACGATTTTACCGTTCGCAGTCCCCAGTTTGCAGTTGCGTACGTATCTTCAAAATATGCACTACGCTTGCTATTGTCTGAAAAGTATTCAAAAGCCGTCCCCTCTGCTCCACCGTCAAACCCCACTTCGGCACTAGACAATGCAAAGCCTTTGCGATATATCGTGCGAGATTCCGAAGCGATGGGCACGGGGATGATCAGGGCTTGCACGTCCTTATCAAGTTTTTGCGGCCAAATCCCATCACAAAAGTTATCAAGCAAACATCCTTCATACCTGTCGCCGCTTGCGCCCCACGCACTATCAGTGAACGTTCCATTTCGTATCAATGTCACGCCCGTACCTTCGCCGTAGTGGTCGTTATCCAGTTTTATAAACTTTGTCGGTTTTGTATTTTCATTTAGCTTCACAAACCGCCCGTTTGGGATGTCAGAAAGTAGTCGCCCCATGATAAATCCTCCTTTAATCAACCGGAGGGACGATTGATCGCCCACCCCGTATATTATTAGTTCTTCACTCGCCCGCCGTCCCCCTACAATCTCTACACCGCATCCGTAGGGGCGTACCTTCGGTCGCCCGTCCCCCATCCACACGTGCACAATACCCCTCTACGAAAGGAAACTTTTTCTATCGCAAAAAGTTTCCTCTTTTGACCCGACGGGTCAAAATTCACCTTCCAAAATGCTCTTATGGCTAGGGAACGCCTCACCTCCTCCGACCATTCGGTCGTACGGAGGCGATGAGGTGCGTCGCCCTAAAAACCCACGATTTTTTGAAAAAAATCGATTAAAACTTTCACTGCACGCACCTGCGTGCGATTTTTCCTGCGAATCCACCCCGTATATTATTGAATGTCGAAATATACGTCACCGTTTGTCCCCAAATCAGGGGCAGGTGCACCCTTTCCGAAATAGATGTTTCTAAATCCACCAACCGTGCCAACGACAGGTGACACGCCACGCACAACGCCTGTAAATTCGTCGCCCGCTTTTTTTATGTTCTTGTCCGCATAGGCAAAAATATCTTGTGCCTTCCCCGTGGGGTCATAGATACTCTTTTTCATATCACCGGGGTCAAGTGCATCAGCACCCCTTGGGATGCCAAAATCAAAGATCGGTGCGCTGTCGGGACTGCCTGTGCGACGCTTTACCGTTGCATCGCTCCCGGCGACAAGTGTTGCGGTCTCACCGACTTGGATATTCGGGGTATATCCGTCGTTACCGGGTATGCCCTGTTCACCTTTTTCGCCCTGTACGCCCTGCATACCTTGTATCCCTTGATCGCCTTTTTCGCCCTGTATGCCCTGTATGCCACGTTGTCCCTGTGCCCCTTGTATGCCTTGCTCCCCTTTGGGTCCTACAATTTTCCCAAGATCAAAAGTTGGCATAAAATCTCCCCTTTCATTTTTTATTTTTCGTCATACGGGAGGGCGTGGAAACCCTCCCCTACGCCCGTCGTTCCCCGTTCGCACACCACCGCAATTCACGATCGAGAGGGCATAAAAACCCTCCCCTGCAATTCACACCATCCACCGCAGGGACGTACCTCTGATCCCCCGACCGTTTCCTACAAATCCATCCACCGCAGGGACGTACCTCTGATCCCCCGACCGTTTCCT
>CAYJLY010000019.1:0-1990 GCA_964371385.1 uncultured Rikenellaceae bacterium
GCAATGGCGTGAGATAAATAATCGCCCAGTGCGGGCACGCACAGCCGCGCGTACCGCCCCTCACGGAAGGTGCACACTTAGGCAAAAGAAGAAAAACGAAATTAAACAACATAAAAACATGCAATTCACAGCAGAAATAATAGCTCAATTCTTGGGTGGTACAATAGAGGGTAACCCCTCAGCAATGGTCACTACGGTGGCTAAAATCGAAGAAGCATCATCTGATGCCCTTGTATTTTTGAGTAACCCAAAATACGAGGAATACCTCTATAGTACTAAGGCCTCTATCACCATAGTCAATCGTGATTTGGAGCTGAAAGAAGCTGTCACTACGACGCTTATTCGTGTGGATAACGCCTACGAGTCGTTCGCAAAACTCCTTGACCTATACGTTCAAAACATGCCTAAGAAAAGCGGCATCCGCCCCCTGGCGTCTATCTCGGAGAGTGCATCTCTGGGCGAGGATGTCTATGTGGGAGAGTTTGCAGTGCTGGACGAAGATGTAACAGTGGGCGATGGCACGCAGATCTACCCTCACGTGTATGTGGGTGATAATGTGAGCATAGGCAAGAATTGTGTGATTTATTCGGGCGTGAAGATCTATCAAGACTGTGTCATTGGCGACAACGTGATTTTGCAGAGCGGAGCGGTTATCGGAGGTGATGGCTTTGGTTTTGCGCCAACAGAAGATGGCTCTTTCCGCAAGATTCCTCAAATCGGAAACGTAATCCTAGAGGATTTTGTTGAGATAGGTGCAAACACTTGTATCGACCGCGCAACGATGGGTTCGACCGTTATCAAAAAGGGAGTGAAGCTCGATAATCTTATCCAAATTGGCCACAATGTTGTGGTTGGAGAAGACACTGTGATGGCTGCTCAATGTGGAGTGGCTGGCTCGACCAAACTAGGCCGTGGCATTATGATGGGCGGTCAGGTTGGTATCGTGGGACACCTCACCATTGCCGATGGTGTGAAGATAGGTTCTCAATCGGGCATAGGCCACAATGTCACAGACCAGGGTGCTGTGATGCTTGGCTCGCCAGCAATGCAGGGTTCACTAAACCACAAGGTGCAGGCTATTCTTAAGAAACTTCCCGACATGAACAGAGAACTCTCGAGACTCTCTCGTGAGATGAAAAAACTCACCGAAACAAAAGAAGCTTAAAACCACACACTATCTATAAAATTGGCAATTAAAAGGCTTTCATTAGAGCAAAAAATCGCCCAAAACATCTCTTCATCTAGCTCCTCTAACTCAAGAACGAGCAGAATGGAGGGCAGGCGAATTATGGGCATAGACCCCGGTACAAACGTGCTGGGGTATGCTGTTATTGAGATAGTGGGGGGCGAGCCCAAGGTCTTGATCTATGGGGTTCTGTCGCTAAAAGGTTTTACAGATCACTATCAAAAACTCTCTCGCATAGCCACACGCCTGAGCTCAGTGGTCGATGAGTACAAGCCCGATGAGATGGCTCTCGAGGCTCCTTTTTTTGGCAAGAATGTGCAGAGTATGCTAAAACTTGGTAGAGCGCAGGGCGTGGCAATGAGTGTCGCTTTTCTTCGGGGCATAGATGTCTTTGAGTACGCCCCAACACGCGTAAAACAATCGGTCGCAGGGGCAGGCCGCGCCAGCAAAGAGCAGGTCGCTGGCATACTCTCGCACACCCTAGGGCAAACCCTTGAGGTGGGGCAATACGACGCAACCGATGCCCTAGCGGTCGCTATGTGTCATTTCTACACACAGTGTCAGCGGCAGTGTGGATTGTAGTGTTAGGTGTGAGCCGCAATGCCAGCGACACTTGTAATGATTTAAGATCTCCGCAAGCACAAATCAAAGGCGCTGTGCGTGCCCGCACGGGGCGGCGATTTATCTTTGTAAGTTCGTGTTCTCAGTGGCGTGCGCTACGGGTACACGGCATTTGTAGAATGCAGGGCTCCCGTGGGGGAGCGTACGCCCTGCTTGAATACCTCCGCAAGCACAAATCAAAGG
>CAYJLY010000019.1:2090-14350 GCA_964371385.1 uncultured Rikenellaceae bacterium
TCCCGTGGGGGAGCGTACGCCCTGCTTGAATACCTCCGCAAGCACAAATCAAAGGCGCTGTGCGTGCCCGCACGGGGCGGCGATTTATCTTTGTAAGTTCGTGTTCTCAGTGGCGTGCGCTACGGGTACACGGCATTTGTAGAATGCAGGGCTCCCGTGGGGGAGCGTACGCCCTGCTTGAATACCTCCGCAAGCACAAATCAAAGGTAAAGCATTGCGAAAATTCTGAATCAAGTTCAGGATGACGGCAGTGAGGGATGACGATGCGAGCGGATGCAGGCAATGATTAATGGGTCGCAGGGCTCCTGCAGGGCGACACTCCCCCCAGGAGCCCTGCCCTCGTTTCGAACGCGACACACCCAGCGTCGCCCCTGAAAAGGCAAACATGCGAAGATAAATCATAAAGACGCTATGCGTCCAGTTCTCAAGGTACAGATAAATTACTTGACCATACACCTAATAAGATCAAAATGGGTTGATTTTGGTGCTTTGTGAAAGGATTGAAACCGCAGTTTACTTGGGAGTAAATGAGGATTTCACGACCGCCTAAAACGTAGATATATGCTTAGAGCCAAACAATTTTGCTGCTCCAGCTCGGGATCGCATTATTTGGGGGCTTTTTTGTAGAGGCGCAGGCCTATAAGCAGATAAATAAGATTTGGCGCCCAAATTGCCATCCACACAGGTACGACCTGGGTTTTAGCAAACTCGCTGGCAAAGGTCATCAGAACGATAAACGAAAAACACAGAGCAATACCCACACCTATATGTAGCCCCGTACCCCCACGAACCTTGCGCGAGGAAAGCGATACCCCTATGAGCGTGAGGATAAAGGTCGAGACGGGATAAGCGAACCTCAGATGATTCTCCGCCTCAAACATGGCGACCATATCTGAGCCCTTAGAGCGTTGTTGTTCAATGAAATCGGCGAGCTCGAAGGAGTCCATCGTTTGTATCAAATCTTGGGTGCGCCCCAGCTCGGCTGGAATAAGGTTTATGATGGTATCCATCGCTTTTTCGCTCTTCAAAAGGCGCTCATTGCCCAGCGAATCGAAGTAGCGATAAATGTATTTTGGAGCACTCCACGAGCCTGTTTCAGGGTTAAACTTAGCGCTCATGGCCTCAAGCGAATTAACTATCTTACCCCCATCGTAGCTCTCCAAAACAAAATAACCAGCGCTATTGGTCTTGGCATTGAAATCGCGGATAAAGGCATAGGTATTGGTCTCTTTGTCTATCATGCGATAGATGAAACGGTCATAGTCGCCCGCAATTTGCGCCTCGGTTTTCATGTGTTTCGACTCAAAATCAATGCGACCTTGGTTTGCTTGGGGGATAAGCACCATATTCAACACAAGGCTTATGACAGAAATGGTAAAAGCCGACACAAAATAGGGCCACATCAAACGGCGGAAACTCACCCCACCACTGAGCATAGCGATAATCTCGGTGTTATAGGCGAGCTTGGAGGTAAAAAATATCACCGCAATAAAGGTGAACAGACCGCTAAATTGATTGATGAAGTAGGGTATGAAATTCAGGTAATACCCCGAGAAAATCTCCCACATCGAAGCGTTTGAGTTCAAAAAATCGTCCACTTTTTCGGCAGCATCAAAAATCACTAGTATGACGATAATCATACCAATGGCAAAGAGATAGGTGCCCAAGAAACGGCGAATTATGTAGCGGTCGAGTATTTTAAACACTTTGTTTTTACAGGTTTTTTTAGCCCAAGAGGGTTTATTTTGTGCGGTAGGAGGCTTTGTATTTACCTTTGCTCATGGCTTGAAGTTTTGAGCGTATGAGTTGTTTGCGTATGGGGGCGATCGAATCTACGAACAGCACACCTTGCAGGTGGTCGTATTCGTGTTGGATTACCCTTGACCACAGACCCGAGAACTCTTTGGTTTGGGGCTCGAAATTGTGATCGAGGTATTCGATGGTGATAGTCTCGGGGCGCATGACATTCTCGTTTATGCCCGGAACACTCAGACATCCTTCCTTGAAAGCGCAGGTCTGCTGGGAGGTACCCGTGATTTGAGGGTTGATAAACACCACACGTCCAAGGTCTAGGTTATTGTTTTGAAGGGGATCATCCTCGTCGGTCTCATAGCCTTCCAAATCGATGGCAAACACCGAGATGGGCAGCCCAATTTGAGGAGCTGCAAGCCCTATACCGTCTGCCTCCATCATGGTGGCAAACATGTCTTTTAGTAGTTTTTCGAGATTGGGGTAGTCAGGGGTTATGTCCGCGGTTTTTTTGCGCAGAATCTCTGACCCATTAACATGTATTGCTCTAGGTGAGCCACCCTCGAAGATATCTTGCTCTTTATTCATTATTGCAGGTATGATTGTAGTATTATAGTTGCCGCCGTACGATCGATTAGTTCTTTGCTTTGGCGTTTGTGGCGCGGTAGGCCGCTTTGGGCTATGGCCGCCGATGCCAACTTAGAAGTAAAACGCTCGTCGGCGAAAATTATTTGGACCTCGGGGAGTTTTTCTTGCAGTTTGGCAGCAAATTTTTGGATTTTTTCCCAAATTGCACTATGCTCACCATTTAGTCTCAGAGGCTCACCTATGACGATTTTCTCCAGGGGGTTCTCCCTATGATAATTCACCACAAAATCAAGCGTTTCGCCCGTGGGAGTAGTCACAAGGGGATTAGCAATAATCCCAAGGGGGTCGCTCACTGCGATGCCCACTCGCTTTGCGCCATAGTCTAATGCGAGGATTCTTGCCATTATCTTTAGTGTTGTGTGAAAAAAAATGTTAAAAAGTTGCTGCAAAATTACTATTTTTGTGGCAAATAACAAACGTGTACCTATTAATTGATAAAACACAATGACACAAGAAGAACTTTTCAAAAAGCTGATTGCACACTGCAAGGAGTATGGATTCATTTTCCAAAGTAGCGAAATCTATGACGGCCTCTCGGCTGTGTACGACTACGGTCAGCTGGGCGCAGAGCTTAAGGCTAACATAAAAAAATACTGGTGGGACTCGATGACCAAGCTCCACTCGAACATCGTGGGTATAGACTCAGCGATTTTTATGCACCCTCGCGTGTGGGAGGCTTCGGGTCACGTGGGAGCGTTCAACGACCCGCTCATTGACAACAAAGACTCAAAAAAACGTTACCGTGCGGATGTCCTAGTGGAGGAGTGGGTAGCCAAACAAGAGGCGAAAATCAACAAAGAGGTCGAGAAAGCTAAAAAGCGTTTCGAGAACTTCGATGAGGCCGTTTTCCGCTCGACTAACGGTCGTGTATTGGAATATCAAACCAAGATAGAGGATGCTGAAAGCCGTATGGCTTCTGCCATGGAGAATAACGACTTGGTTGCCTTCAAACAACTCATTGACGATCTAGAGGTGGTGTGTCCTATTAGCGGCACTCGCAACTGGACAGAGGTGCGCCAATTCAACCTTATGTTCTCGACCCAGATGGGCGCGGCTAGTGACTCTAGCTCGATTGTATATTTGCGTCCTGAGACTGCGCAGGGTATTTTCGTGAACTTCCTGAACGTCCAAAAGAGCGGTCGCATGAAGATCCCATTTGGTATTGCTCAGATCGGTAAGGCTTTCCGCAACGAGATTGTGGCTCGTCAGTTTATTTTCCGCATGAGAGAGTTCGAGCAGATGGAAATGCAATTCTTCGTTGCCCCAGGCACCGAAATGGAATGGTTCGACAAGTGGAAAGACCTGCGTATGAAGTGGCACAGGGCTCTGGGCTTTGGCGATGAGCACTACCGCTTCCACGACCACCTAAAACTCGCTCACTACGCTAATGGCGCAACGGACGTTGAGTTTGAATTCCCATTTGGATTTAAAGAAGTGGAGGGTATACACTCTCGCACCGACTATGACCTATCTCGCCACGCTGAGTTCTCGGGCAAAAAAATTACTTACTTCGACACTGTTCGTGGTGAAAGCTACGTACCCTATGTTATCGAGACCTCTATCGGGGTTGACCGCATGATACTTCAGGTGCTTTCGGCCTCTTACAAAGAGGAGACTCTAGAGGGTGGCGATGAGCGTACGGTTCTGAAGATTCCAGCAGCCCTTGCGCCTGTGAAGGTGTCGGTACTTCCTCTTGTTAAGAAGGGGCCTCTTGCTGAGCTAGCAGCTCAGATTGTTGAGAGCTTGAAGTTTGAACACAATGTGCAGTATGACGAAAAAGACTCTATTGGTAAGCGCTATCGTCGTGCTGATGCCATCGGAACGCCTCTGTGTGTGACTGTGGACTTTGAATCACTGGAAGATGGTTGTGTGACTATCCGCCACCGTGACACAATGGAGCAGCAGCGTGTTAAGATCGAGGATCTACCCTCTATCGTAAATAGCGAGGTGAGCATGCGCCCATTGTTCGAGAAAATTATCAAAGCTTAAGAGCATACAGATGCTCAGTAAAAAGCTAGTGCGAGCTGCACCAGCAATTGCTTTTAGCCTGCACTGAGTCTTGCAAACTTGATTTCAAGTTGATGCTAATACAAATTAGCCGTGCGTACCACACCCCAACGGGGAGCACGGCTTTAGCTTAAAGAAAAGCCTTTGCATTCCCCTGCGGTACGCACTTTGAGCAGCACTTTGAAAACTCAAAATCACTCTACGATTGCTTCATTTAAGAAGTAATAAGATTTAAAAAGGAATCAATGACCAAACGAATATTAATGTTGCTAGGGTTTTTCACTCTGGCAACATTTTCTGTCAAAGCCCAACCCTCGATCTCAGACGCAAAGACACTCAAAGACTCGATAGCGAGCTACTATGCCGCCAAAATGGGCCCTGCGTTGCACGAAATCTTCTTGGGGATGAACCTGAATCGAGACACGCTCGAGGCTCAATTTGTAAGGCATCTGGGCGAGAATGTGAAGTTCTCCAAAGAACAGGTGGATTCGGTAGTAAGTATCTTTGGTGAGTTTAAAACCCTTAAAAGCGACACTCTCAAAAAAAGCGAACTAAGGCAATTCATACGCCAAAGACGCCAACCACTAACACGCCTTGTGGGTATGTTGTTGGCATTTGAACTTGGTTCACGATTTGAGCGTAACTACATTGACGACCAACTTTTTGTGGAGAACCTCTATGTGTTGATGAATAGGCGGAACCTCGCCGAGCGTATAGTGAACGAGACCAAGGAGTACAAACTAATTAACTCCCACCTTGCCCAAACCCAAGCATACTACACCCCACAGCAAGCCCAAAAGCTCGCAGAAATTGACGCTAGTGGCAACTATGAGATTAGTCCCACGGGTTTGCGCTACAAAATCGTGAAGCCCGCGAGCGATACCACCAAGATTGAACACTCTGATCGTTTTGAACTCTCGATGTTACTCAGGGATATGAATGGCAGGGTTGTGAGAGAGAAAGATGGCGAGATTACAATGTACGACAGGTTTAAAGGCGTTTTCGAGGCGGCACAGCTCGCAGGCATAGGCGGCAAAATCGAGGCTTATATCCCCTTGGAGATTACCCCCGAGTGGTCGCTGTTTGGTAATGGCAAGCAACCAAAAAAGCTATTACACCTAGAACTCGAAATCATCAAAAAGTCGCCCCCATCTAAGTCGTAACCCCTCTGAAGAAAATATGGTGAGGCTCTATAAAAATTTAAGTAAACTTTAATACAAAATACAATGAAACAGCAGTACATCCCTTATGTGGAAAAACTAATCGAACTGGCGATTGCCGAAGATATCGGAGATGGCGATCACAGCTCTCTGTGCTCTATCCCCGCAAGCGAGAAAGGCAAAATGAAACTCTTGATTAAACAAGAGGGTATCCTTGCGGGCGTGGAGGTTGCTCGTATGGTATTCGAGCGATTGGACAAAGATGTGGTATTCGAACAACTCCTCGAAGACGGAGCACACGTAAAGGTAGGCGAAATTGCCTTTTATGTCAGCGGACGTCTGCAAACCCTATTGCAAAGCGAGCGCATCATCCTCAATATAATGCAACGCATGAGTGGTGTAGCGACCCAAACCGCACGCTACGTGCAGGAGCTAGAGGGCCTCAAATGCCAAGTGCTCGACACTCGCAAAACCACACCAGGAATGCGCGTGCTAGATAAAATGGCGGTAAAAATCGGTGGTGGCGAGAACCATCGCATCGGGCTTTTCGATATGATTATGCTCAAGGACAACCACATCGATTTTGCAGGTGGCATCACAGCTGCATTGACCAAGGCGAAAGAATATTTACGTGAGAAAGGTAAGGATCTTGCCATAGAGGTCGAAACTCGCTCGCTGGAGGATATACGCGAGGTGTTTGCCGCAGGAGGTTGCGAGCGTATCATGCTAGATAACTTCAGCCCTGCGCTCACTCGCGAGGCAGTGGCTCTGATTGATGGTCGCGCGGAAATTGAAAGCTCGGGGGGTATCACTCTTGAGACCATGCGTGAGTACGGGGAGTGTGGAGTAGATTTTATCTCGGTCGGTGCCCTCACCCACCAAATCCGCTCCATTGACATGAGTCTAAAAGCCTGCGAACTGTAAGGAGCAGGACGGTGCCAGCCTATGATGATTTGTATTATTTAGGTTTGCATTAGAAAAAAAAGCAGGGAGATGCAGAGCGTACGCTCTGCATCTCCCTGCTTTTTTTATTGCCTTTTCAAAGATGATACTGGATGTGCTGCACCCACGCTAAGAAAAGGAGAGGACTCACCGCTTGGGGCAAGCTCGGATCTAAAACTCGCCTTTGGCGTGCTTGTCTTTGAGCACCGCAATCATATCCTCTATCATAGCATCCAAGCCCCACTTGGGGTTCCAACCCCACTCGCTGCGAGCCACCGAATCATCCATCTCATCTGGCCAACCAGCCGAGATATGATCTTTGATGGGGTCTACTTGGTATTCCCATTCGAAGGTGGGGATGTGCTCTTTGATTTTGTTGAAAAGAATCTCGGGCGAGAAACTCATAGCCGTCACATTGTAGCCATTGCGAGCCTTGAGATTCTCGGCAGGGGCTACCATCAAATCGTGTAGGGCATCCATTGCATCAGGCATGTACATCATATCCATAAAACGATCGGCAGGCACAGGGCATATAAATTTTTCGCCCTTCACAGCGCTGTAAAACACCTCAACGGCATAGTCAGTAGTGCCACCCCCAGGGAGCTTAGAGTTCGAGATCAAACCAGGGAAACGCACCGAACGAGCATCCACCCCTGAGTTTTCCCAATAATAATTGCCTAGCAATTCGCCCGCCACTTTACAAATGCCATAGATGGTATTTGGGTGCATGGGGGTGTCTTGTGGGGTTTGAGCCTTGGGAGCATCTGGACCGAAGGCACCTATGGATGAGGGCGTAAACACCGCGCAACCATATTTTTTGGCTACTTCCATACAATTCATTAGCGCGCCCATATTCACGTTCCACGCCAACTCAGGCGATGCCTCACCCTTGGCTGAGAGCATAGCCACAAGATTGTAGATGGTATCAATCTGCTCCTCTTTCACGATTTTATCCATCGCCTCGCGATCCAGCGCGTTGAGCGAGCGAGAGAATTCATCCTCAGGGTCAGCCTGAAGATCAGTGGCAATGACGTTCTGCGCACCATAGATAGAACGCAGGTGCTCTTTTAGTTCGGTGCCGATTTGACCTGAAGCACCCACAATTAGTATCCTTTTCATTGTATATTAATTTCGAAATGTTACTTAATGCACGAAAAATGCAAAAAGATGAAAAAATCCTATAAAACGTGCACAAAGTTAGTGATATTTTATTTACATTTGTACTAGTGCAAGAGATAATTTTGCATATAAACCAAGGACGAAATCAAAGTTTCTCCTCACAACTAACCTAAAAACCAATCCCAATAAAACTAATTACTGCTATGAAAGTAAAAGAACTGATGCTGCAACTAGCAGCCAAACACCCCGGCGAGAAAGAATATCTACAGGCGGTCGAAGAGGTAATGCTCTCGGTGGAAGAGGTCTATAACATGCACCCTGAGTTCGAGGCAGCAAAAATTGCAGAACGTATTGTTGAGCCCGATCGTATCTTCACTTTCCGTGTGACGTGGGTCGACGACCAAGGGGTACCCCAAACAAATCTGGGCTACCGCGTGCAGTTCAACAATGCCATTGGTCCCTACAAAGGGGGCCTGAGATTCCACCCCTCGGTAAACCTTTCTATTTTGAAGTTCTTGGGCTTCGAGCAATGTTTCAAGAATGCTCTCACTACTCTTCCTATGGGAGGCGGTAAGGGAGGCTCGGATTTTGCTCCTAAGGGCAAGAGCGATGGTGAGATTATGCGTTTCTGCCAAGCCTTTATGACCGAGCTGTGGAGATACATAGGCCCCGAGACCGATGTTCCTGCAGGTGATATCGGAGTGGGTGGTCGTGAGATAGGTTTCCTTTATGGCATGTACCGCAAATTGGCGCGCGAGAACACTGGCGTGCTCACGGGCAAGGGCATGAGCTATGGTGGGTCATTGATACGCCCCGAGGCTACGGGCTTTGGAGCAGTGTATTTCTTGCGCGAGATGCTCGAGAAGCGTGGTGAAACCCTCAAGGGTAAGACCATCTCTTTGAGCGGTTTTGGCAATGTGGCGTGGGGAGCAGCCCTCAAGGCTACGGAGCTAGGCGCTAAGTGTGTGACTATCTCGGGCCCCGATGGTTACATCTATGATCCAGCGGGTCTGGATGCTCGCAAGATAGACTACCTATTGGATCTTCGTGCGACAAACAATGACATTGTGGCGCCCTATGCCGAGAAATTCGAGGGCTCACAGTTCTTCGCTGGCGAAAAACCATGGTCGGTGAAAGTGGATATAGCTATGCCTTGTGCCACTCAAAACGAGCTGGGCGAAGAGGATGCTAAGATGCTTGTGGCAAACGGTGCGCAGATAGTTGCCGAGGTCTCAAACATGGGCTGTACGCCCGAGGCTATCGAGGTATTGCTTGCCGCCAAGGTGCTATATGGTCCTGGTAAGGCTGTAAATGCAGGAGGTGTTGCCACTTCGGGCTTGGAGATGACTCAAAACTCAATGAAACTGGGTTGGACAGCCGCTGAGGTAGACGAGAAACTCAATCAAATCATGAGCTCTATCCATGACGCGTGTATGGAGTATGGCACCGAGAATGATGGCTACATCAACTACATGAAAGGAGCCAATATAGCTGGTTTCATGAAAGTTGCCCAATCAATGCTAGAGCAAGGAGTACTTTAACTCTCACCTCTAAGCTGCTATACAACAGAGCCTTGATGCGCAAACGCGCATCAAGGCTCTGTTTTTTTTCGGGGGTGTACGCCCTGCTGTGCGTGCTCGTGGGGATGCGGTATGCACGGTTAGTGCCAGCGGCACTTGCAATGATTTTGCATAACTCTCCCTCAAGTTTGCCCTAGCTTTTGTTTTTATGGTTAAATCCCTGAAACAGCGAAAATCTTCGATTTAATCTGTTTCAGGCTCTTTAACCAAGGAGGTTTTTCTTTTTTGTTTTCTTTTTTGGCGAATCGCAAGGGGACGCAGAGCGTCTCTTTATGATTTATCTCTCACAAAACCACTGCCTGTGCGGCTGGCACCTCTCACAAAACCACAGTCAGCGTAAGCTCGCACCATGCGCCACCCTAAAGTTCGTAGTTGACAGCGGCAAGGTCAGCGCCACAGACAAAGGGGATGTTCTCTAGGGCTTCTTTATTGTAGGTTATATCTTCGTTGTCAAGTCCTCGCACTTGGAAGCCCGCTCCTCGAGCAATGGCAACCCCAGCGGCGGTATCCCACTCCATAGACTCGGTGGTGCGTAGGTAAAAATCTACCTCGCCCGATGCCAGCATGCAGAATTTTGCAGAGCTACCTAGGGGCACTTCTTCGATGTGGTCATATTTTTCGCTCAGGCGATTGTAGAACCATTCGACCGAACGACTCTCATGTAGGCGAGAGGTCGCCACACGCACTACAGCCCCATTGGTGGCTTGCGCACGCAGTCGTTTGGCATTCTCAAATATCTCGTTAATAGAAAAATTCACGCTCTCGGTGGGTGGCATATCCTCCACTAAGAAAGCCCCACGATCGGGGTCCGAAAAATACACTCTCGATAGGCTAGGGATATAGATTACCCCAAAAATAGGTCGCCCCGAGGCAATTAAAGCTATATTTACGGTAAATTCGTCGGTGTGGCGGATAAACTCCTCTGTGCCATCCAACGGATCGACCATCCAAAACAAATCCCACCCCGCACGCTCCTCGTAGAGCATATCGCGCCCCTCCTCCGAGAGGATAGGCAGACGGCAGTATTTTAGCTGCTCGTGGATTACTTTGTGTGCCTCGCTATCGGCAAGGGTCATGGGGGTATTGTCGGCCTTCAGGCGCACCTGATAGTCGCCCTCACCCTGATAAATCTCCATGATCTTGACTCCAGCATTGATGGCAGCGTTGTAAGCATTGGCTATCAAAAAATCTAGCTGCTCTCGTGATAATTTTGTGTGAGGCATAATAAAATAGTTTATGAGAGGGGGTTTGTTGTAAAAAAAATATAGTATCTTTGTCTGCAAGTAAAAGTACCCAAATTTAGTTAAACTTCAAAATCTTTTAACACAAAAATTATGCAAAAAATAGCATCACAATTTGCCCTTGAAGGTAACATTATGGAAATCAATACCTTAGGAGAAGGATTTATTAATGACACCTTCCTTGTTAGAACAAACGAGGATTCGCCAAATTATATTTTGCAGCGAAAAAATAAAAACATATTCACAGACGTTCCCGCCATGATGGACAACATCGTGCGTGTGTGTGATCACCTAAAACGCAAAGTTGCTGAAAAGGGTGGCGATCCCATGCGTGAGGCAATGACCATCATCCCGACTCACTCGGGCGAGCTGTGCTACAAAGACGAGGATGGCGAGTACTGGGCGGTGTGTATGTTTATTGATGACACCGTGGCTTATTCATCGGCTGCCACCTCTGCGTTGGCTTTCCAAGGCGGCAAGGGAATTGGCATGTTCCAGGCTATGTTGAGCGATTTTGAGGGCTCACTCACCGACATACTCCCTGGGTTCCACCAGATGCGAGTACGCCTAGAGCAGTGGGACGAGGCTGTACGTGCAGACAAGGCAGGGCGTGTACGTAAACTCGAACAAGAGATCTCTTGGATCGAAAGCCGCCGTGAGTGGATAATGTCACTGTGGGCTAAGGTCGAAAGCGGTGAGATCCCAACACGCGTCACCCACAACGATACAAAAATCAATAACATACTCTTCGACCAAAGCGGCGAGGTGTTGTGTGTTATTGATCTTGATACGGTTTTGAGCTCTACCGCCCTGAACGACTTTGGCGATGCTATCCGCTCTTACACCAACACTGGCCTAGAGGATGACAAAGATCTTGACAAGGTATCAATGTCGCTAGAGATTTTCGAGGGCTACACCAAGGGCTACCTTTCGCAGACCAAGGCCTTCTTGAACTCCACAGAGCTCTCGCACCTAGCCGATTGGGCTATGGTGATTACCTATGAGCAGGTGTTGCGCTTTTTGATGGACTACATCAATGGTGACACCTACTACAAGACCAAATACCCCGAGCACAACCTAGTGCGCACCCACGCCCAGTACAAGCTACTCCAAAGCATGGAGGAGCAAGCCGATGCCATGCGAACCATCGTAGCTAAGTGCTAAGTGGCACAAGCTGTGCCAGCGGGCACACACAAAACAAATATTAACTACTAAAATATAAACTAAAACAACAAAAAATGGCAACAACAGCTGATTTGAAAAACGGAATGTGCATCGAGTTCAACGGTAAAACCTATGTGGTTGTTGAATTTCAACACGTAAAACCAGGCAAAGGCCCTGCATTCGTGCGCACAAAGCTTAAGAACCTAGAAAACGGTCGCACCATCGACAACACCTTCACCGCAGGAGTGGCAATCGAGCCTGTGCGTGTGGAGCGTCGCCCCTACCAATACCTCTACGAGGATGATATGGGTTGCAACTTTATGCACACCGAAACTTTCGACCAGATTCAAATCGACCGTGGCTTGATCAACAACTCAGACCTTATGAAAGAGGGTCAAGTGGTTGAGGTTATGTTCCACACCGAAAAAGACATGGTACTCACCGCTGAGCTACCTCCTATCGTAGATATGGAAATCGTGTATACTGAGCCAGGTATCAAAGGTGACACCGCTTCGTCAAACGCCCTAAAGCCTGCTGAGGTTGAAACTGGCGCTACTATTCGCGTGCCTTTGTTCATCCAAAATGGCGAAAAAATCCGCGTAGACACCCGCACTCGCGAATACTACGAGCGCATCAAATAGGTGCGAGCC
>CAYJLY010000019.1:14450-23263 GCA_964371385.1 uncultured Rikenellaceae bacterium
CCGCGTAGACACCCGCACTCGCGAATACTACGAGCGCATCAAATAGGTGCGAGCCGCGCTCGCACCTCGAGCTATAGTCTTTGTAAAGACAAGTACTGCTACGGCTCATAGTTGCCCGTGCAGTGCTCCCTGAGTTGATGATTAATGCCAATAATGGTGAATGATTAATGGGTCGCAAGACCCAGCAGGGCGTACGCTTTCGCCCCGCGAAAGCCCTGCTCTTATCAAAGGCAGAGCACCCGCAAGTGCACGCCAAAGGCAGGCTTATTTAAGGCTCAGGAAGAGCTAAATGATAAAGACACTATGTGTGCCAGAAAATCGTAAAGATGTATATGCATCTTTGCGATTTTTTTTGCGGTGCCAGCAGCACAAGCGGTGATTTGAAAGAAAAAAATAATTGCCCAGTGCGGGCACGCACCGCATCGCACTTTAGAAAGTTTTTATTAACTTTGCAAGATATATTTTTTGACAATAATAAAACCAACATAAAAATGCTTACAATCAAACAGATACGTGACGAGCGTGAACTAACTCAAAGACTACTTCTAAAAAAAGGTGTTGACAGCACAGCAACCCTAGATGAGATTATTGCGCTAGACAATGAGCGCCGTTCTATCCAACAAGAATTGGATGGCAACCTAGCCCAACAAAATCAAATCGCAAAGGAGATAGGCAAAATGTTCGCTAGTGGGGAGCGCGAAAAAGCCGAGGAACTCAAAGCACAAGTAGCGCAGTTGAAAGAGAACTCAACTACGCTTTCAGAAAAACTGAACACCACTGCTGGGGAGCTTGAAAATCTAGTGGTTACCCTTCCTAATCGCCCTTGTGAATTAGTGCCAGAGGGTCGTTTGGCAGAGGATAATGTGACGGTCAAGGAGGGCGGACAGATGCCTACACTGTGCGAGGGTGCGCAGCCTCACTGGGAATTGGTGAAAAAATATGACATCATAGATTTCGACCTCGGAACTAAACTTACGGGTGCGGGTTTCCCCGTCTACAAGGGTCAAGGCGCACGCCTGCAACGTGCTCTTATCAATTACTTTGTCGATAAGAACGTAGCGGCAGGCTACACTGAGGTGATGCCTCCGCTGATGGTTAATTCTGCTAGCGGTTTTGGCACTGGTCAACTTCCCGACAAAGAGGGGCAGATGTATCACTGTACTCAGGACGATTTCTACCTAATCCCCACTGCAGAGGTACCCGTGACTAATATCTTCCGCGATACGATTGTTGAGCAAAAAGATTTGCCCATAAAACTTACCGCCTACACCCCATGTTTCCGTCGCGAGGCAGGATCTTATGGTAAGGACGTGAGAGGTTTGAATCGCCTGCACCAATTCGACAAAGTGGAGATCGTTCAAGTGGCAGACCCAGCGAGCTCCTATGAGCGACTCGATGAAATGGTCTCTCACGTTGAGGCTATCTTGATTGAGTTGGGGCTGCCTTATCGTATATTGCGTTTGTGTGGAGGCGACATGAGCTTCACTTCGGCGCTGACCTATGATTTTGAGGTGTGGAGTGCAGCTCAAGAGCGTTGGTTGGAGGTGTCGAGTGTCTCTAACTTCGAGTCTTTCCAGGCGAACCGCCTGAAACTTCGCATGCGTGGCGAGGACAAGAAAACTGAGGTTGCTCACACCCTCAATGGTTCTTCGTTGGCTCTGCCTCGTATCCTTGCAGCTCTTTTGGAGAACTTCCAAACGCCCGATAGCATCACCATCCCCGAGGCTCTACGCCCCTACACTGGTTTCGATAGCATCCAACTCTGAGCCGGAGCAGCAATGATTTAAGTGCTAGCGGACGCGTGCTACCATTTGGCTCGAATTGTGCCTTGTCGAATCTATTGCCGCGTAAACTCGCATTTCGAGCTGTGTCTTTGTAGTAGCAAAACAAAAAACTACCTTGAGTATCGACCCTGCGTAAGGTGCGAGCCGTACTGGCAATGGTTATGGAACGGGGGCGATAGCATAAAAACAAAGGCTAAGTGCGAGAGGCGCGGGCAGCGACTTGAAGGTAAAACAACTGCTGGCACGGCTCGTGCAGACGGACGAACCGCACCCCCGAGGGGCGGCCGTCTTATGCCTAAAGGCAAAGCCAGCTTCACCCCTTGCGGTACGCCCGAAAAAGACAAACACCACAAAGATAAATAGTAAAGACACTATGCGTCCGAGCTAAACAAAAAAGAAACATCCCTTGGTATCGACCCTGCGCAAGGTACGAGCTCACGCTGGCAATGGTTAGGGAACGGGGGCGATAACATAAAAACAAAAGCTAGAGCAAACTTTAGGGAGAGCAAAACTATTACCCACAGCAGGGCGTACGCTCCCCACACGGGAGGTGCGAGTCGCACTGGCAATTTTGCTCTTAATCAGAACAGATCCCCCGTAGCGCACGCCCCGAAAAAAAGCAAACGCACACCCATATCGCAACCCACGAAAATACTACATCATAGTTAAACAAAAAAGAAACCTCCCTTGGTATAGAGCCTGAAAAAGACTCGCGTTGAGCCTTGGCGAAACCGGACTTTTTCAGGTGCTATGCCATAAGAAAAAAAGCTAGAGCAAACTTTAGGGAGAGTGTAACTATCACCCCCCTGCGGTACGCCCGAAAAAGACAAACACCACGAAGATAAATAGTAAAGACACTATGCGTCCAATTGTAAATTATAAATAACAATCCATGGCAAACACCAATGCTAGAGACGAACATATACGCGCAATAATGCAGCAAGCTCCTCGCAAGCAAGCTCCATCGAGCAGGGCCACTGCGTCGCGTGGCTCTACTCCACGAGCTGAAGCTCAAAGACCTGCTACGCAAAGACCCGCCACGCAAGGCACTAGGTCACAGAGAGCCATGCCCAAAGCGCAGCATCCAAACCCTCAACCTCAACCCATGCGTGTGAGGGTTGCAGGTGCGCAGCTCACCAAGCAAAGGACTGATTTCGAGCCTCCTATCCCTAGCACTTCAAGGACAGCACGTCCAAACACTCAAAATACTCCCCCAAGTAAAACACGTACTGCATCTCAACCTGCAACACGTGCAAACAAGACAACACGCACGAGTCAAACTGCTCTCGAGAGCCAATCTGCGCGTGCAAATAAAGTTGCTCGCTCAAAACAAAAAGCTAGTACAAAACCTCAAAAACCCATAAAAAAAACCCAAAAGGAGCCTAGACAAATTAACTACGCCCGTTATTTTTCATTTCTGGGGTGGACTCTATTTGTGGTGGGGGGATTGGCTTTTGCTAGCACACTCTCGTATTTTAGCCATTGGCGCATGGATGCCGACATGGCGCAACCCGAGTTGTTGTGGAGCGGAACCAAGTCTGTGGCAGCCAACCTCATGGGTAGTCGCGGGGCTATTATCTCTCAGTTGTTGATTGGCGAATGGTTTGGGGTATTGGGAATTTTAGCACCTGTGGTTGTGTTGCTCTGCGCTCTGCGATTGGTGGGAGTGAAGGGTTATAAGCTCTTTAGATCCTCGCTTTCGTTGTTGCTACTAATTACAGTGGGTAGCATAGGCTTTGGACATTTCGCAGGGGCAGATCCTGAGATCTTCGGCAGTGGCTGGGGAGGAGCTATGGGCATTTATGTGGCTAGGTGGTTCGAGATAGAGATAGGCTATTGGGGAATGAGTTTTGTATTTTTGGTGCTTGCGGTGGCGGTGCTCTACTATGTGTTTTATGACCACGTGCGAACGGCGGTGCATTGGTATCGCAAGACTATGGAAGTGGTGGCTCAAAAACGTGCCTTGAAACTCCAGCAAGCTGCTCTTGACCGCGAAACCCGCCTGCTGCAAATCCAAGAACAGCGAGCACAAATAGCCCTCGAATTGGCACAGTACACCCAAGAGCAAAACACTGATAATAACGAGTTTACCCAGCAAACAACCACAGAACAAGACCAGAACAACGAAGACAATCACCCTCAAATTGCCGAAGAAATTGACTGCCAAGGAAATCCAACGCAGGTTGAACAATCCGCAGAGGGCGAAAATCAAAATAGCCCATTGAGTGAAGGTTCCACGGAGTTTGGCGAGGGGATAAACACAAGAGATAGCGCAGCGAGTAGTCAGGCGAGAGTTTGGCAGAGAAACCCAGGTTATCATTATGTGGAGTTCGAGGATGGGCAATTAGCGGTGGTTACTTCTTTTGGCCCCGAGCACACCCCCGAGGATTATATGTTCTTGGATCTTGAGGCTATGGATGATTATACTCTGGTGGATATTACTCAACCCCTAGAGGCTCAAAACGATGAGTTAGCAGCCGCCACCCAAGAGACACAAGCCATTGAGCTCGAGCAGGAGGAAAACCCATTTGAGCTAGTGGAGCGCGATGAAAATCAGCAGGTTACAATAGATAATCCAGAGGAAAGTGCAGAGGAAAACACGCAAGCCACCGTATCAGACAGCAATAGTGCCCCCAAGAGCGATGATGCAGTCACAGAGGATGTCCAACGCGCCACAGTGACGATGGGTGAATCGGCACAAGATACCTCAAACGAAACTAGCGATGAACTTCCTAGCGTGACAACTCAAGCGCAAACAGTTGAGCCAACGAGTGCGCTCTCTGGCATATCAAGCACAGAGCCCAAGATGCACATCCACTACACCAGTGAAGTCGCCCTTGAGCAAAGCGCTCCGCAGGATAATATCATCATTGAGCAGACCCAAAGCGAGGAGCAGTTTTCGACCGCTCAGATCGACCATCAGCCCCTGTTTGACCCCACTCGTGAATTGAGTGGCTATCACAAACCTACGCTCGGACTTCTCACCGACCACCAATCGAATGTGGTTGTGAGCGAAGAGGAGCTCATAGACAATAAAAACCGCATTGTCTCGACCCTCGAAACCTTCGGCATACGCATAGACACCATAGAGGTGGTCGTGGGACCTACTATCACCCTCTATGAGATTATTCCAGCTCCGGGCATACGCATCTCGAAGATCAAAAATCTCGAGGACGATATCGCCATGGCGCTCTCTGCTCTGGGTATACGTATCATTGCGCCCATCCCGGGCAAAGGAACCATAGGTATAGAAGTGCCCAACAAGCAGAAAAACATAGTGTCGATGCACTCGGTGATACGCTCGGCGAAATTCCAGAACTCCAAGGCAGCTCTGCCAGTGGCTCTAGGTAAGACCATCCAAGACGAGACCTTTGTGTTCGACCTCGCTAAGATGCCTCACCTGTTGGTGGCAGGTGCTACGGGTCAGGGTAAGTCGGTGGGTCTGAATGCTATTATCACCTCGCTGATATATCAAAAACACCCCAGCGAGCTGAAATTTATTCTTATCGACCCCAAGAAAGTCGAACTTACGCTCTATGCTAAGCTTGAGAATCACTTCCTAGCCAAGATACCCGATGCCGATGAGGCTATTATCACCGACAACCAAAAGGTGATCTATACGCTCAACTCCATCTGTATTGAGATGGACGACCGCTACCAGTTGCTCAAAGACGCTCGTGTGCGCTCGATCAAGGAATACAACGACAAGTTCGCTCACCATCGCCTGAATCCCGAGAAAGGGCACCGCTTCTTGCCTTACTTTGTGGTGGTGATTGACGAGTTTGCCGATCTTATTATGACCTCGGGGCGTGAGATTGAAACCCCTATTGCTCGTATCGCCCAGCTGGCTCGTGCGGTGGGCATACACTTGATTATTGCGACCCAACGACCAACAACCAATATCATTACGGGTGTGATCAAGGCCAACTTCCCCGCTCGAATAGCCTTCCGTGTAACCTCGCAAATAGACTCTCGCACCATCCTCGACCAAACGGGTGCTAACCAGCTCGTAGGGCAAGGTGACATGCTTGTGAGCACGGGAAATGAAGTGACTCGTGTGCAGTGTGCATTTGTGGATACTCCAGAGGTTGAGAACATAGTGGACTACATAGCCGAGCAGGTAGGTTTTGATGGACCTTTAGAACTTCCCGACTATCAGCCCGAGACGCCCGAGGGCGGCTCGCGTGAGGAAAGCTCTTTAGCTAGCGGCAAACGTGATGCGCTCTTTGGTGAGGTGGCGCACTATGTGGTTGCCAATGGGCAATGTTCTGCCTCGACCATCCAACGTAAGTTCTCCATAGGTTTCAACCGTGCAGGACGCATAGTCGATCAACTAGAGGCCTCAGGTATAGTGGGCGGTGCTCAAGGGAGCAAGCCTCGTCAGGTGTTAATCTCCGACCCGATGACCGTTGAGGATATTTTGGGCTATAACTAGGTGGTGCGAGGTGCCAGTGGATTTGTGAAAAGCAAGTCATAAGGACGCTACATACCCCTTAGACGGACGAACCGCACCCCATCGGGGCGGCCGTCTTTACCTAAAGGTAAATTCGTCTAAGCCCCTTGCGGTTCGTCCTGAAAAGGCAAACCCCACGAAGATAAATCATAAAAGATGCTATGTGCGTCCGCTCGGGCGCAGGCAATGTTTTGCGAGAGATAAATAACTGCTTGTGCCGCTGGCACCAGCCCCCCCACGGGAGGTGCGAGCCGCACAGGCAATCCTGCTCTTCGTTTCACTGCGAGCCTTTCCCCCGCAGCAGCGCACACCCCTGAACCAAACTAAAAGCGTAGACTACAAACACACACATGAACAAAGAAGTTAAAATAGGAAACCTCACACTACCACATCGCCCACTGCTGTTAGCACCCATGGAAGATGTGACCGACCAATCGTTCCGCCTGCTGTGCAAGGAGTACGGGGCGGATATGATGTATACGGAGTTTATCTCTAGCGATGGGCTTATTCGTGATGCTGCTAAGAGCCTCAAAAAACTAGATATAGCTCCCGAGGAACGCCCTGTTGGGGTACAGATCTATGGAAATGAGGTAGAGCCTATGGTCGAGGCGGCGAGAATAGCCGCAAGTGTGAGACCCGATGTGATAGATATTAACTTTGGGTGTCCTGTTAAAAAAATTGCTGGCCGTGGAGCAGGTTCGGGGATGATGCGCACGCCCGATAAGATGGTGGAGATCACTCGTGAGATAGTCGAGGTGGGGCTGCAAACGGGCATACCCGTGACAGTCAAAACACGTCTGGGGTGGGATAGTGAAAGCCTCAATATTGAGGAGATAGCCGAACGTTTGTCGGATGTTGGAATTGCGGCTCTAACCATACATGGGCGTACACGAGCACAGATGTATAAGGGCGAGGCTGATTGGAGTCTTATAGGCAAAGTGAAGGCAAACCCTCGCATCACGATACCTATCATTGGCAATGGCGATATTAATTCGCCACAGAAAGCTCTCGCTGCTTTTGAGAACTATGGTGTGGACGGGGTGATGATAGGGCGGGCGACCTATGGCCGTCCGTGGATATTCGCTCAGGTGCGCCACTATCTGCAAACGGGTGAATTGTTGCCCCCTCCGACGCTATCTGAGCGTGTTGCGCTTGCCAAGCGACACTTGGATCTCTCGATTGGTTACAAAGGCGAGAGAGTGGGTATTTTGGAGCTGCGCCGCCATACGAGCTGCTATTTCAAAGGACTACCTAATTTCAAGGAAGTGCGCCGCGAGTTGGTCACCGAGCCTACGGCTGAAGGCGTGCTACGCATCTTGGATGTAATAGATGAGCGTTGGGGCGGCTATGATTTCACAGAAATCGAACCTCAAACGGTTTATGGGGTATAGTTACAAAAAAACAACCCCCTCACACTGCTTAACTCCTAAGCAATCCTCAACTGGATATTGTAAGACACAAATCACGGTTCGTTGCAAGATCGCTGCTTTTCTCTACTTAGAATCCAAAACCTCCTCGTTCAAAATACTCGGGAGTGACAGTTACTAGATCCGAGCGGTCACGCCATACGTTTTCTTTCAGTAGCATCTCTTTGAACTTTCCTAGTCGCATGTTAATTGTGAAACCAGGGCGAGCAATAGCCTCTACGCGAGCACGCTGTGATGGTTTTTCTTCTCTATTGCTTATCTCTTTAGCCGAAGCGGGGCGCAACTCGGGCGACCATTCAAAACCCTCCATACGCTGAGGTTGATCGGCAGGAATCTGATCCAAAGGATAAATGGCAAAGGTGGTATTCCCCCTCCAGCTCATCACCGAGGGTGAACGGTCCTTGAAAAACACGACCAACTCAGGGCATTCAATAGTAGCAAAGGCTGCCGTATAGCCCACATCATCCATATAATAATAGTAGTTGAGCACATTGCCACTAATGGTAGTAGAGTCCAGTTCGCCATTCTTAAAACTAGCCTGCATTGTGCGTGAGGACACCTGATTAAAGCGATCAGCATCCGCAGGTTCGGGATACAGAGGTTCAACGGCCTGAGTCATAAAGGGCGAGCCTATGCAGTCTACCCAATCTATAACATCATCCTTGGTGTAGGTGTCTATGCGGTCGGAGGTTAGTTGGTTGTTTTGATTCCACAGCCTAGCACGACCAAAGAGCGAGCTCATCGAATCGGCAAAATAGCCCACCATAGAATCGGCGGTCATCTGATACTCAAGGTTCCATGTTCTCACATTGTGCCACGCTTTCATTATACGATCGGGCGAGGTGGTGTCCACAGCTTCTTTATTGATCGCCAGGCTATCGCTTGGAGGAGGTAGAGCGGAAAGACTATCCAGCGCTGCGCTGTCAATAATCATATCGCCACTGATCACCACATTACTATCAAGGCTCTCGACCATCATATCGTCCATAGCGGTGCCATCCAACGCTCTTGGATCATCTAGCGCAAGGCTGTCTACATCTATCTCTTCTCCCTCAACTCGCACTCCCTCGGGGGTAACCATCATATCGTCCATGGCGGTGCCATCCAACGCTCTTGGATCATCTAGCGCAAGGCTGTCTACATCTATCT
>CAYJLY010000019.1:23363-31876 GCA_964371385.1 uncultured Rikenellaceae bacterium
AACTCGCACTCCCTCGGGGGTAACCATCATATCGTCCATGGCGGTGCCATCCAACACTGCATCCCCTTGCGCCAACCCTTCTTGCGCTATGCTGTCCTGGGTAGTAGAATCGCCTACTTGCGCACCATCAGTGCTCAAAGAATCCTTTACAGATGGGTAAGCAACAGGACCTTCACCATGGGGGTAAGTGGTCAGGGTGAGGGTATCGGCACGCACATATAGTTTATCGCTCTCCAGCGAATCGTACATCACAATCGAAGGGTCGCGCGTGAGCATAGCATACGAAATACTATCGTCATAGAACGCCCAATCGCCAAAGGCTATGCTCTTTTGGATGGTATCCAACAGCTGCACATTGCCTTTGAAAGTTGCCTGACGCAGGTTTTGAAGATAGCTCAGCGTATCGCCCCACATCTGCTGCTCGGGGGTGAGGATATAGGCGTCACCCACAAACTCGTAGCGTTTGTCGAGGTTGAAATAGAAGCCTCTCTCAGCCATAAGAATATTGCTATCCTTATCCCACACAGTAGTATGAGCCAAGAAAGTGGCGGTTTCTCTATCGAGATTATAATCTAGCGAATCGGTTGAGATTTTATAGGTATCCGAGTTCATCGAGACCGAGTCTTTAAACCTCACGATATTATTGTCGGCATCAAACTCACCTCGCTCCGACTCCAT
The DNA here is from genome assembly GCA_964371385.1 of uncultured Rikenellaceae bacterium. Classification (GTDB taxonomy): domain Bacteria; phylum Bacteroidota; class Bacteroidia; order Bacteroidales; family Rikenellaceae; genus Mucinivorans. The sequence goes on from CAYJLY010000019.1 coordinate 24,042, forward strand.
CAAATTGCCGCCCTGAGTAAGCACACCACCCCCCACATAGGTACCCGTGTTGATGCGAGTATCAAAACGCAGGTTGTAGCTATAAAGCACCACATCCCCGCGGGTCATCTTCACTATGGGCGAAAAAACTTCGGCTATAGAGGTGCGTCCATCATACAAGACTCGATCGCCATAGACATACGCCGAATCTTGATTGATAATTACATTGCCAAAAAACTCCATGCGGTAGTCGTCGTAGCGGCTCGCACTGTCACACTCGATGATAGCTCCATTATGGTGGAACTTCACATTGCCCACCAAATATATTGTCGAATCTTTCGCTCCACGCTTTTCTATGCGATCTGCCTCCATATCCACTAGCGCCACACTATCCTCAGGGGGCTCTTGCCCTGCTGACTGAGGTGGAGCCTGAGGTGGGCTTTGCTGTGGGCTCTGTTGTGGGCTCTGTTGTGGGGTTTGCTGTGGGGTTTGCTGTGGCAGGCTATCTTGTGTCGCGTTCGCGCTTTGTTGCGTGATTGCTCTTAGCATAGGCGTTGGGTTTGCAAATGCCATAAAAATTCCCACCAACGAGAGGGTCGTGGCTAGAAATATATTTTTTATTTTTTTGTTTGTTCTCAACATTTTTAGTTTGGCGCGCCCGCACGGGGGATGCAGAGCGTCTTTATGAGTTATCTTCTGTAGTTTTGCATTGGGGGGCGTGCCTGCACGGGACACAAAGTGTCTTTACGATTTATCTCTCACAAAACCATCTCTAGCGTAACGTACCTCCCGCGGGAGAGCGTACGCCCTGCTGTGCGTGAGAGCACGGCTATTTAGTGCGAGCTTACACTGGCATTCATTTAACTTTAGCAGCGTCCTCTCGAAAGCTTGCGGATGCACTGCCTCTGATAAGAGCAGGGCTTTCGCGCGGGGGAAGCTTTCGCCCTGCTTGAATGCCTTCGCAAGTACCATTGCAAGTACCTTTGCAAGAGGGGATAATAGCTTTACTCTCCCTAAAGTCTACCCTAGCTTCTGGTTTTATGCTATCGTTCCCGTTCCATTGCCAGTGTGAGCTCGCACCTTACGCGGGATACCAAGGGAGATTTTTTGTTTGGCTCTTTATTGGTTTGCTTTTCCGTTTGATTGAGTTTTCGGGCATGCCCACACGGGGGACACAGAGTGTCTTTATGATTTATCTTCTTTAGTTTTGCATTGGGGGGCGTGCCTGCACGGGACACAAAGTGTCTTTACGATTTATCTCTCACAAAACCATCTCTAGCGTAACGTACCTCCCGCGGGAGAGCGTACGCCCTGCTATCTGTATTGCCTTTTCAAGGACGAACCGCAAGGGGCTCAGGATCGTGCTTAACTTCAGTTAAAGACGCACCGTCCCTGCGGGGGTGCGGTTCGTCCGTCTAGTGCGTGCCCGCACGGGAAAATTATTTATCTTCGCAAGTGCCGCTGGCACCTCTCTCGGCAAAGCACCTCTATTTTCCTGTTGAGCCGAAGCCGCCTGCGCCTCTTTGGGTTTCGTCTAGCTCTTGTACTAACTCCCACTCCAATTGCTCGTAGCGAGCAAAAACGGCTTGTGCTAGGCGTTCGCCTTTTTCTATGGTGTAGCTTTCGTTAGAGAGGTTCACCATGATGAGTTTCACCTCGCCACGATAGTCGGGATCTATGGTGCCGGGGGTGTTGAGCACTGTAATGCCGTGCTTGGCAGCCATTCCGCTGCGTGGTCGCACCTGAATCTCATAACCCTCGGGGATAGCCACCGAAAGTCCCGTTGGCACTAGAGCGCGCTCCAGAGGACCCAGAGTGATAGCCTCGGTAATATTGGCACACAGATCCAGCCCTACGGACTGAGGTGTTTGATATTTTGGGAGCTCATTTTCAGAGCGATTCACTATGTGTACAGTTATTTTCTTTTCCATAATTTCTCAAGTTTAACTCCCTCTGCATTAAATGCAAGGATTACAAAAGACAAAAGTAATAAAATTTTTGCAATCCACACTCCAACCTGCCCAATCGCATCAACATGGCCATCTACGTAGCCCCCCACTTGGAAAAGCAGGAGTCCTATCATAAAATAAAGAATCAATCGACTAAGTTCATAGGGCACCTTGTAGTAGATTTGATTAAGCGTATAGCTCAAAATAACCATCACTGCCGAGCTCGCTAGATGCGCCCACGCAGCCCCCATATAGCCATAGCGAGGAATAAGCACCATACAGCCCACCACTATGGTCACCAGCCCTGCCGCTGTAATCCACACCGCCATAGAGGTTCGATCTGCCACTTTATACCAAAACGAAAGGTTCACCAACACTCCCATCAAAAGGTTTGCCAATATCAGTATGGGCACCACCTCAACCCCAGTGCGATAGCTCTCGCCAAGGAGCAGGATAAGAATATCCAAAAAATAACAACACCCCAGAGCGATGGCTATACCCACAATCAAAAAATATTTCAGAGCCGCAGCATTCATTCTCAAGAAATCTTTTTTCCCAAAGCTCTGCAAAAAGAAAGGTTCCGCCCCTAGGGTATATATCTGGCGGAAGATTATCATCACCGATGCTAGCTTCGCCACCGCACCATAGATCCCCACTTGGTTCATCGCCACACTCTCGGGCAACACCCAGCGCAGCATCTGACGGTCAATAAACTCGCTACCCATACCCATCAGTCCCGCCAACATCAGCGGCAGGGAATAGGCTAGCGCTTTGCGTATCATACTCATTTTTATGCGCCCTCCCAATAGTTCACCATTGAACACCAACAGCATTAGCAACTGTGCACCACTAGCGATGATATTAGCCCATATGACCCACTCAGCAGAGCTCATCGCCCCATCAATATAGCTGTAAAAACCTACACAACATGCAATATTTATCAGTATACCACTCACATTGACTATCGTATAGCGAAGCGCTTGACCCTTTTCTCTGAGGGCAGCCAAGGGGATGGCCGCCACATTGTCTATGAGTATCAGTAGTGCGACCATCACTATATAGCGCGGCTCGCCATATTCTAGGATTTCGGTCAGGGGGACTTTGAAAATCAACACCAACACAAAAAACGCCAATGCCGCTGCCGACACCACAGAGAAAAACGAGGCGAAGATGCTTTTTTTCTCGCTTGCCGCTCCCTCGCCCTTGGGAATCTTGCCTGCCCAGCGGAAGTAAGAGGTCGAGAGACCCATCACCAGCAGCACATTCACAAAGGGAATTAGCCCATACCACAGCGTCACATTACCAAAAACCTCGGGTGCAAGGACATAGGTAAGGTAGGGAGTGAGAAGGAAATTCAAAAACTTGCTGGCAATGGCACTTAGTCCATAGATGGCGGTGTGTTTGGCTAGGGTTTTTAGATTTGACATAGTACCAAAGATGGATTTTAGGGGAGTTCTATTTAAGTTTCAAAAATGCTGCTCCAGCTAGCAGGGCGCGCCGCAAGAGGGACGCAGAGCGTCTTTACGATTTATCTCTCACAAAACCATCGTCCGTGCCGGTGACATCATTGTGCAATCTAGTGAAAAAGTCGGCAGCCGCCGCCTGTTCGCTCTGCTTCTTACTGCGGCCACTACCCTCTCCACGCTCCTTGGAATCTATCAGCAAACGAGAGGTGAAATCAGGTACAAAATCACTGTATTTCTCGGATTTCACTGTCACAAAACGCACCTCATAGCCACGCTTTTGAGCCCATTCAATAGCACTACTCTTGTGGTCTGTCTGCTCGCCCACAAGACTCTCCAAGTCTATATGGCGCAGTAGCATGCGAGCAATAATACCGCTACTTACACGATAGCCCTTGTCCAAATAGAGCGCCCCAAAAAGAGCCTCAAGGGCATCGCCCCAAATGCTTTCAACACCACTAAGGCGTCCGCTGCCCTGACGTTGGATATAATCCACAAGCCCTATCTCCTTTGCCAAACGGTTCAAACTCTGCCCGCTCACTAGTTTGGAGCGCAGTTGAGTCATCTCACCCTCGCGCATGGCGGGGTAGGCAACAAAAATTAGCTCAGAACTCACAGCCTCCAAAATAGCATCGCCCAGGAACTCCAACCTCTCATTATTGAGAAGTTCGCCATCAGCTGTACGCACCGAGCTCGAACGATGAATCAGAGCCATCTTGTAGAGCTCAACATTCGAGGGAGTTACCCCCAACATGCGGTAGAATATTTTGAGGTACTCTCTATCTGTGGATATTTTGCGACGGAGATAATTTTTCATAAAGCATTTTACAGGTGCTAACTTATTTGTTATAAATCAGTAAAGAGAAAAAAAGGCATTAGGCTACTTAAAAGCCCAATGCCCATTTATTGAGTTGGCGCAAAAACGCCTTCGATTTAGACTTTCTTGAGCACCACAGTTGAGTTGTGACCACCAAAGCCAAAGGTGTTTGATAGTGCCACTTTCACATCACGCTTTTGAGCAGTGTTCAAAGTGAGGTTCAATTTGTGGTCTATGGCTGGATCAAGGTTGAAGTTGTTGATCGTTGGTGGGATAACACCCTCACGCAGAGCCATCACACAAGCCAACGCCTCGATAGCCGCAGCGGCCCCTAGTAGGTGACCTGTCATTGACTTGGTCGACGAAATGTTTTTCTTGTAGATTCCCTTACCAAAAGTACTGATAAGTGCTGTGATCTCAGGAATATCGCCCGCAGGGGTTGAAGTTCCGTGAGTATTGATATATTCAACATCGTCTGGAGTTAGTCCAGCATCCTCGATAGCCAACCTCATAGAACGAGCAGCTCCCATACCATTAGGATGTGGAGAGGTCAAGTGGTAAGCATCTGCGCTCATACCGCCTCCGGCAACCTCGCCATAGATAGTAGCTCCACGAGCGATAGCGTGCTCATATTCCTCAAGCATCAGCGCACCAGCGCCCTCGCCCATCACAAAGCCATCACGACCAATATCAAAAGGACGAGATGCTGTCTTTGGATCGTCGTTGCGAGTCGAAAGTGCCTGCATAGCGTTGAATCCACCCACCCCCGTAGGGTTAATAGCAGCCTCTGAACCACCAGTTAGGATGATGTCAGCCTTGCCCCAACGGATAAGGTTTAGCGAGTCGATAATTGCGTGGTTTGACGATGCACAAGCCGAAACTGTACAGTAGTTAGGCCCACGGAAGCCGTATTTCATCGAGATATGACCAGCCGCAATATCCGAAATCATCTTAGGGATAAAGAAAGGGCTGAAACGAGGTGTGCCATCGCCCTTGAGATAACCCGTTAGCTCGGCAGTGATAGTCTCAAGACCTCCAATACCCGATGCCCAGATAACACCTGCACGGTCTAGGTCTATTTTCTCTGTATCCAAGCCTGAGTCCTTAAAAGCCTCGGCAGCCGCCACCATTGCAAACTGAGTGAAACGGTCGAACTTGCGAACCTCCTTGCGGTCGAAGTGCTCCAAAGGATCGTAGCCCTTTACCTCGCACGCGATTTTGGTTTTGAACTTCTCGGTATCAAACGCTGTGATAGTGTCCGCTCCGCTCACCCCGTCTTTGAGGGCTTGGAAATATTCTTGTATGTTGTTACCCAGAGGGTTAATGGTACCTATACCAGTGATTACTACTCTTTTCATAATTCTTGTATATAATAATATCTAGTTTTCTTGACAGTCTAGTGTTTTGATTGTTTGCGCTTTTTCTTTGGCAAGTAAGATTGTTAAACAAAGGTCTGTTTACACAAAAATGGAGCTGTCTTTTGATTTGACACGATTTCTTAGCCCTGAGAACCCCCAAGACATAAATCATCTCAAACCAATAGCAGCCCATTATCCAAAATCCACCTCTTCGCCCCTACCCAAATTCTCGGGAAGAGGCAAAGAGGTATATTTTTGGAATTGTAAGTTGATTACTTAAGTTTCGCTTCGATGTAGCTAACTGCGTCACCAACAGTACCGATTTTCTCTGCGTCCTCGTCTGGGATCTGAATTTCGAAAGCGTTTTCGAAGTCCATGATAAGCTCTACGGTATCTAGTGAGTCAGCTCCTAGGTCGTTAGTAAAGCTAGCTGCAGGTACAACCTCTGCTGCGTCAACGTTTAGTTTCTCTACGATGATTTCAACTACTTTTGAAGATACATCTGCCATAATTTTAAAGATTTTTTGGTTTAACAATCAGGTGCGAAGTTATATATTTTTTTTTAGTCTAGTGCAAAAAATCAAAAAAAAGTTCGTAAATTTCGTACATCAAAACACTTATAACGCTAAAAATGAACAAATTAGCTATTTTTGCATCGGGCAGAGGGTCGAATGCGTGTGCTGTGATGGATTATTTTGAGAGTAATCCCCTGGAAGGCTGCGTGGGGCTAGTTGTGAGCAACCGCGAGGATGCAAAAGTGCTTGAGCGTGCCCGTGAGCGCGGAGTGGAGGCTCTTTATGTTCCCGATGGAGTTTTTAGTGAGGGTTCGGAGCAAATTCTAAGCGTTCTTGCGCAGCGAGAAATAAATTTTATCGCCTTGGCTGGTTTTCTAAAGCTCGTCCCCTCGCCCATTATCGAGGCTTACCCCGCAGCGATAGTTAACATCCATCCATCGCTGCTACCCAAATTCGGAGGTCGGGGCATGTATGGGCTCAGAGTACACCAAGCGGTAATTGATGCGGGCGAAACCCAAACGGGCATAACCATTCACATGGTGGACACCCAATACGACAAGGGTGGTGTGATTTTTCAAACCTCACTGGAGGTTAGCCCCAGTGATGACGCCCAAAGCCTAGGGGCTAGGGTCCTAGAACTCGAACACTACCACTACCCTCGAGTGATAGCCAAACTAATGAATGAGAAAAACAATAGAAATAATTAACCAAACAAAACAACAAAAATGAATCTACTTCTTATTTCCAATTCGACCAACGCTGGCGAGGCCTACCTAGCCTATCCAAAAGAGAACATCCGTGAATTTCTAGCTCCACACAACGTAACCGAGGTGCTTTTTGTGCCCTACGCAGGGGTAACTCTATGCTGGAATGACTATGAGGCTAAGGTTGCCGAGCGTTTCGGCGAGTTTGGCGTTAAAGTGCGAGGCATACATCATTTTGCTAATGCAGCTGAGGCTGTACGCGAGGCTCAGGCTATTGTTGTGGGTGGTGGTAACACCTTCCACCTTCTGAAAACCATGCAAGACAATGGCATCATGGCGGCAATCAAGGAGAAAGTCGCCGCTGGCACTCCCTACATAGGCTGGTCGGCTGGTAGCAATATGGCGTGCCCAACCCTGTGTACCACCAACGATATGCCCATCGTGGAGCCACAATCGTTCAAGGCTCTATCACTTATCCCCTTCCAAATCAACCCTCACTACCTGGACGCTCACCCAGATGGTCACGCAGGCGAAACTCGCGAGCAGCGCATCTCGGAGTTTTTGATGGTGAACAAGGCTGCCTATGTGGTTGGTCTCAGAGAGGGATGTATGCTTAAAATGGAAGGTGAAGAGTTCTCGCTGATAGGTTCACGCCCTATGCGTATTTTCAAATTCGGAGTGGAGCCCTACGAGGTAAACGCAGGCGATGATTTGTCTTTCCTTCTAAAATAGTACCTAAGAGGGCTTGATTTACATTTTCAGAGCTCCCTCTATATAATTATAGTATGGCTATTCATAACATGCTCGGTAGTGAGGGGGAAACGCTCGCTACCGAGTTTCTTATTAGTAAAGGTTACCATATCCTCGAGCGCAACTATCGTGAGCTAACTGCCGAAGTGGATATCATAGCTCTATTTGAGGGTGTGATTCACATCATAGAGGTAAAGAGCCGCTCACGCTGCCATGAGAGTGCGCTGCGGGCTTTTGACGCCAAACGTCGCGAGCGGCTTTTGATAGCCGCCCAAGAGTATGTCGAACTTAAAAATTTGG
>CAYJLY010000020.1:0-21576 GCA_964371385.1 uncultured Rikenellaceae bacterium
CGGTGACAAACTGCCATGTTGGGTGTCAGCAAAATTTGGTGGTGGAGCTATAATGTTTTATTGAGACTTAGTGCTCTGAAGATGTAAAAATAAAGGGGAGATCAATTGATCTCCCCTTTATTTTGTAATATGATGCTCTATTGCATTTCACCCAGCAAAGCTCTCAAGGCAACCGAAGCTGCAGCACAGCCGAACACCGCTGGCATATAGGACACAGTGCCCACCATAGATTTTTTGTTTTGCTCAGCTCCATCTTCCATTACCACCATAGCGCCTTCACGTACTGGTTCTGCTGAAAATACAGCCCAAAACCCTTTGCGTATGCCCATCTTGTGTATCCTTTTGCGTAGCATGTGAGCCAAGGGGCAGTGGTGGGTCTTGGATATGTCGGCGATTTCTACCTTCGTAGGATCTGTCTTTGCCCCTGCGCCCATAGAACTCACTAAGGGGTAGGCTCTATCCATACAGCTTTTAATCAAAGCAGCCTTTGGGGCGAGGGTGTCGATGGCATCCACTACAAAGTCATATTGCTCGCTATCAAGGATCTCGTCTGTGAGCTCATCGCGTAGATATATCGCTTCTTTGCGAAGAGCGAGCGAGGGGTTGATGTCTAGTAGTCTATCGCCTAGGACCTCGACTTTTGTTTTGCCCACGCTCGAATGTAGCGCAATCAACTGGCGATTGATATTAGTTGGATTCACCGTGTCGCTATCCACGATGGTCATTCGCCCTACGCCCGAGCGTACCAGCATCTCGGCAGCATAGGCGCCCACGCCACCCACGCCCACCACAAGCACGTTTGCGCGGTGGATTATCCCTAGTTTATCTTTGCCCAATAGTAGTTCGTTGCGAGCTTGCCAATTAGTGTTATTGTTCATGTTTAAAATATTCTGTGAAGTTATTATAAATCCTCTCTTGTAGCTCCTCGATCTCGGTGCTTGTTATCTCGCTGAGTCTGCGGTATAGCTCCCTGATGTCTGTGTCGCTGTTGTCGCTCTCTAAAAATAGGTTTTCAATTCCAATTTCCTTTGCCACTTCCCCTAGGCGATGATCTTTAAGTAGAGCTTCGCCAAAACTTACTTTTCCGCCCATCTCGATTATATCTTGAGCGGCACTCAGTGAACCCCTGAAGCCATGGATAATAAAACGTTGAATCTTCCATTTTTTGAGCAGATTTAGAATCTGAGGGAGGGCTTTAACTGAATGGACGATCACGGGTAAGTTTAATTCTTGAGCCAATTTGAGCTGTTTTTCAAACCATACAATCTGCTGGGCTACTGTGCGAGGAAACCTAAAATCCAAGCCTACCTCTCCGATGGCTATAATGCGAGGATTGTTGAAATCGATAGCCTCGAATTTTTCTTGCGCCACACTCACATGCCAAGGGTGCACACCTATGGAATAGCTCCCATTTGAGGGAATTTCCTCCGAGGAAGTTGCACTCATAATAGAAATAATATCGCTATTTTGAGGATCTTTGTGCGTGTGTATGTCTAGAAATTTGTACATTTGTAAACTCTAAGATCTGGCTTCGAATTTGCTCTTAATTTCAAAGAGGCAAATCAAGTCCCAAAGTTAATCATTAACCAATAAAGAATGTTCGTTCTACTAAAAATATTTTTCATCTCCCTGCTATTTTCGTGCCAATCTGCCCCTAGCGAGAAAGTAGAGCAGGTTGCCCCAAAACCTGTCTATGACACTATGAGGGTGACTTTCTCGGGCGATATGATGCAACATACGCCCCAAATCAAGGCAGCACAAAAGAGCGATGGTGAGTTTGACTATTCGCCCGTGTTTTCATCCATAGCCCACAGATGGAGAGCGAGCGATTTTACGGTGGTAAATCTCGAAACCACACTTAGTGAGACCCCTCCCTATGCAGGCTACCCCATGTTTCGCTCGCCCAAAGAGTTGCTAGCGTTCTTGAAAAATGCAGGTGTGACAACTCTTGCTCTTGCCAATAACCACACCGTTGATAGAGGTGCAAAAGGGCTCCGCACAACCATAGCGACCATCAAAGAGCATGACTTTGGTTATGTGGGTGCGAGTGATACCACGGTCTCTGTAGATATCGCATGGCTCGAAAAGGGGGCCATCAAAGTGGCGTTACTAAACTACACTTACGGCACTAATGGAATGCCCATCCCCCGTGGGATGAGAGTGAATCTGATTGATACTGCCGCCATGCGACAGCACTATAACCGTGCTGTTGAGCAAGGAGCAACAAATGTTGTGGTGTATTTTCATTGGGGACAGGAGTATCAACTCAAGCCCAATGCCAGCCAACGTGAATTGGCGATGTGGTGCAGGGAACTTGGGGTGGACTGGGTGATAGGCTCACACCCTCATGTGGTGCAGCCCATAGACCACCACAATAGGATAGTATATTCGTTGGGTAATCTGTGTTCCAATCAATATTTCCCCTACACCCAAGGGGGTGTGAATGTAACTCTTACGTTTTATAGCCACAAGAATAGTTCTTTGGAGCATTTCTCGCATTGGGTAGATAGAGATGATGCCTATATGATTCTGATGGCTGAGGATAGCTCGAAGTACGACAATAGAGCTTTTAAGCGTTCGCTTGAAGATACTTATAAAATTTTATATACGCCCGTGCGCTATGACTAAATCAGAGATTTTAGCCCTCCTGCAAGGGCAAGATGACGCTTGGTTATTTGAGACAGCACACAAAACCAGAATTGAAAACCTCGGCGACAAGGTTTATCTTCGAGGGTTGATAGAGCTGTCAAATATTTGCGCCAAAGACTGTTTTTATTGTGGTATTAGAGCGAGTAATCATAAGGTGAAGCGCTATAGGCTATCGCGTGAGAGTGTTTTGGAGAGCGCTCGTATTGCGATGGCGAGAAATTTTGGATCGGTGGTGATTCAAGCGGGCGAGCAAACCAGTGAGGCTTTTGTGGGTGAGGTTGAGGGGTTGGTTCGCGAAATAAAACGTATATCGGACGGCTCTTTGGGTATCACTCTTTCCTTGGGCGAACAGTCTAGGGAAACCTACCAGCGATGGCTTGATGCTGGAGCGCACCGCTATTTGCTACGCATCGAGAGTTCTTCGCCTGATATATATGCGCGTATTCATCCCGAAGGTTATAGCTGGCAGGGGAGGGTAGAGGCATTGCGAAATTTAGCACAAGTGGGCTATCGAGTGGGTAGTGGGGTGATGATAGGGCTTCCTACGCAAAACTTAGAGAACTTGGCGGATGACCTGTTGTTTTTGCGAGACTTTGGGGTAAACATGTGTGGTATGGGGCCTTACATAGAGCACCCCGATGCACCACTGAGCGCAGAGCAATCGAATTTTTCACAGCATGAGCGTGTGAAATTGACCTTTAGAATGATAGCAATTCTGCGGCTTTTGATGCCTCGGATTAATATTGCTGCTACCACAGCTCTTGAGACCTTGGATCCCAAGGGGCGGGAGAGGGCTGTAATGGGTGGAGCTAATATTCTCATGCCCAATATTGGCGAACTTGCCCAGCGCGAGAATTATCAACTCTACAGCGGTAAAGTGACCGAAGATATGACACTTGCGCCCTTCGCTGTGGGGTGGGGCGAGTGGGGCGATCCCAAACTTTGATACTGCATGAATGCAAATTTATTACTAAAATCATGCGAATAGCACAAAATATATAGACAAAATCACTACCTTTGTAGATTATAAAATTAAAGAGGAATCGTACGATATATGGGAAAAATTATAGTATTCGCAAATCAAAAAGGTGGTGTGGGAAAAACCACAACTGCAATTAATCTTGCCGCTTCGCTTGCGGTTCTCGAGCAGAGAGTGCTGGTGGTTGATGCTGACCCTCAGGCAAATGCAACCTCGGGCTTGGGCTTTGAGGCGGGCGATAATCCAAACACCTATGATGTTTTGGTGGGAAATGCCACTGCCTCCGAGGCAATCATGCAGAGCGATAGTATTCCAACTCTACACCTAATTCCCTCGCATATCAACCTTGTTGGGGGCGAGAAAGAATTGGGCGAATTAGAAGATGGCCAGTATCAAATGAGCAAGGCTTTGAGCGAGGTGAGAGATAATTATGATTATATCTTTGTGGACTGTTCGCCCTCGCTAGGTTTTACCACGGTCAATGCCCTCACGGCTGCCGACTCGGTGATTATCCCTGTGCAGTGTGAATATTTTGCATTGGAGGGTATTAGTAAACTACTCAATACTATTGGTGCGGTCCAAGAGCGTTTGAATCCCGATTTGGCAATCGAGGGTGTGCTGTTCACTATGTATGACTCTCGATTGAGGCTTGCAAATCAAGTGGTTAGCGATGTGCGTTCGCATTTTGGAGAGTTAGTTTTCAATACCATCATCCAGCGCAACACCCGCCTTTCGGAGGCACCAAGTTTTGGAAAACCTGCCATACAGTATGATGCAACTTGCACTGGTACAATAAACTATTTGAATTTAGCCAAAGAGCTGCTTCAGCGCAACGGGCAGCTATAAGAATAATTCAAAGGGAGGATAATAATGACTCTCCCTATATCTACTTTTAAGACACACGAAATTAAAATGAGCAAACAAATTAAAGGCCTAGGAAAAGGACTTGACGCAATATTCCAAAGTTCGGGTATGTCGCCTGCAGCAGCACGCTCGGCTATCAAATCAAACGATTCTACTGTAACGGAGATACCCATCTCAAAAATCGAAGTCAATCCCAATCAACCTCGTACGCTTTTTGATCAAGACGCTATCCAAGAGTTGGCAACGTCGATCTCGCGTCTGGGTATTATTCAACCCATTACTCTTAGAGTGCAGGGCGAAGGGTATATGATCATTAGTGGCGAGCGTCGTTGGCGTGCCTCGCAAATTGCGGGTCTGAAAACTGTGCCCGCCTATGTGCGCAGAGCGAATGATCAGGAGCTCTTTGAGATGGCTCTCATTGAGAATATCCAACGCGAGGATCTCAACGCCATCGAAATAGCGCTGAGTTTTGACCGCCTACTCAAAGAGTGCGAGATTACCCAAGAAGAGCTTGCTAGTCGCATAGGTAAAAAACGCTCAACTATATCTAACTATTTGCGACTGTTGAGTTTGGCTGCCGAGGTTCAGGCCTCGGTGCGTGAAAGTTTGATTTCTATGGGACACGCTCGAGCCTTGGCGTCGCTTTCGAGCCATTCGGATCAAGTATATGTTTTGGAGCAAATTTTGGAGAAGGGTTATTCTGTGCGCGATACAGAGGAGTTGGTCTCGAAGATGAGCCAAGAGAAAAAACCTGCTGCCGCCAAAACGGCAGTGCCATCGAGTTTTAAGACAATCAAAAATGAACTCTCGCAGCTGTTCAATCAAAAAGTTTCTATCAGCCAAGGCCGAGGCGGAGTGGGCAAGGTGAGCATCGCCTTTACTAGCGAGCAGGAATTGGAGCAAATCCGAGAGATAATCCTAAAAAGTCAGTCACATTAAAGATGGGGTAACCCCAAAATGATGATGAAAAACATACCTTCGATAATTGTTGTACTCCTAGTGTTATTGTGTAGCACTGCCCATGCCCAACGCGTGACCTACCGTGTTGTGGATGGCAAGAAAGTGAACCTGCAGCGTGAGTTGGCAGACTCACTGCGCTATGCAGAGTTAGCACGCGATTCGTTGCGTTCGATAGATTCTATCTCTACCGATCCTCTGGTGCTCGATTCGCTCGCAAAGCGCTTACAATTGCGAGATTTGATGCTCCAAGACACACTCTCTAAGGACGACTCTGTGAAGATGGAACTATTGTCGAAAAAACTTAACCTGCAGACCGCAGAGCTTTATGATAGTCTCGATCGACGTTACTTGGAACTGGGGCTAACAGTGGATCAGATAGAGCGCCGTAATCGCCTTCGCAATGATTCGATCCAAGCCCAAAAGAACCTTGAGCTACTCTCGCGTCGTTTCCGCATGCGCTATGACACCATGTCTCCAGGGGCACACCTAGCGATGTCTTTTGTGCCCGGACTAGGGCAATACTACAATAACCAGTATGTGAAGATCCCTGTGATCTATGCTGGTATCGGAGGATTTGTGGCTGGTGGGGCAATTACTTCCTCTAGATACAAAGACTATAAAGCGCAGTATCAAACAGCGCTCAATCTCAATCAACCTCCCGAGGTTCGTGATGCCCTGCAACGCAAGATGCAGAGCTTGGGTAGCACACGCACAACTCTGTATGCTCTGGCAGCGGCTTCGTATCTGTATCAGGTGGCCGACGCCACGTTCAACTATCGAGGCTATACCAACCCTGTTCGCAAATCTACGGTGCTAGCAGCAGTGTTCCCTGGAGCTGGATTTATGTACACTAAGGCCTACTGGAGGCTACCTATCTATTATGGTGGCTTTATTATCATAGGCACGGTGATAGACTTTAATAACCGCAGTTTCCAACGCTACAAGACCGCCTATGATGCCTTGACTGATGGAAACCCAGCTACGGTAGACGAATTTAATGGTCGTTTCACAGCCGAGGCTCTTGCTAATGTGAGAGATGGATATAGACGTGACCGTGATTTTGGAATTATCCTTATGGCGGGGGCATACATCCTTTCGGTTGTCGATACTTTTGTTATCGCAACGCTTAAAAACTGGGATGTGAGCGATGATTTGGCATTGGAGGTAACACCCACAATTTTTGAGGATAATTCAATGCGTGCGCAAGGCTACGGCTTGCCATCGGGTGCGGGAATGGCGCTGAGACTTAAATTCTAGTGCCCCACAGACACACTAACGCATTTTGACGAAAAAATAATTATAGAATACGATGATAAAACGAACGCTGCTACTAACCGTTTTTGCTTTCTCGGGGGCACTTGCTGCATTTGCTCAAACTGCCGACACTAGCGACTATGGAAAACTAAAACTCGGAGCCGACCCGTCGACCTACGACTCGCTTGCCGAAAAGCTCCTCCACCACAATAATGAGCAATATTACGAAGATTTTCGCACAGAGTTTATTGATATAGACCTAGAGGGTGTAGACCCCAAGGCGGAAGTTTCGGACGATGTTTATTCCAAGCGCATCAAAATGATGGCAACCGAGATACAACTCCCATATAATGAGATTGTTCAGCGTTATCTAAAAGTCTACACCCGCCCTAATGCAACGATGTCGCATGTTTTGGGTATGGGACAATATTACTTCCCCATCATAGAAGAGGCTCTCTATCGCCATGGGCTACCCATGGAGCTGAAGATGCTGCCTGTGATCGAATCGGCGCTTAAGGTGCGCGCACGCTCGCATGCCTCGGCAGTGGGGCTGTGGCAGTTTATGTTGCCAACGGGTAAGTACTATGGCTTGGAGATAAATTCCTTTATCGATGAGCGTCAAGACCCAGTGAAATCCACTGAGGCGGCTTGTAAATATCTTAAAGACCTATATAAGATGTATGGCGATTGGACGCTGGTTATTGCTGCCTATAACTGTGGACAGGGGCGAGTGAATAGTGCGATACGACGCGTTCCTAATGCGCAGAGCTATTGGGATATATGGGAATTTCTACCAAGCGAAACACGCAACTATGTCCCAATTTTCATAGCCGCTTCCTATGCTTACACCTTCCACAAGGCACATGGTATAGAGCCCGATGATTTGTCCTTGCCCCTGGCGGTGGATACTGTGACTGTTGATAGACTACTACACCTAGACCAAGTATCTTCGGTTTTGGGAGTTAATCCCGAGATTATCCGTGAGCTTAACCCTCAGTATCTCAAAGATATAGTGCCAGCCACTGACACTAACTACAAACTAGTATTGCCCCTTGCTGCTGCATCTCGCTATGAGGTGGAGTTGGATTCCATCCATGCTCGTGACTCGATTTATTTGGGAAATTATCAGAAAGTAGAGAACCTCAAAAAAGATATGACTCAGCGTGCAACCCCTCAGCCGCGTGCTACATATAGAGTAAAATCAGGCGATACCCTAGGGCATATTGCTGCGCGCTATAAAACTACAGTGAAGAAAATCCAGCAATGGAACTCGCTTAAATCAACCAAACTACGCATTGGTCAAAGACTAGTTATTTATTAACCATTCCCCTTTTTTTAAGGCTCAAACTTTAACCACACCCTATGAAACACCTACTTTCAATCGCTCAACTTTCAAAGAGTGAAATCGAACACATACTCCAACTCTCAAAAGATCTGAAAGCCGCCAAAAAAAATGGCACAGAGAAACAATACATGAAAGGTAAAAACATAGCGCTGCTTTTCGAGAAAGATTCGACTCGCACACGTTGCGCCTTTGAGGTTGCCGCTGCCGATCAGGGTGCTCATTCGACCTACCTTGGACCCGTTGGCTCGCAGATGGGCAAAAAAGAGTCGATCAAAGACACCGCAAGGGTCCTAGGGCGTATGTATGATGGGATAGAGTATAGAGGGTTTGATCAGAGCATAGTGGAGTGTTTGGCGGAGTATTCGGGTGTTCCCGTGTGGAATGGACTTACCGACCAATCACATCCAACACAGTTTTTTGCCGACCTGCTGACCATTAGCGAGCACACCAATAAACCATTAAACGAGGTGAAAGTTGTGTTTATGGGTACGGCTGATAACAATGTGGCTATGTCGCTTATGGTAGGCTGTGCTAAGATGGGCATGCGTTATGCGGCGGCTTCGCCTGCAAAATATTTTCCCGATATGGCCTATGTCGAAAGCCTTAAGAGCGAGCTGGAGGCTGATATTCTTATCACTGAGGATTTGCAAGAGGCGCTCAAGGGTGCGGATTTCATTTACACCGATGTGTGGGTGTCTATGGGTGAGCCAAAAGAGGTGTGGGATGAGAGAATTTCGCTCTTGATGAAATATCAAGTTAACGCCAAAGCTATGGAAATAACAGCCAACCCTGATTGTAAGTTCTTGCATTGCCTGCCAGCGTTCCACGACTTGAATACTGAGGTTGCAAGAGATATACATGCTAAGTATGGCATAGAGGAGATGGAAGTTACAGACCAAGTGTTCGAGAGTGTAGCGAGTGTGGTGTTTGATCAAGCAGAAAACCGTTTGCATACAATTAAAGCGGTGATGGTCAATTCGTTTATCTAGGAATTTATTGCTCGCCGAACGCGGTATGTAATTCAACTTTAGGATCTATAATAACCCCTATATAACCCCATTTAGAACCATGAAACTAGTTACCATAAAAAGATATTCATCGGCGGTGTCAGCAAATATTGACGCTGCGATGTTGCGTTCCAATGGAATTGAGTGTGCGGTGGATGGCGAAAACACTTCGACCATCTTGCCCTATCTACCACAAGTGGTAGAACTTGTTGTGAGAGAAGAGGACCAGCAGCAGGCCTGCTACCTATTGGGCATAGAGGGTGAGTAAAGGTAATTCTGAGAGAACCTAAATGAGAGAACAAGCGATTTTAGATATATTGCAGCAAAGTGATAACTTTAGATCTCTGCTCACAACTACTTGTGGGGCGGGTATCTTGCGTTTTCAGGGACGAGAGTATGTGAATCTCTCTTCGAATGACTACTTGGGGCTCTCAGGAAGGCTCGATCTTCAGGAACAGTTTTTTGGGGAATTACCCTCAGGAGAGTTTCTAATGAGCAACCCGTCCTCGCGCTTGATGTGTGGCAATAGCGAGCATTATGGCGCGCTGGAAGAGGTGATAGCCTCGTTCTATGGGGCGGAGGCTGCGTTGGTGTGCGGTAGTGGATACGCTCTAAATAGCTCGATATTAAGAGCTGTTGTAGATAAAGATTCAGTAATTTTGGCCGACCGTTTGGTGCATGCGAGCCTTAATGATGGTATGCTTTTGTCGGGCTGTCGTTTTGAGCGTTTTGCCCATAATGATATGGACGATTTGGAGCGTCTGCTCAAAAGATATAGCGATAGGGGGCATGTTGTGGTGGTAGTCGAAGGACTTTACAGTATGGACGGAGATAGAGTGAGGGTAGAGGAGATACTAGAGCTGAAATCGCGCTACGACTTTGAACTGATGGTCGATGAGGCACATTCTCTTGGGGTATTTGGCGAGCGAGGCGAGGGGGTGTTTCCTGAGGAAGCTCCAGTGGATTATCGTATAGCAACCCTAGGTAAGGCTTGTGCGAGTGTGGGGGGATTTGTGGTGTGCACCAGAGTAAGGCGAGAGGTTTTGGTCAATAGGATGAGAAGTACCATTTTTTCGACCGCTATGCCACCAATTAACCTGCTGTGGTCGAGGTTTATATTCGAACGCATGGCAGATTTTGTGAGCGAACGAACAGCCCTACGCACTTTGATAGATACGATGGGTGGCGAAAGTCAGATTATTCCCCTAATGACAAGTTCTGCTGGCGCTGCCCTAGAGCTACGTGATACTTTGATAGAAAATGGTTTTTGGGCAACAGCCATACGCAGCCCAACAGTTAAAAAAGGAACTGAGAGAGTGAGACTTTCCCTTAGTGCTGCCCACAAACCACAAGATATAGAGAGACTATGCAAATTGATTGGATAATTCGTGATGATTCTCACCACGCCCTGTTGGTGGTTGCCCTTGGTTGGGGTGCTTCTAAAGAGGTGCTAGGTAATCAGAGGTGGCCTGAGGGTTATGATGTTGTGACACTGAGCGACTATCGCGATATGAGTTTCGAGAAAGAGATATTGGACCTGCCCCGCTACTCAAAACGTGCTCTTGTGGCGTGGTCGTTTGGGGTGTGGGCAAGTGAGAGATTATTTGCAGAGGGTGATTTTCAGAAGTTGGTAGCCATAGGTGGTACTCCCAAACCTATAGATCGCCACTATGGCATAGACCCTAGGGTTTTTGCACTAACTCTTCGTGGAGTTCTCAACGATGGGGTGGTGCGCTTTGTGGCACTTATGTGTGGTAAGCATTTGGGTGATTATATGAAAAACCATTCTCGACGTTCGCTCGAAGATATCCAAGAGGAACTAAAGATACTCAGCATACAGGGCCTGATTGTGCAAGAAAATCTCGCATGGACTGCGGCTTTTGTTCCTATGGCAGATAGAATTTTCCCAGTGAAGGCTATGCTTGATTACTGGACGAGCGCGAATGTTGAGGTGAGAGAACTCCATGGTGTACCCCATTATGCTTTTTATGATAAGAACTTGATTGAATGTATGATAAAGGACTAATAGGCTCACGTTTCGCACGTAGATTGAAGCAATATCACGCTTTGGCAAGTGTCCAAAGGGATATAGCAGTGCGCCTCTTTGATTCGATTGAGAGCTGTGGTATTCATGCGCCACGAGTGCTGGAGATTGGTAGTGGTACGGGTTTTCTAACCGCCATGCTCCATGGGGCTTATGGATTGCAGAGCTATCAAGCGATAGATTTGGCGAGCAATAGTGGAGAGTACCTGCCCGCGGGGGTGGAGTTTACCCGAGGTGATGGTGAGTTTTTTACACCCACTCAGAAGGTTGATATGATAGCAAGTGCCTCTACTGTGCAGTGGTTTGATGATTTGGGGGGATTTATCGATCGTTCGTATAATAATTTATCCGAAACAGGCGTGCTTGCACTTAGTACTTTTGGGCAAGAAAACTTCCTTGAAATTCGCCAAACCACGGGCAGTGGTCTACAATATTATTCGCTAGAACAACTGAGCCATATGGCCCAGAGCGCAGGTTTTCGAATTATAGAACTCTGTGAATGGACCCAACAGATGCATTTTAACAGTGTGATGGATGTGCTAGGGCACATACGTTCCACGGGCGTGAATAGCGGTGGAACGAGTCGTCTAAGCCGTTCGGATTTACGTGAATTGGACAAAAAATATTTCGGAATTTTCGCAGGCTATCCCTTGACTTTCCATCCGCAGATTCTAGTGTGCCAGAGATCTTAATGCTTTTTTGTGAACTTTAGATAGATTATATAACAAATAAGCGGGCGATTCTAAAGTTAGAATCGCCCGCTTATTCGTTTATCAAGAGAGGTTAAACCTCGGGATAGTGGAACGAAATATCTTGCACAATATCGGGATGCAAAGACTTAGATACAGGGCACGATAGACCATAATTTTGGAGCATCTTTTTGTCCTTGTCTGAGTAGTTTTGTGGGAAATAGATAGCAACTTTTATCTCGCCAATTCTACGAGGCGAGGCGCTCATAATTTTTGTAATTTCGGCCCTCATACCCTTAACATCAAGTCCGTGATCTTGAGCAGCAATGCCGATGATAGTCATGATACACCCCCCAAGCGAGGTTGCCATAAGATCGGTGGGCGAGAAAGATTCACCCTTACCGTGGTTGTCCACGGGAGCATCGGTGTGGATAATAGTTTTTGATTGCAAGTGCGTTGCCTCGCAGCGCAAATCGCCAGTGTAGATGATTTCTGAAGTCATGGTTTGATTGTCAGCCCCTGTGTGGACTGATGAAATTTAGTGGTTAATTATTTAGTTATTACTCTTAATACATTGTTTTTTGGGAGAGTTTTCAGAACTCCCCTTGTAATATTCTTCGAGCAATTTTGCAGCCGCAGCAAAACTACTTATTCTATCCTCAAGAACAGCCGTTTCAACATCATTGAGCTGGGATTCGATGACGGAGGAATTATAAAAATTCTCTTTGAGCTTTGCCTCTATGCTCTCGTACATCCAGTATTTTGCCTGACGAGATCTATTGTCGTGGTAGTAGCCATTGCTTTTGGCGTTGTTGATAAAATCGTTCACCTCTCCCCATAGTTCATTGAGACCAGTGCCCTCATATGCCGAGGTGGTCATTACTTTGGGTTTCCAGCCGCTTTGGGGCATGGGGAATAGTTGCAGAGCATTGGCAATCTGAGCGCGAGCCAAGCCTGCTTTGTGGAAGTTCTCACCATCAGCTTTGGTGATAGCTACCAAATCGGCCATCTCCATAATGCCACGCTTGATGCCTTGTAGTTCATCGCCAGCTCCCGATATTTGCAGTAGCAAGAATAGATCGACCATACTATGTACGGCTGTCTCGCTCTGACCGACACCCACGGTTTCTACAAAAATTACATTATAACCTGCCGCCTCACACAGTATTATGGTCTCGCGAGTCTTGCGAGCCACCCCGCCCAGCGAACCAGCCGAGGGGCTAGGACGTATAAATGCCGAGGGGTTATTCACGAGGGTTTCCATACGGGTTTTATCGCCAAGAATCGAACCCTTCGAACGCTCGCTCGAGGGGTCAATGGCAAGCACTGCGAGTTTGTTGCCCAGCGAGCACACGCGATTACCAATCGCCTCGATAAAAGTAGATTTTCCAGCTCCAGGCACACCCGTAAAACCTATGCGTATGGAATTGCCAGTGTGGGGTAGTGCTGCATCTATTATCTCTTGAGCGAGAACATGATCTTCCGCGCGCGAGCTCTCAATTAGAGTGATTGCCTGCGCAAGGATAGATACATCTCCACGTAGTATGCCATCTATGTAGTCATCTAGGGTGAGCGAACGACGCTTGGCACGGCGAAAATGCGGATTGACCGTAGGAGGTTGGGATATACCCTCATTGACCTTCAGAGCGCTATCCACAAAGATCTCTTTATGATGATCCTCGAAATGTTCGTTTTGGGATTTCATAGTTTTTTTAAGCTTTCAGGTTAAGGGTAGTTCTTCGAACTAGCCCTAAAGTAAATATAAAGGGAGCTTAAATCCCATTCTCGCTAGTTTGCGATGAGATATAGCCCCCTTTAAAATGTTGTTTAGTGTTTCACTTCAGCAAAATGCTGCTTGAAAAATACTATAATTGATTGCTTGGTGTTGTGCTTACTGCGCTGCTGCCATATCAGCCATGATGGCTTTAGCTTGGGCTGCAGAAGGCTCAGCGGTTACTTTCTTTAGAGCCGCAAGTGCTTTAGCATCGTTACCCTTGTTTTGGTAGGCAACACCCAGTAGCAAGTTAGCAGTTGAAACCTCTTTTGGATCGGTGATAGAGGGAAGAGCTTTCTCGCCTTCGGTGATCACCAAGTCGTATTTCTTAAGGTTGTTGGCAGCTTGCATCAAAAGGATAGAGGCTTGAGCATTGGTAGGGTCAACCGCCTGAACTTTAGATACATAGAATTGAACTGAGTCGATAGGGCCTTTGCTTACAAACTCAGCTGCTTTTGGAAGAACGTAGTTTGCGATGTCTGCCTTAGCGTCAGAGGCATCTTTCTCGTAGCGTGAGTTCTCTGTACCAGCAGCGATAACCTCGCCAAATAGCTTAAGAGCAGTGTCTGTGTTGCCAGTCTCGGCGTAAGCTTTAGCAGTGTAAAGAGCTAGTTTGATGTTTTTAGGATCTTCTTTGTAACCCTTCTCAAATACGCTTAGTGCCACAGGGAAATCTTTGGCATTGAACGACTCGATACCCATAGCCATGTAGCCAGTTGAGATATAGCGAGCAGCCTTGCGACGAACGTCAGCATTGCCATACATTTTGGCTTGTGATAGTGAGGTTTCAAGAGCCGCGATGCCACCCTCGAAGTCTTTTGCTTGGAGTTTAGTGACACCATCAAACATAGAGATAGTTGGGATCAACTTTTTGATGTCTTCCGCTAGAGCCATTGCGCCGTCACCCTCAAGGCCTTCGGCCATTTCAAGCGCCTCGGCAAGGATAGGAGATGCTTCTGCAAATTTCTTTTGTTGTGCTAGTTGTTGTGCCTGAGTGAATTTTTCTACCGCTGCTGTAACATCTTGTGCCGATACTGCAAATGATGATAGAGATAGGGCACAAGCGAAAAATAAGGTTTTGATTTTCATTGTGTTTTTCTAAAAAGGTTATAATGTTATTAATTTGTTTTGTTTATGCTTGACTGCAAATTGACGAAAAAAAAATGTTATTTCCAAATTTTTCTCTCATATATTTTTCAATTCTGCGCCTCGAAATTAGCGATAAATGTGGCTGCGGGGGCGTTCTGTTTGGTTTTTTTGCTACGATATCCAAATCTCATTGAAAACCTCTCTACATTAAGCCCAATTCCAGTAGCGCCTCTTCGCTCATCATCGAGCGATCCCACGAGGGCTCGAAAGTCAGGGTAATTTCAACGCTGCTAACTCCGTCGACCATCCCGACATTGCGTTCGACATCCGCTAGGAGTTCGTCTGCCATGGGGCAGTTGGGGGCGGTGAGGGTCATTCGTATCATGGCTATACCCTCGGGGGTGTATTCTATATCATAAATCAGACCAAGATCATAGACATTCACTGGGATCTCGGGGTCAAATACATTTTTAAGAGCGTAGACTATATTTTTTTCGACCTCTAGTATCTGTGTGGGGCTTATCATTTTGTTTAGTTTTGGTTTTACGGGGAGTTTCAATAACAGGATTGTGTATTCCCTTCATGTGTTAATTTGTACTAAGCACTGTCTTAACTAGAGCTAAGCCTTTTGTGCCAAAAAAGCCGTTGCGTACATTCTCATTTGCCTGATCATCGCAACAAGTCCGTTGGCACGTGCAGGCGAAAGATTTGCGCTTAATCCTATCTTATCGATAAAATAAAGCTCCGTATTGAGCACATCCTCGGGGGTGCGTCCATCGAGCACTCGAATCAGCAGCGAGATTATGCCTTTGGTGATAATGGCATCCGAATCGGCTGTGAAATGCATAAGGCCGCTCTCATCGAGGCTTGCATCTATCCATACGCTGGATTGGCAACCTGATATTTTATAGTTCTGGGTGCGATGTTCGGGGCTTATCTCTGGTAGTTCCCCGCTCAGATCAATCAGATAGCTGTAACGGTCCATCCAGTCGTCGAACATCTCGAACTCGGAGATTATTTCGTTTTGTTTTGTATCGTTCATTGTTTTTTTATTATTCTGCAGAATTTATGCAAACAGAGAGCTCCTTCCCTCTTATTCTGCGTCTTTGTACACTTCCATAATGGATTCACCAGTGGCAGCGTTGGGAGCTGCACAACCCACAATATGAGCTATGGTTGCTGCCACATCGCTCATATCCACTGAGCGACTAATGTCTTTGTTACTTATCATGCCGCCCCAGAACACCAATGGCACCTGACGGTCGTAGTTGTAGGCTGTGCCACAATCCGAGATAACATCGCTTTGCTCGACTATCCACCCCGGCAAGAGATTCAGCATTATATCGCCGCTGTGGCGCTGAAAATAGCTATTTTGCGCCTGTCCCATCACCCCTCCTAGGAATTGACCACGTTGAAGAGTGGTGGAGGTGATTGCTTGGGCAACGCCTCTGAATTGGATTGCAAAGGCTGCAATGTCGTTTTGGATTTGCTCCAAATCATGACCCTCTTGGTAGATCAAACGACGATCCAAATAGATTTGGTTATTGATAAAATCCAAAACCCAACGTTTGTCGCCTCCGAGTTTAGCGCCCACAAAACCGTTGATTAGGATAGAGAATTGCGCAGCATTAAACTTGCCCGAGGGCATGCGACGACCCTCGACAGCTGGATCTGAGGCTCCATGGTCGGAGCTCAAAACAACAAGTAAATGTTCTTTGCCAATCTGCGAGGATAGGTATTCCATCATTCCCTTAATCTCAGCGTCCATACGATAGAAACAGTCTTCGACTTCCATTGACTGGGTGCCATATTTTTCGCCCACATATCTCGAACCATCAAACACAACATTCAGTAGGTCTGTGCTCTGATCTTTGCCCAACTCCTCGTAGATAATAGCTTGGATAGCAAAATCTCTCACAAGGGTATTGGCGAATGGGGTATATTTGAGGCGCTCGAAATTCCATTTTGCGTTAGCATCTTTTTGAAAAATGTTCAGTAGTCCGCCTTGATCCTCAACGATTATGTCGCTACGCAGGATGTTTTTATATTTTGATGCCTCTTTGCTTATGCTCCATTTTTGTTTGCAATACTCCTGAGCAACGTTCTGGGAGTTGAAATTATTGACCCAGTCGGGTAGTTTTTCCATGTAGTAGTTGTTCGACACGAAGTGCCCCTCGCGGTGATTTACCCAATAGGCAGCATCGGCGCGGTAACCTCCCATGATCACCGACGATAGCGGATCGAAAGCAACCGAAACAACCTTTGAATAGGGAGATACACCTTTGATCTGATCGCCAATAGTACCTGCATACAAAGCGGCGGGCGAGAGTTGTGAATCGAAATTATCTGCTCCGACGGTCATAGTTTTGTTGTCTTTGAGTAGTTCTACACGTTCTCCGGTTGTGTAGTTAAACCATTGGTTTCCAATGATTCCGTGGGTCGAAGGGTTAGAGCCACTTGAGATGGTCGCAAGTCCCGCGGGGGTGGATGTGTTCAAAAAATTATAGCCAGCCATATCACACGAAGCCCCTTCTTTTATCAATAGTTTGATGCCACCATCGCTAAGGTTTTCGGCAAAGCGCAGCATGTAGTCGTAGCGCATTTGGCTGATGACGATATTAACAACTAGCTTGGGTTTTACTCTTTCCTCTATGGGTGATGAGTGCGCTATGTGAAGTGAACTAAAAAGCACGAGGCCTAGCAGGCTAAATTTTTGTAACATTTGATATAAGGAAAGGGTAAAAGTATGCGTTAGGTGAGTTTTTTTTGATGTGAGCGCAAAGTTATAAAATTTTTGGAATAATCAAACACCTTTATTTTCGAATTCTCCGCTGTGTGGAGCTGGAAAATATCAAGGTGCTTTTGTGTGCTCGCCTAGAAAATATTATCTTTGTGAGTTAGATAGCAGTTCTCTTTACTAACGTTTTTACTCTGGTTAATATTATATGACAATAGGTAGCAATCATTCTTTGGAGATACTATATGCGGGTTTTTGCCGTGTGGGGCGAGAATGGAATTATAGCAATATAATCAGCCCCTTCACTCGGCTCTATGTTTTTACGGGTGGACATGGGATGGTGTATATGAACATGCAGAGATATGAGCTGGGTGAGGGCGACTTATTTATTATCCCCAAGTTTACATCCCATAGCTATGAGTGTGAGGATTATAATGAGCACTATTATGTATGTTTTTTCGATGAATTGATGCTCGATGGTCGGGGGCTCTTTGATAGTGGTCGGATTGACCATAAGCCTTCGGCAGGGGGGCTTGATAGGGAGTTGATGGAGAGGCTTGTGGGGTTGAATGCCTCTAAGAAACTTCCTTTTCTCGACCCCTTAAAATACGACAACTGCAAAGAAAATTTGCCTTTCAATAATCAAAATCCACCCCAAGATGGTGCTGTGGAGATAGAGAGTTGCGGGATACTATTGCAGTTGCTCTCGCGGTTTATTTTGCCTATGACACAGAGCATTCGTTCACTCACTACCTCGGGCGAGCGCCTTTCTCCGGTGCTCTATTTTATTAATAATAATCTCGATGCGCAGCTTTCGGTTGGAATGTTAGCAGAGAGGATGTGTAGCTCGTGCGATAATTTCTCGCGGGTGTTTAAAAAAGTGATGGGAGTAACCCCCTCGCACTATATCCAGCGAGCACGAATCGAAAGAGCGCAAACCCTGCTACTGACCACAGCCTATTCTATAGAAGAAGTGGGAACGGCGGTTGGGATTCCTAACCTTTCGCAGTTCTCGACCCTATTTCGCAAAATTACATCCTATTCTCCAAGGGCGTATGTAATAGCGCATCATAATATCGACTATCACGAAGAGAAATAGACTGAAAGTCGGATTTTGTAAACTATTTGCAGGATGAGGTGTCTTTTTCTCATGGGTAAATAATCTATCTTTGCACAAAATTAACACCTTTTTTGCAAGATTAATAAACTACCAAACCCATGAGAAAATTTATAACCCTATTATCCCTGAGTTTTGCGCTAACATCGTCTTTGGCGCAAACTTCCGCGCCTTTGAGTGGAGGTGGAGACCTAAACCCTGATTTAAAAGTACCCTACAAAGCTCAACAAGAGTTCCTAGACCTGCGTGTTGGACTTAGCGTCCATTGGGGACCTTCATCGCATGGAGGCAAGGAAATTAGCTGGAGCCGAGGCTCTATTATTCCGCGCGAGACTTATGACAATTTTTACAAAGAATTTAACCCAACCCAGTTTGATGCCGACCAGTGGTGTGAGTTGATGAAGCGTTGGGGTGTGAAGTTCATTTCGCCAACTGCCAAACACCACGATGGCTTTGCGCTGTGGTTCTCGGATTATTCCGATTATGATATGGAGGCAGTGGTGCGCAAGATAGATATTATGGCAGAGCTCAAAAAGGCTTGCGATAAGCACGACATTATGCTGGGCACCTACTACTCAAACCTCGACTGGTTTCACCCCGATTGGGGTCCCTATATGTATGGAGGCCCAGGGGATTTCTTTCCAAAGCAAGATGATAGCCCGAACCTAGAGCGATATTTCAAGTATATGGAAAATCATGTCATTGAACTCATCGAGAAATATGACGTGAAGTTTATCCAGTTTGACGGCGAGTGGGATTCGACCTATACCCATGAGGTGGGTTCACGTCTGTATCGTCGTTTTCATGAGGTGAGACCCGATGTATTGTTGAGCAACCGCATTGACATTGGTCGTCGCTCTCAAGGAGCCTCAAACCACATGTACATTGATGGAGCTGTCTATTGTGGTGATTTCTTGGATAGAGAGCGTTTGGTGAACCACGGTAATAATGTGACCGAGTGGTATGATGACGCATGGCAGGCATGGGTGACCATAGACAAAAACCAGTGGTCTTACAATCCAACTCCCAATCTTATGAGCGCACGTGAGTTGATCGATGATGCGATTAATGTGTTGGGTAGCAATGGAAACTATATGATAAACCTAGGCCCTCGTCCTGATGGATCGTTTGCCCCCGAGCAGATTGCTCTGATGGATAGCCTAGGGGTATGGCTCAATGGGCATGCCGAAGCTATCTATGGCACACGTGGAGGCCCTTACTATCCTTTCCCCGAGGGTGTGAGCAACCGCAAAGGTAATAAGGCATGGCTATTTATCACCGATCGTAAAGCTACGACCTTGGAGCTTCCAACTCTGGGACAGAAAATTAAAAAAGCAGTAGTCTTTGGTATTAATCAAAAAATCGGATTCGATGATTCGGGCGATGCGACTACTTTTGAATTACCCGAGCTTAAAGGCGATGAAATTCGAGTTATAGAATTGAGCTTCTCTAAGCCCGTTCAGATGGGAGAGCGCAGAGAACTCCCCAATGAGTTCGAGCAAAGTGGCTTTAAGCGCCTAACCCAGGGGGTGAGTTATACCGCTAGCAGTAGCTGTGAGTGGTCGCCCGAGGAGAGTGTAGCCAAAAAGCTACTCACCGCCCAAGATGGCACCACTAATGTAGACTATGCTTTCCATACCGACCTTGAGCGTGAGCCACATATCGTGATTGATCTTGGAGGTGAGTACACTACCGCTGGGTTGTTTATCCACAATAGAGTGGGGCAGTATGGCAAGCGTGCCGAGGGGTTAGCTGTTTGGACTTCGCTCGATGGAAAAACGTGGAACAAACAGTGGAGTGCCGATAAACTCTCTGAAAAATGGTCTGTACCCTTTACCACAGAGTCTATGGGCGCAAAGGTAATGGGACTCAAGGCTCGTTATATAAAAGTGGGGTTAGAGGGTGATGAACCAAGCTATTTCCACTTGCCACGAATCGACGTTTTTGTGAAATAAAATTTTAGATACAATGAAAATTAAAAATATTTTTGCAGCCGCAATCTCGGCACTTTTGCTAACGAGTTGTGCAACAACTCCTCCTCCTGCGCCATTTGGGGCACTCCCAAGTGCCGACCAAGTGCGTTGGCAACAGATGGAGTACTATGGCTTTATCCACTTTGGTCTTAACACTTTCACCGAGGCCGAATGGGGATTTGGTGAGACTTCGCCCAAGGAGTTTAATCCCTCGCAGTTGGACGCAGAGCAATGGGCTCGAGTGGCTAAGGATGCAGGCATGCAAGGAATTATCCTTACCGCCAAGCACCACGATGGTTTTTGCCTATGGCCAACAGCCACAACCGATTATTCAGTTGTAAACTCTCCTTGGAAAGATGGCAAGGGCGACTTGGTTAAAGACGTTTCGGATGCTTGTCGTAAATACGGACTGAAGTTTGGAATTTATCTTTCACCTTGGGATCGTAACAGTGCAAAATATGCTACTGCTGAATATATAACTATGTTCCGTGAGCAGCTGCGTGAACTTTTGACCAACTATGGCGAGGTGTTCGAGGTGTGGTTTGATGGAGCAAACGGGGGCGATGGCTATTATGGCGGAGCGCGCGAGACCCGCAAAATTGACCGTGAGACCTACTACGATTGGGAAAACACACGCAAAATGGTTAGAGAACTACAACCACAGGCGATGATGTTTAGCGATGCTGGCCCCGATATTCGTTGGTGTGGCAATGAGAGTGGTTCGGGTGGACCAACCAATTGGAGTACCCTAAATGCAGGTGAGTTCTACCCAGGAACACCAAAATATGATCAACTTGGCGCGGGTCACGAGGATGGTACGCATTGGATCCCCTCGGAGGTCGATACCTCTATTCGCCCTCATTGGTTCTACTTTGCTCACGAGGATGACAAGGTGAAAAGCCTTGAACTGTTGCTTGATATCTACTATAATTCGGTGGGTAGCAACTCGACTCTGCTGTTGAATTTTCCAATAGATAAGCGAGGTTTGATCCACGAAAATGACGCTGCACGTGTGGTAGAACTTGCCACACAACTCGAAAAAGAATTTGCAGAGAACCTAGCCCCTCAGGCGACTATTGAGGTGAGTAATACTCG
>CAYJLY010000020.1:21676-30099 GCA_964371385.1 uncultured Rikenellaceae bacterium
TTTGATACCACAGATGCACGATTCCTAAAACTGCGTGCACTCTCAACAACGCAACCCAGCAAAGGAGTGAATATTGCAGAAATCGCAACAATATTAAACTAGTTCTTAAATCTACATAGCATGAAAAAGCGGCATGATTATCATTGATAATCATGCCGCTTTTGTTATGTATATTTCCTGAGGGAGTGATGTTTAGAACTCCAACTCTTCGAGCGTTTCACCCTTAGTGTTGATTATTCTAGCGTTCATTTGATCGCCTTTTTTTGTGATGATAATCGCTGTTGCGTCCTCGGGAGAATAGCCCCCACCCACATAGACGGGGTAGCTCTCGTTATCAATCGACCCTTTGGGGTGGAATAGATACTGGTGGGTGTGACCATTAATGGCTAGGTTGAAAGGCGCCTTATTGAGTAGCCCGCTCCACAGATCAAAGCAAGGCTGATAGTCGTCCGTAGCTCCAAACACAGGAATATGGTGGACAAGCAATTTGTGCTGCGCTTTTTTAAACTCTTTTGAATTGAGTTCGGTTTTAAGGAAATCAACTTGATCTAAGCGCAACTGAGTGAAATCGTTCAAACCATAGTAAACCCAGTGGTTGTCGGGCTTGTCCTCGCCACAGTCGAGCATCACAAAACGTGTGTCACCCCAATTGAACGCCCCGTAGGTCTTATCGCCCACATAATCAAATAGCTCACGAAGTTCAATAGAGTATGCACCACGAATCTCATGGTTACCTCTGAGGTAGAACACAGGGGTGGTGTGTGCGCCAACTATTTCGTTCAGGCGAGAGATAGAACCCACGGCCTGCGCTTGGTTTGCGGGGTCGTCAATGCAATCGCCATTGAAAATTACGAAGTCAAAATCGGTGTTGTCGAGGTTGTCGTAAAACGCTTGGAGTGTTTTGTAGCGTTGGTGAAGGTCGTTGAATATGATGGCAGTGAAATCCTTTTGCTCGTGCTCGGGTAGTTCGAATGAGTACAGAGGAGATTGGGCTGTGTGTCCGAAATCCTTATGATAGGCACCATAGCTTAGAATCTCTTTAGAGCAAATTCGATAGTAGTATTTCTCGCCAAGAGCCAAGTTGTTTAGCCTGATTTTGTGGAGGTGGTTATTCGATATGACCTGCCCGTCCACCAGCGTATGAGCCTTGGTTAGATTAGTGCTGTCGGTACCATACTCAACCCAGCTATATGTTGGGGTGTTTGTAAGCCAAGTAACAGTAATGCCCCCATCAACAGGATTTTGTAGATAGGGTTGGGTGCGGAAAATTTTGTTTTCGGGAGTCTTTAACATCACGTTTGCAACCAGCGGTAGGTGGTCAGACGCTAGAGGCTCGCTTAACACTTGGCTGTACCCTGCAACATATTGATCGGCAGCTTTTGTAATACCCATAATATAGTCTATACACACCTCGGCAGAATCAGCAGGATAGGTCATTTGTTTAGGTTTTGAGATGAGTGTGAAACTCTCTTGAAGTTTTTTTAGTTCGGGCGAATCAGGCTCTGCGTTAATATCACCCGCAAGAAATACAGGCTTAGAGTACGTTGAGAGTTCTTTTTTTAGTATCTCGATGGAGGCTAGACGATCTTGGCTGTTGAGCGAGAGATGGGTGTTGCAAAATACATAATCATCCATCTCGACAATCAGAGCCACACGCTTTTCGTCTCTCCCGGGTAGAGCCACGCTGTTGATCTTTAGAGGTTTTTGTTTTGAGAGCACACCTATGCCATACTTTCCGCCATCATACTCGATGGCAGGGGCAAAATACCAGTGCATAAGAGTTTCTGTTGCAATTTCTTTAATGACATTTTTGCTCCCCGAACGTGAGGTCACGCTGTCGAGCTCTTGAAGAGCCACAATATCGGGATTTTGTTTTGAGATAATCTCCGCGATGCGGCCATAGTCGGTGAGTCCATCCATGCCGATGGCGTTGTGGACATTGTAGCTCATAAGTTTAATGCTGTTTTGAGCAAAACTGTTGATACACAGCGTGATAAGGGTTAGTGTTAGGATTAGTTTTTTCATGTTTTTATTTCTGAAAGGGTGTTTTTGATTACGTGGTGCTAGCGAGGGAGGATAAGCAAAGATAAAATAGTTAATCGAATAATAAAAATATTTGCAAATTTGAGGCATTTTAAGTATTTTTGTATGCCATTCAACCAGGGGTAAGTGAGTGCCTAAGCGGATCGATTAGTAAGCCCTAGTTTAGAATGAATTTCAAGTATGAGTGAGTAAATTCTTAGAACAATTCTAATTTTATAATAAAACCAAACCAATGAAGATTAAAACCCTAATTTTAGGCTCTCTTGCTCTTTTGCTATCCTTTAATGCAAAAGCGCAGGTGCCAACCGAAAAACTTAACGTGGATCTCATTCCCACGCCCAATTCTTTGATTCAAAACGAGGGTTATTTTTCGCTCAATATAGACACTAAAGTATTTGTCGATAAGCAATTTGCCTCATCAGAATCTTATGTGATTGAGCAAATAGACCAAGCCACTGATCTGGTTCTTAGCAACTCGAAAAAAGAACAAAGCTCAATAGAAATTCTCTTTCAGAGCAATCTTAGCCCAGAGGAGTATAAGTTAAATATCACTCAAGATAAAATCACGATATCTGCCAGTGCGCAGGGTGGTTTTGTCTACGGTGTGCAGACCCTCAAGCAACTCATTTCGTTAAACAATGTCTCGTGGGGCTATGCAAATATTTTTGTGCCCTGTGTGAGTGTCGAAGACAAACCACAATTCCCATGGCGTGGCTTTATGTTGGATGTTGCGCGCTCGTTTTACAAAATAGAGGAGGTCTATAAGTTTGTGGACTATATGGCATCTCTGAAACTCAATCGCCTTCACCTGCACCTATCAGACGATCAGGGCTTTAGGGTCGAGATGAAACAATACCCCAAACTAAATAGCGTAGGGTCGTGGAGGGTTAGCCACGTGGTGTATGATGAAGACGATAACTCGGTGTGGGGCCGCCCAGTGCAAAAAGATGGTGAGCTTGCAAACCACGGAGGTTATTATACAGTCCAAGAGCTAAAGGACCTTGTTGAGTATGCCATGGAGCGCAATATCGAGATCCTTCCCGAGATAGATGTCCCGGGGCATGCTCAAGCTATCATTGCTTCCTATCCCGAGCTCTCGTGCGAGCCTCACAAGGATTTTAAAGTGGCAACAGGGGGAGTGCGTACCAATAACACGCTGTGTCCGACCACCGAGGCGACCTATGAGTTTATGGATGTGGTGATAGGCGAGATATGTGAGATTTTTCCATTTGAGTATATTCACATAGGTGGCGATGAGTGTAATAAAGCCCAATGGAGCCGCCATGATCAGTGTCAACACTTTAAAAAAGAACATGGACTTAAAGATGAAAATGAACTTCAGAGTCACTTTATTCACCGAGTAGAGAAGATAGTTAATGCGCACGATCGCAAGATGATAGGATGGGATGAGATTCTCGATGGAGGGCTTGCCCCTAACGCTACGGTGATGTCGTGGAGAGGCGAGAGTGGTGGCATTGCTTCTGCAAAAATGGGGCACAACGTGATCATGTCACCCAACCACTCCAATTACCTCGACCTAAAGCAAGGGCAATCTGATTTTGAACCCAACCTCGGTTACTCGCAGGCATTTATTAAGAATAGTTACACATTTGAAATCATTCCAAAGGATGTACCCCAAGAACTTCGCCACCACATCATTGGTAACCAAGCTAATCTATGGACCGAGACTTTTGCTATGCCAACTTCCTTGTGGTATATGGCCCTGCCTCGCCTACACGCAGTGGCAGAGAATGCATGGAGCTCACCATCGAGAAAAGACTGGGACGATTTTGTGGGGCGCCTTAAAACACACATGCGTTTGATGGATTTCGATGGAGTGCGACACGCTAAGAGTATTTTTAATCCGTGGTTGCACCACAAGGGCGATGGCAAAATAGTGAAAGTGTGGTTTACCTCGCAGGTGAATAATCCAGAGATTCGCTACACTCTAAATGGCTCAGACCCGGTGGCAAGCAGTCCTTTGTATAGTGACACTCTCACAATACAAGAGAGCGCAACGCTTCGTGCTGCAATTTTTGAGGACGGTGAACGTTTGGGCGATGTAATTGCTCGTTATTTCCCCATCCACAAAGCCCGTGGAGCCAAGGTCAAGGTCTATACAGCAAAAACTCCAAATGGAGAATTTGAAGGAGGAGAGAAATTTACTGACCTTAGTTTCGGGCAATACCTCGAGGGTGGTGACACCGCGTGGATTGAGTTTTGGGAAGATCCCAAAATCGAAATAGATTTCGAAAAACCAACCGATGTGAACTCGGTGAGTATCAGCACCCAGCGCCATACTCTGACTTCTCTCTATGCCGCAAAGCAAATCATTGTCTATGGCAAAACAGCAGCGGGAGAGTACCGTGAGATAGGAAACTCGGGAGTGCTGAGTGAAAATATTAAATCGGGTCGCAATCTCATAACCAATGTAGTGGATGCAAAAGCCGCGGGGCTTAGCTCGATAATGGTAGAAATTAAACGTCAGGCAACCGTCCCCGATGGCTATGTGCCCGATATGGTTGGAGGTAATACCAAACTATGTGTAGATGAAATAGTGGTTAATTAATTTATGAAATTTTTTAAATAATTATTATTTTAATGTAAAGAGGGCGGGAAGTGTAACTTTTCCGCCCTCTTTGCGTCTTATGAATTGTTGAACTATTTGAATGGGAGTTTGTTTTATTTAAAAAAATTTATAACTTTGTAACTAATTTTAGTTAGCCCATCAACTTTTAGAACCCAAATAATTTATGTCCGTTATAATCAAAGACCTAAATAAGCGTTATGCCAATGGCCATCACGCACTGAAGAACCTGAACCTAGATATCAAGGGAGGGATGTTCGGATTGTTGGGACCCAACGGTGCGGGCAAGAGTACCTTTATGCGTATATTGGTTGCCCTGATGGAGCCCAGCTCGGGCGAAATAGAAGTTTATGGACACAACTTGGTTAAGGAGCGTGACACGGTGCGAAAATTTTTAGGCTACCTGCCTCAAGATTTTCGCTTTTTTGCGCGCTACCGTGTAGTGGAGTTTTTGGATTATGCCGCAAGGCTTTCGGGAATGAACTCTCGCCGCAAAAGACGTGATGCGGTCGAGGAAATGCTCGAAAAAGTGGGGCTGTTTGAGGTACGCGAACGTTTTGCTTCCAACCTGTCGGGAGGTATGAAACGCCGATTGGGTATAGCCCAAGCTTTGATCCATAAGCCAAAACTCATAGTTGTCGATGAACCCACTACGGGTCTTGACCCCGAGGAGCGTATACGATTTCGTAATTTGCTCTCGGATGCCTCTTCGGGCGATACTACTATTATTCTCTCGACCCACATCGTGGGTGATATATCGAGTAGTTGTACGGATATGGTGCTGTTGAATCGTGGTGAGGTGTCTTTTAAGGGCTCTCCAACCCAGATGCTCGATAGTGCGGTGGGCAAGGTGTGGCAACTGGAAGTCGATAAAGAGACCTATGATAGAATCAATGCGCAATATCCCGTTGTGACTATGATACCCACCGACGAGCGCCACTGGACGATAGAGGTGATAGCGGATGAACTGGTGGGTTACCCCCAGGCTGTGAACGTTGAACCTAACCTTGAACACGCCTATGTGTACTATATGGAAAAGAGCCTGAATCTATGGTTGAACGACTAGGGTAGGAGTGTTAAAAACAAAATGCAGAGAAAAAGTATAGAAAAAATTTTATGAGCATAAGAAAAAATATATCAGCGGTTGCCCACTACGAATCCAAGCTTTTGGGGCGTAGTTGGTTTTTTCGAATATTCGCTTTGCTGCAATTGGTGGTCATTGGTTTGATAACTGTATCGGCCAACCAAAACACTCAAGTTTTTGGGGTGAT
Source organism: uncultured Rikenellaceae bacterium (assembly GCA_964371385.1). GTDB lineage: Bacteria > Bacteroidota > Bacteroidia > Bacteroidales > Rikenellaceae > Mucinivorans. Next base: position 27,578 of record CAYJLY010000020.1, read on the forward strand.
GATGGAGCAGGCTCCCAGCATGTATGCCTATGTGGTGTGTGTGGTGATGAATATTTTGCAGTCGGTGGTGATTATTTTTCTATCGGGTGACTATCTCAAACGTGATAAGCAGTTGGACACCTCCGAGGTGTTCTATGTTCGCCCTCTGAGCAATGCCGAATACCTCATAGGCAAGATGTGGGGTACGCTTAAAAGGTTTATTGCGGTGGACGTGCTGTTGATGGGAGTGTTTTTTGTTTTGGGACGTTTTGTGGCTGAGATTCAAGTTAGCCCCTTGGATTTTGCTAATTATTTTGTGTTAATGATACTGCCCTCGGTGATTTTTATCATAGGGGTATCCACAGCCATGATGCTCATTATAGGCAATCAGGCGCTGACCTTTGTTACGATTCTAGCATTGGCGGCACTTTCTGTTTTTTATGTGGGGGATCTCTACTATAATATCTTCGATATTTTTGCAATGGAGCTACCCATGTTTCGTTCGCCGTTGATAGGCTATACTAATATTGAATTTTTGTTGCCCCACCGCCTGATATATATATGTATAGGTTTGGCATCGATTCTGCTTTCTATTTTCCTGTTCAAACGACTTGCGGGGCGAAACAGTGCTCGCTACAAATGGCTGGTGTTTGCGCTTGCTTTGTATGGCGTGGGCGGCTATATGTCTTTTGATTACCTGCAGCAGGCAACTCGCAACGAGAGGGTGCAAAGGGAGATGATGGCTCTTAATGACACCTATCTAGGCTATCCCAAGCTACGCACCACTCACTACGATATGAACGTTGAGCACCTAGGGGAGTCAATACATTCGAGTGCCGAGCTGCGTGGGGTGATGTCAAAAGATGGCTCGCAGTTGGTATTTTCGCTAAATAGCGGCATGAGAGTGGATAGCGTGCTGGATCAGAACAATAAAAACTTAGAGTTCCAGCGCCATGGTCATATTATTCTTACGAAGCTACCAGAGCTTCGCAAAGAGGGTGATTCGCTATCGCTAAGGTTTGTATATGAGGGCGGTATTAACCGCGATGAGATGTTTGTGGATGTCACTGGCGAGGTCAGAGATCTAAAAAATGAAGCTGTCGAGGGCATGGTGCAGGTGGATAAAGTGGCAGCTGTGATTGACCCTGGTTATGTGGTTCTAACCCCCGAGAGCTATTGGTATCCTCGTTCGGGGGTAAGCTATACTAATTCTACGCCCAATTGGAGTTCGGAATATTTTAGTCGTTTTGATCTGAAAGTAAAACCCATGGCGGGACTTGTGCCAGTCTCGCAAGGTACGCCAGAGATGATGGCTGATTCACTTTCTTGGAACTTTAAATCCGACTATCCATATAGAGCTATTTCGCTGGCGATTGCCGACTATCAGGTTTATACCTGTCCCGCGGATAGTGTAAACCCTGTTACTTTCTCTGCATATGTGCACCGCTCACACACGGGGATGCTCGATGTGCTCTCGCCCATCCACGACACCATACCTAAACTACTGGTGGGAATGCTCGAGATGTTCGAGGGCGATGGGCAGGTCGACTACACCTTCGATAGATTCACCCTAGTGGATGTCCCCGAACAGATATTTAGCTATCCTCGTGATTGGAGCACAACCCAAGAGTTGATGCAACCCGAGTTGACTTTTATTGCAGGAGCTGGTTTTCGAGATAATTGGGGAACTTATAACTTCGAGGAGAACCTCAAGCAAAGAAAAATGCATATAGATAGAGGTTGGGCGCGACCTGCATCTGATACCGTGATTCTCAGCGAGCTCTTTGAGGATCAAATGTGGGGCTACTTGGAGCGCAGCGAGAATACAAACTTCGAGTCTGCTGGTATGGGGCAGTTTAAAACTTCTATGCTGGCGAACCCATACTATCTGCCAGCGGTGATTTTCAATAGCAACTACAATATCTATTCGGATAGTATCTCGTGGGGAGCTCGCCTTATCGAACATCTTGTTGATCCTTCGACCGAGAATAACGACTGGATACGTGGAGCTAATGGTCTTTCGCCTAACGAACAGGCTCTGTTGCTACTGCAAGAGGCTGGAGCGGATAGCTATTTGAATAATCCTATGTATTCATCGAATATCAACGAAATTACCTCAGCCATGGGCAACCTGCTCTTTAGTGAGGCGAGGGCGAAAATGGGGGTCGAGCCCTTCCAAAAGATGATGGATACGCTAATGAAGAACAACCTGAGAGCCAATATTAGTTTCGAGGCATTGCTTGATTCAATAGAGGCTCGCACGGGTACTAATATCGCAGATAAACTGCCGCTGACCAGAGAAAAACTCACCCTGCCTGCTTTCTATGTGCGCAGTGTTAGTCAAGGAGAGTATGAGAGCGAGAATGGTCCCATCTACTCCTATGAATATGTAGCTAAAAACATAAGCAGTGTGGCTGGTTATGTCGAGTTCTACCTCGTGGGGCAAGGCACCAACCACAGTTTTTTGGTACACCTCGAACCTGGGCAACTAAAGAGAGTGGTTAAACATTTCCCCATAAACTACTTCTACCATAGAGCCAATA
>CAYJLY010000021.1:0-20196 GCA_964371385.1 uncultured Rikenellaceae bacterium
TTAATCTAACTGATGCAGCCTCTCAATTTACACACGGCTACGAAGATTGGGAGATAAATTTCTACGACTACAACCCTATGTAATATCTTCAGTCGTCATATTTTTGATCGAATATGGCGGCACAAATTAGACCTTTCGATCCCATGAAAAAACTTTTTTTCACACTACTACTTGTAGTGTCTGCAGTCGGGTTATCAACCGCCCAAACAAACTACTACCCCAATGAATCGGGAACAATACATGGTGATGGCTTCACAATGAAATATATTGAAGAAGATGGCTTGGCTGTAAAACTCTATAACGCAGACCAAAAGTTTGTCTTTACTAAGACCACTTATAAAGATGGAAGACCACTCCCTCGAGATATTGCATTTGGGGATACCAAAGTATATCTGTATTCAGGTGCAAACATTTCCAAGGTGGATTTATTTGAAGCAATAAAAACTCTTCTTTCTCCCGAAGAGCTAAACTATCTACGCACTGAGACGCACTATGACCTGCGAATAAAAATATTAATAGACACTGAAACCGAGGGGAAGGTTACAGATGTTTGGTTTGATCTTATGACCGATTCCAAATATTTACATATTCCTCCCTCTACATATCATAAAATCGAGGAGTTTATTAAGGAGCATCTACGATTTACACTGACAGACGAAGCCGCAGAATTTAATTATGCCCATCACAGTTGGGCGATAAATTTCTACGACTACAACCCTATGTAATATCTTCAGTCATCATATTTTTGATCGAATATGGCGGCACAAATTAAAACCTCATTCACTATGAAAAAATTAATTTTAATTATCGCAATAACAATCCTAGCCACATTAGGCGCACAAACTCAAATGACACTCAAAGCCGACTTGAACAACCTAGTGGTAGGCAAGGTGTATAGCAAAACCGAGTTTCTTGATGCTCTGAAAATTAAACCAACTAAAACTGAACTTGATCAGTGGGGTGATGAGACTGAGGGCAACACCACCTACTACTATTTCACACAAGATGGATTGCAGGACGAGATAGAATATAACACTGAGTATGGATTCCGGGGATTTAGGATAGTAACTAATCGCTTCACGCTGTTTGATGGTAAATTTGTGATCGGTGATTCGCTTGACAAACTGAAGTTGATCTTCAAAGATAGCGTATTTAAAAAAGAAGAAACAAAAGAAAACGACGATGATTGGTACACATTTATGAATTACGAGAATTTATTTTATGTGCGTGTAGATAAAAATAAAATTGTCAGAGAAATAAGTCATTCCTTACCAATGTAGCATTACGCTCAGCTTAAAATTCTAAGGCGGTTATTAAAATAAATATTACGATCAAAAGTTTGAACTATTTTAAAATTCAGATTAAACAAACTTCTAGCGCAAATTTGTAAGCCGAGGCGAAAAACTAGGCAGCGAGTTTGCGCTTTAGTCTGCGCATAGAGATCACCAGCAGAGGCACACTCACACACACCGTCGCTAACTCCGCAATAGGCATACTCAGCCAAATACCTGTATTTCCAATGACAAGAGGCAGCAAATACAGAGGGATCAGCATAAAGACTACCGAACGACAAAGTGCAATCAAAGCCGATTCTAGAGGACGTTCGATCGAGGTGTGAAGACTACCAGCCACAATATTCACAAACGAAAGCAGGTAATGCAAAGTCACAAATCCTGCCGCAGTCTTAGTGAGAGCATACAAACTCTCGTTGCCCTGGGTGAATGCCTCGATAATGCCATCGCCCCAAAGATGAATCAACACATAGGTTATCCAACCTATCGCCCCACCAACTTTTAGTGAAAGCATCAACAGCTTTTTAATTCTATCATAGCGGCGAGCACCCACATTGTAAGCAATCAGGGGCTGCATTGCTTGAGCAAGGCCAAAGAGCGAAAGATTCAGCAGACTATTAATATAGAGCACCACGGTCATTGCCGCCACACCCATAGTGCCGATTCTTTCCATCAGTACGCGATTGAAATAATAGGTCGCTATGGCGGACGAAACCACCGAGAGCATCTCCGAACTTCCATTATACAACATACGCCCCACATCATTCCATCCGCCCCTTAATCGACCGAATTTCACAATGGGCATCAGCGCAAGGCTCTGCGCAGCACATGCTATGAGCGTGGCATACGCCGCGCCCTCTATGCCCCAACCCCAACGCACCAGAAATACATAATCCAACAGTGCATTGGTCGAAAGCCCTACCACACCACTCACAAACACCATATTAGGTTTTCCTATCAAGCGTGCAAACCCTTCAGTAAAAATGGGCATACAATAAATAATAGAGCCCGAAATCATCACAAAGAGATACTTACGCACATAGGGCATCGTGTCGGCCTGCGCCCCTAGCAAATGACAAACCCTATCAATACCCAACACCAAAGCCGCTGTAATAAGCAGCAACACAAGTACTTGGACCAGCATCGTTAGGGTAGTATAGCCCCGCGACAAGCCCTCATGACCATCGCCACGAGCAATACCAGCAATAACCACCCCACCACACACTATCATCAAATCCACGCTCACTATCATCGCCATCAAGGGCGAGGCGAGGTTCACCGACGCCAAGCCAACTTCGCCCATGGTTAGGCTCACAAAATAACCATCTACCACAATTTGCAGTGAAATAACCAACAGCCCGACAATACTCGGAATAGCAAATTTAGCAAAAAGTCGGGTAAGATTACCCGACTCAAAATCCAAAGCCTTTGACATCTACAATGCGATCATTTTGGCGATTTCTGAAAATTCCTCTGCGCTCAGTTTAAGTTTCTCTTTCGAGAAATCAACATCTGCCATCGAGTTCATAGGTATCAAATGAATGTGAGCATGAGGTACATCCAAGCCCAAAACCACTACCGCAACTCGCTCACAGGGTATCTCTTGCTTAATACTTGCAGCCACTCTCTGGGCAAACTGCATCATCTGTCCCAAAAGATCACTGGGAAGATCAAAGATATAGTCTATCTCCAGCTTGGGAATCACGAGCGTGTGCCCTTTGACAAGGGGATTAATATCGAGGAAGGCGAAAAATTGATCATCCTCGGCTACTTTGTAGCAGGGGATTTCGCCTTGTACTATGTGTGTAAATATAGATGCCATTATCAAAGTTTGTTTTTTTTGATAGAAATTATAAATCGGTCTTAAAAGAAATTAAAAATATTTTCGATTGAGTATCTCGCTATAAACGACAGCATCGCGTAGAGATATATTCACAGGTGTGTGATACTCTTTCGAGGAATCTTCCTGCGGGGTTTTGGCATCGTTCAAGGTCACTTGATTTTCCGTTTTCTCATTCTTTGGCTCCGCTATCATAGAATATGAGCTAGTGAGAACATTGGAACTGCGCGTTTTTTGCCACTGTTCGAAGATGGATTCGCCTCTTTGTGGCTCCTCGCGTGTGAGTGTTTCTAGGCGTTGCTCTTGCGAACTACTAAGAGCTTGTTCCAGAGGAGATTGCTCCTCAAGCGACTGCACCTTGGGTGTTTGCACTTCAAGTGATTGCACATGGGGTTTTAGAGTTTCAAACGAGGTTGTGGGTTCACTATTTTCTTCAACAATAGTATTATCCTCGAGTTCGTCCTCAGAGAGAAACTTACGCAAAACCTCCTCCATAGAGCTCTCATCATGAGAGTCGGGAGTTTGAGATTGTTGCTTTTGTTGTTTCTTCATCTTGTTCTCATAATATTTTGAGACCAATGAAATCAACACTGCAACAAGCAGTAAAACAATAGTTTTTGTATCCATAGCTGAAGGTTTTATTTAGCAATTGTATTTTCTATTCTCACTACCTTATCGACGCCCTTGATTTGTTGAACTTTTTTCATAATGTGGTGCAAATCCTCGTTATTTCGCACATACAAACTTATGCGGCCATCGAAAACTCCATCATAACTCTGGAAATCTAGCGCACGTATATTCACATTCAATTCTCCCGTAATTACCTTCGAAACCTCCATCAATATTCCCATTCTATCCATCCCTCGCAGTTCTATGATCGAGAGGTAGGACATCGCTTTCTCGCGCGACCATTTAACCTCCACTATGTTCTCGCCATGGCCTGCGGCAAGCTTTATTGCATTAACACAGTTCTTCTTATGGATAGTCACCATGCCAGTGGAGGCATCCTTGAAACCCACAATAAGATCTCCCGGAATTGGCCTACAACACTCTGCAATCAATACACCATCCGTTCCATCCACCTCCGACACTTCGCTTTTGGGCTCGTTGTTAGTGTTACCTTTAGCTCGCCCAAATAGTTGCAAAGTCCAATATTTCACCAACTTAGAGGCTGCATTGTGTTTGAGAATAGAATCTACATTATCAAGCGTAATAGCTCCCATACCCAGTTTATTATAAAACTCCTCGCGCGAGCTACAATCATAGGCAGGCAAAAGTTTTTCGAATATACGGTTTTGTATCTTGATATGTCGCGAGGACATCGCATTTATGAAAATGTCTTTTCCTATCTTGATATTCTGCGCTGAATTACGGCGAAGGTAATTGCGGATATGATTACGAGCCTTAGCAGTTTTAACCTGCGAAATCCAGCTATACTGTGGCGTTGCACCCTCCGAGGTCAGTATCTCAACTTGATCGCCCGAATTTAGGGTTGTGAAAATTGTTCGTAGCTTATGGTTAATGCGTGCGCCTATAGCATGATTTCCTACTTTAGAGTGAATTTCATAGGCGAAATCTAGCACAGTCGAACCTTTGGGCATAGCTCTCGAATCGCCTTTGGGGGTGAAAATCATAATCTCAGACACCTGAAGATTAAGCGAAATGCTATCCAAGAATTCTCCTGCATCCTCCACTGGATTCTCTAGAGCTTCACGTAGCTGTTCGAGCCATATATCTAGCTCTGCGTCACGATTTTGTGCTCTATCATTGGCTTTATAGCGCCAATGAGCAGCAAAACCCCTCTCGGCGATGTCGTTCATTCTCACAGAGCGAATCTGAACCTCAGCCCACACCCCTCCGGGACCCATCAACGTGCAGTGTAGCGCCTCGTAGCCATTGGCTTTGGGAGTATTTACCCAATCACGAAGCCTATCATGGTTAGACTTATACACATCGGTAATCAACGAATAAATATGCCAACACTGCGATTTCTCGGGCACCATGTCCGAGGGCTTGAAAACTATACGTATAGCAAACAAGTCGTAAATCTCATCGAAAGGTATAGCCTTAGTTTTCATCTTCTTCCAAATGGAATAGATAGATTTCACTCGCCCCGATATCTCGAAGTCAATGTCATTCTCCTTGAGTTTTGCGATCAGGGGAGCATTAAAACTTTCAATAAACTTCTGGCGATAGCTATCCGATGCCTTGAGTCTTGTGACTATATCATTGTACTCCTCGGGAAAACGATATTTCAGCGAAAGATCCTCCAGCTCACTCTTGATAGAGTACAGACCCAAGCGATGGGCTAGGGGAGCAAACAAATAGATAGTCTCACCAGCGATTTTCATCTGCTTGTGCTGGGGCATGGACCCCAAGGTACGCATATTATGGAGCCTATCGGCAAGTTTTATGATAATCACCCTCACATCATCCGAGAGAGTAAGTAGCATTTTCTTGAAGTTCTCCGCCTGCAAAGACGACCCCTCTGCCACCACACCAGAAAGTTTTGTTAATCCCTCGACCATACGCGCTACCTTTTCGCCAAAACGCACAGAGAGATCCTCCACAGTATAGTGAGTATCCTCCACAACATCGTGCAGCAGTGCCGCTTGAACCGATTTGACACCCAGCCCTACTTCGCAGACAACGATTTTTGCAACTGCAATTGGATGGACTATATAAGGTTCTCCAGATTTGCGTTTCACACCCGAATGGGCATGGTTTGCAAAGTCGAAAGCCTCGCGAATCCTATCTAAATCACCAGGTTGCTTACAAACCGCCTCACAGGATTTCAACAAATCCTCAAAACGACGTTCGACGAGTTGTTCGCCCATTAAAACTGAATCATTACGATGTGGTACAGACATTTTTTTTGCTCTCCTAATTCTCAAGGGCTTAATCTAATAGCCGATTTAGTGTAAAATAGTTAATTGATTTCAGGTGAACTCCCAATTTCTCTCCTTCAAATGCAACGTGCTCTGTGAGCGTGATGCAATCTAAAGTAACAGACAACCTACACTTCTATAAATCATTATTATTCAATGCTGCACGCACCTTAGCTTCCAGTTCAGCTTGAAGCTCTAGATCTGTGTTCAACAGCTCTTTCACAGCCTCGCGACCTTGCGCCAATTTACGTTCGCCATACGAGAACCACGAGCCACTTTTCTTGATCACATTATATTCAACACCAAGATCAATAATTTCACCCACTTTCGAGATCCCTTCCCCAAATACTATATCAAACTCGGCCTTGCGGAATGGAGGTGCCATCTTGTTTTTCACAATTTTCACTTTAGTGCGATTACCTGTCTGCGAATCGCCATCTTTGATACTAGTTCCCTTGCGCACATCCACACGAATCGAGGCATAGAACTTAAGTGCATTACCACCCGTGGTAGTTTCGGGGTTACCAAATACCACACCAATTTTATCGCGCAACTGGTTGATAAAAATACAAGTGGTACCCGTTTTACTAATAGTGGAAGTCAACTTTCGCAGCGCCTGCGACATCAAACGAGCGTGTAGACCCATTTTAGATTCTCCCATATCGCCCTCAATTTCAGCCTTGGGCGTAAGAGCCGCCACAGAGTCGATCACCACAATATCAATAGCACCACTGCGGATCAAATGATCAGCAATTTCAAGCGCCTGCTCGCCATTATCTGGCTGGCTGATAAGCAGATTTTCTATATCAACGCCTAGCCTTTGAGCATAAGTCGAGTCGAAAGCATGTTCTGCATCAATAAATGCCGCAATACCACCTTCCCTCTGTGCTTGAGCAATGGCATGAATTGCAAGGGTTGTCTTACCCGATGACTCAGGTCCATAGATCTCTATAATACGCCCCTTAGGATAGCCACCTATACCTAGGGCAATATCCAAAGCAATTGATCCCGAAGGAATTACTGGTATATTTTCTTCGACCGCCTTATCGCTCATGCGCATAATCGCCCCCTTGCCAAAATCTTTCTCTAGTTTGTCCATCGCCGCCTGAAGCACCTTTAGTTTTTCGGGTGAGGCTCCTGTTGTTTTCGTTTTATCTGCCATTTCTTATTTAATGTATTTTATGTTTTAATTATAACTCTCTAGTATCTGCTCAAAATGATCTTTGGTGCGAACCTTCTCGAAAATTCGCTCTATCACACCCTCGCTAGTAATCACAAAACTCTTGCGCATAATACCCATATACTCTCGCCCCATAAACTTTTTCAAACCCCACGCATCATACTTTTCACATAATTCATGCTCGGTGTCAGCCAAGAGAGTAAAAGGCAGCGAGTGCTTTTCAATGAATTTTTGATGGCGCGAAGCGCTATCTGCGCTCACTCCCACAACTTTAAAACCGCGCTTGAGTAGCTCAGAGTAACCATCCCTTAACGAACACGCCTGAGCCGTACACCCTGGGGTATTGTCTTTGGGGTAGAAGTAAAGCACCAAACGATCGCAATCGCTCAACAGACTATCTAGGGTATGCGTTGTTCCATTTTGATCCTCAGCTGTAAAATCGGGGGCTTTATCGTTAATTTGTAGCATATTATCTTGCTTTTATAAAAGTTAGCGTTTAAGTGGTGAATCAGGTTCACTTGCCATGTGATTGAAAAAAAGTTTATCCAGCAAGCGTGGTGCGAATTTTTTAAGGATGTTTGTTGCCTTGCCATTGAAATCCATCAACAAAGAGCGCTTTCTTTTAGCGGTTGCTCTAACAACTCGACGCGCTACTTCGCTTGCAGTCATCATCTTACCCTCTTCGCGCGGTGACTCTCCCTGGGCTGTGCCGTCGGCAGTAAGCGCCGAGAACCTAACATTGCTCTCGACAAAACCTGGAGCTGCTATCATCACATGTACCCCCTTGCGGAGATTCTCAATGCGCACAGTCTCCAAAAAGCCGTGCATCGCATATTTACTAGCCGAATAACCCGTTCTCGCAGGCAATCCATGATAGCCCGCAACTGAAGAAATTCCAATAATCGAACCTTTAGTCTGCTGTATGTAGGGTAGAGCAAACTTAGTGCAATTCACTGTTCCCCAAAAATTTACGTCCATCAGCTTATGCAATACCTCCAAATCAACATCATCAAATAAGGCTCGCATCGAAAGTCCAGCATTATTCACCAAAACATCTATACGACCAAATTTATCAACACACTGTGTTATAGCATTTTGACAATCTTCAACTGAAGTTACATCACATCTTACAGCAAGATGCTCACCCTCCAATTCCGCTACACACTGCGTGAGCTTATCTATACTACGCGCCAACATAACCACATTTGCTCCTTGGTTGGCAAATTTTTTTGATATCTCAAGCCCTATGCCCGAGGATGCACCTGTGACAATGACTACTTTTCCTACAAAATTTTTCATAGCTCAAAGATACAAACTATTTCCTAGAGTTCCAATTTTAATCCGTCATAAGCCAAACTCACTCCCTCGGGTAGCTCTTGAGATACTTTTTCATACAAGCCCATCTGATGAGAAATATGAGTAAGATAGGCTCTCTTGGGTGCAACTTTTTCTATAAGATCAAGCGCCTGGGATAGAGTAAAGTGCGAGGTGTGCTTGAGATGGCGCAAAGCATTAACAACCAATACTTCAACCCCCTGCAACTTAAGCACTTCTTGATCATCTATATCATTAAAATCAGTTAGATAAGCAAGGCCTCCAATGCGAAATCCATAGACCTCAAAATAGGAATGCGAACCTCGAATTGGCACGACCTCCACACCCTCCATCATAAAAGGCGAATTAGTAAAATTCATGATTCTAACCTGCGGCACACCGGGATAATCTGACTTTTCAAAAACATAGTCAAACATCTTGCGAAGCGCCACCTCGACAGTCTGAGTACAGCAAACTTTAGTTGGCTGTTTTTGAAAATAATTAAAGGATCGTATATCATCCAATCCCCCAATATGGTCTCTATGTTCATGGGTTAGCAAGATCGCATCCAAGCGATCAATTCCCTCGCGAAGAGCTTGATAGCGAAAATCCATAGATGTATCAATTACTATCTGAAGGTCGCCTACTTTTACGGCCGCCGAACAGCGCAAACGCTTATCACGAGCATCACTTGAGCGACAAACCTCACACCCACAAGCAACAACAGGTACACCTTGCGATGTACCTGTCCCTAAGAAAGTTAGCTCAATTTTATTTTCGCTCATTTTGTGCAATTTTCTCGACCCAACACAGCCTTATACAAGATTGAGCTGAGTTTTGATATTATTGATTTTTGCAACCAAAGCTTCGTTTGCAGCCTCAAACTCTTCGACATGCGCCAGCGAGCCTTTAACCCCGAAATAGAACTTAATCTTGGGTTCGGTTCCCGATGGACGAGCCGATACTATGGTTTTACCCTCGGTCACAAATTGAAGTACATTCGATTTTGGTTGGTCTATAGCTTCGGTACGACCATCGGCATAGCTCACACTTTGAGCCTGATAATCACGCACCTCAATTACTTTCTCACCACATATTTCCTTGGGAGGATTAGCTCTCAAATCGCTCATCATCTGCGCAATTTCGGCAACCCCACTCTGACCTGGTTTGGTGATTGAGATCAAGTCTTCTTTATAAAGCCCAAACTCCACATAGATCTCCAACAACAACTGCCACAGCGTTTTACCTTGATCTGCAGCCCACGCAGCACATTCAGCTATCATGCACAGCGACGAGACAGCATCTTTATCTCGCACAGCATCGCCCACCAAGAAACCAAAGCTCTCCTCGCCGCCAGCAATAAACTTCTTTGCACCCTCGTTTTGAGCAATAATCTCGGCGATATACTTAAAGCCCGTAAGCACATTGTAATGCTCCACACCAAAGCCTTCGGCAATATCACAAAGCAAGTCAGTGGTAACTATAGTTTTGACAATAAACTGATTGCCATCCACCTTACCTAGCTCTTTCCAACGACGACACAGATAATAAGTCAAAAGTGCAGCTGATTGATTTCCATTCAACAAAACAAACTCCCCCTTATCATCGCGTACAGCCACCGCCTGACGGTCGGCATCAGGGTCGGTCGCCATCACAAGGTCAGCACCTACCTCTTGGGCCTTTTCAACTCCCATTTTCATAGCCGCAGGCTCTTCGGGATTGGGTGATTTAACAGTAGGGAAGTTACCATCGTTGACATCCTGCTCGGGGACATTATATATATTAGTAAACCCACAACGCTTCAAGGCCGCGGGCACCAAGTTCACACCAGTACCGTGAATAGGGGTATAGACTATCTTAAAGCTATTATTACGAGCCACAGCATCCTTAGAGAGCGACAAACCCTCTATCATATCCAAGTAGCGATTATCCATATCCTCACCAATGATATTAATCACACCCGTACCACCCGAGAATTTCACTTGCGAGGGGTCAGTTATCTTGTTTACACGGTCAATGATATTGGCATCATGAGGCGAAACAACCTGCGAACCACCCGTCCAGTATGCCTTATAACCATTATACTCCTTGGGGTTGTGAGAGGCAGTGATGACTACGCCACTTTGACATCCCATCTCGCGAATAGTAAAACTCAACTCAGGAGTAGGGCGCAAAGACTCGAACAAATAGACAGTGAAACCATTAGCTGCAAATACATCAGCGGTAGTTTGAGCAAACAACTGGCTATTATTGCGGCAATCGCAAGCCACTGCAACTTTAATTTCTTTATCAGGGTAGACCTCCAAAAGATAATTCGAAAGACCCTGAGTTGCCATTGCAACTGTATAGAGGTTTACTCGATTTGTCCCCACTCCCATGATTCCCCTAAGGCCACCTGTGCCAAATTCCAAGGTTCTATAAAAGCTCTCCGTTAGAGCTTCGGGATCACTGTCAATGAGGGATTGAACTTCACTGCGGGTTTGCTCATCAAAACTATCACTCAGCCAAGTTTCAGCAACAGATAGGATTTCGGGGGCAATTTGGTTTTTCATAGTTGTATTATTTTGTTTAAGTCAATTTTTCTTGATTAAAAATACTCATTATAAGAGCATTACAAAAGTAAGAAAAAATCCCAAGAAAATGAAAGATTTTTTAATTATTTTTTTTCAAAAATACATCACTTTAACACACCCTCACCAAAGAGCACAAATTCAATAATTTAGCACACCAAACCAACATAGTGCAAAACAAACACAGAAGCATGTAAACAACCCTAATCAACTAACAATCAATATATTGCAAACTAAATTTCAGCCAACAATAAATCAAAAACTCACCAAAGAGCTTAAAACAAACAACTTATGCAATCACACCTAAACTGATATACAATAATGTTTGAAAAATACAAATTCGTTTGATTTTTTTTTATTTTTTTTTCTCCGTTACTTTGTCGTCCAATTCGACTGGTATATAGTCGAAATTTATCCTTTCATATACAATATGACGCAAACAAATGTAACACACCAAGACCTTTGGCATGACTGTCTTTTGCAGTTGCAGAAATGCACACCGCAGGATGACTTTGCCTCTGTTTTTGAGCCGCTAAAGGCGATTGACTTTAGCGACAAGGGCGTGTTGCGTTTAATGGTTCCCAACGAAAATTCGGCTAGAAAAATCGAAGAGAGCTACATCAAACTACTTATTCCCATAGTGCGAAAGCGCTTTGGAAGTAGCGCCACCATATCATATGTATTCCCCAAGCACGCAACTAGCAACACCAGCCCAGCTGGAAGCGCACCGTTGCACTCAGGAATTAGCAAAAGTACGAACAATCTTTTTACTACCCAAAACCTCAAACAAACAAAATTCGACTCTAACCTGCGTCCGCAGTATACTTTTGAGTCTTATATTGTCGGGGAGAGCAATCTTTTGGTGCGTTCGGCGGGAGTTGCAATTTCACAAAACCCTGGTGGCACAAATGCCTTCAATCCGCTATTTGTGTACGGAGCATCGGGCATGGGTAAAACCCACTTGATTCAGGCTGTTGGAAATGCAGTACAGAAAAATCACCCATCGCAAAGAGTACTCTACGTTGCTGCCAGCAGCTTCCAAAGACAATTCCAATACGCTGCACAAGTAGGAACTTTGGCTGAGTTTATTCAGTTCTACCAAAGCATCGATGTGTTGATTATCGACGATATTCAAGAGTTTGCTGGTAAACCTGGTACTCAAAATATATTCTTCAACATCTTCAACCACCTTCACATGCTGGGCAAGCAGTTAATTATGACTTCTGACCGCCCACCTGTTGAGTTACGAGATATTGAAGAGCGATTAATTACCCGTTTCAAATGGGGTCTGACTGCCGAAATCGAGGTTCCTGATCCAAAAATGAAGGCGGAGATCATCGGCTTAAAGGCTAAACAGTTGAACATGAAGATCAATCCCGATATGTTGGAGTTTATTGCCAGTCGTGCAAACTCGAGCATCAGAGAACTGGAGGGTATCATTACTTCACTTCATGCTCAAACCAACCTACTTGGTCGCAACCTGAATACTGCACTGGTAAAAAATATCCTTAGCGATATTGTTGTCGGGCAATCAAAAGAAGTAGACTCAGAGAGCATCCTAGAGGTTATATGCGATTTCTTCAAGATAGAACGCAATGCGCTAATCAAAGGAGGTAGGATGCGTAATATCGCAACAGCACGCCAGATAGCGATGTACCTACACAAAATACATACTCAACTATCTCTCAACGCAATAGGCTCTGTCTTTGGCGGAAAGAACCACTCAACCGTCCACCACGCCTGCAAATCTATTGCAGCACTTATCGATAGCGATAAGAGCATAGGACTGCAAGTAGCAGAAATCGAAAAACGCTTAATCAGGGGTTAAGACCAAAGGGACAACGAGAGACTAGTGAAGAGAGGGCACTGAAGAGTGGGCACTGAAGAGTGGGTACTGAAGAGGGGGTACTGAAGAGGGGGTACTGAAGAGGGGGAGAAAGCGAAAGAGTTGATTGAAAAGGAGAGAGGTGTCGAGATAGATCGGCAAGAGTGATGGAGAGAATTTATAAGTTGTACACCTGTAAAATAACAAAAACCCGATACTTTGCATAAAGTATCGGGTTTTACATTTCCAGTGTTCTCACCTTTAGGAATAGACCATCTATGCCGTGTATTCATTTTATCATTAAAAAACAAGCATGTTCACCTAAGCTCTAAAAATCAATGGTATTTCCTCTCAGAAATTCCTGCGCCGAAAGAGGCTTCTTGGCTCCAGCCACTTGCAGCTTATCTATATAAAGATAACCATCACACAAGGAAACACGTATTTGCTTGTTATCGATATTTTCGAACACTCCGCTAGGTTTATCGTGATTTTCGATAGAGTAGTGAGCCTCGTACAATTTAGCGGTCAGCTTACCAAACTCACACCATGCGGCAGGATAGGGACTTAAACCTCGGATCATATCATAAGTTTGTTTTGCAGGTAGAGTCCAATCGATTCGACAATCATCTTTAAAAATCTTTGGAGCTTGAGCTCGCAGTTCATCCTGAACTTCAACTTGAGGTTTTGGAACAACAGTACCGTTTGCAATTCGCTCAACAGTAGCGACCACCAAATCCGAACCCAGTTCGCAAAGTTTATCATGAAGCACTCCGACAGTATCATCGGCTGCAATCTCAATTTCAGCTGAGTCAATTATCTCGCCGCAATCAATTTTAGAATCAATAAAAAAAGTAGTTACACCCGTTTTTGTATCACCATTAATAATAGCCCAATTTATTGGTGCAGCTCCTCTATAATTCGGCAACAATGAAGCGTGAAGATTAAAAGTCCCTTTGGGTGGCATAGCCCAAATTATTTCAGGCAACATTCGAAAAGCAACAACCACTGCCAAATCAATCTCAAGCGAGCGATAGGTTTCAATCCACTGAGGATCTTTCATCTTCTCGGGTTGATAGACAGGTAGATTATTTTCGAGTGCAAATTTTTTAACATCAGACTCCCTTAGTTTAAGACCACGCCCTGCAGGTCTATCGGGAGTAGTCACCACAGCAACTATATTCGCCCCCGCATCACGCAAGGCTTTCAGAGGACCTACCGCAAAAGAAGGAGTCCCCATATAAGCTATTCGTAGATTTTTCATAAATTTCGATGCTTACAAATATAAACACACTTGTAAAAACGCATTATTTAACTTTTGTAAACAAACCTAAATCATGGTTCATCTCTGTTTCCTTGGCTTGCAAATATCTGAGATTAAATTCATTAGGCTGAATTACAATTGGAACATTTTCTTTTATAGTAATACCATAACCTTCTAGGCCTATGCGCTTTTGAGGGTTATTAGTCATCAGTCGAATATTCTTCGCTCCTATGCCACGCAGGATACTAGCCCCTACGCCATAGTCTCTTTCGTCAGCTTTGAATCCCAGATGAATATTAGCCTCGACTGTGTCTAGACCTTGTTCTTGGAGTTTATAGGCCTTCATTTTATTGTATAGACCTATTCCGCGACCCTCTTGATTGAGATATACAACCGCGCCCTTGCCTTCTTTATCTATCATGCGTAGAGCCTGATGCAACTGACTGCCGCAATCACACCTACACGAACCGAATATATCGCCCGTGATACACGAAGAATGAACTCTCACCAAAACATCCTCATCCTCATTCCATTCACCCTTCACAATAGCGATATGCTCCAATCCATTGGTCTTTTGAACAAAAGGAATAGCCTGAAAACTACCATAAGCAGTGGGAAGATTCACCTTCTCGCCCATATCTACAAGTGACTCTCTTTCAAGACGATAGGCTATCAAATCTGCAATAGATATCATCTTTAGATTATGCTCCTTGGCAACCTCGATCAACTCTGGCATTCGTGCCATAGTACCATCTTCGTTCATTATCTCTATCAATGCACCAGCAGGCTGTAGTCCTGCCATGCGGCACAAATCTACCACAGCCTCAGTGTGACCTGCTCGGCGCAGAACACCCTTCGTTTGGGCTCGCAAGGGGAAAATATGTCCAGGGCGACCCAACTCTTCTGGTTTAGTATTCGGATCGGCTAATGCCCTAATAGTCATCATTCTATCATAGGTTGAAACTCCCGTAGAGCAACCCTTGCCTAGCAAATCCACTGAAACGGTAAAGGGTGTACCCAGCACAGAGGTATTGTTATCGCCAACCATCATCCCCATCTGCAACTCCTCACATCTATCAATAGTTAGCGGCACACATAACACCCCACGGCCGTGATGCAACATGAAATTCACCATATCCGTGGTAATCAATTCCGCCGCACACACAAAATCTCCCTCATTTTCTCTATCCTCATCATCGACAACAATTATTAATTTACCAGCGCGGATATCCTCAATAGCCTCGTCGATTGTGTTTAAAATACTACTCATTTTTATTCTTTCTTATTATTTTACTTATGTAACTTTTAATCTTTTTATATTTGTTAATATACGCCTCAGAGTTAAGCAGGGCTGAATCATTCGTAGATTTATAGGTCAAGAATATTGCTATGGGTAGCAGGATAAAACTCGAAAGCCACATCCCGAAAAACGCAGGAATTGCACCATCTTTGACCATCTTCTCGCCCGTAATCGAAATGATATAGTAGATTACAAAGAACACCACTGATACCACAATTGGCATCCCCAGGCCCCCTTTACGAATAATCGCTCCCAGAGGGGCTCCAATCAAAAAGAAGATCATAACAGAGAAGGGTAGTGCCAATTTTCTTTGATAGTTCAGCTCCGCGAGATACAGCGAATAGGAGGTGTGCTGGTTGTTCGAGCTGCGGAAATTCACAAAACTCTGAGCGTCTGACGCCCATTGATTTACCATCTTGAGTACTTTATCGCGGGTTTCAGTGTTCATTAGATTGAGTTCCCCTATGATATACTCCCCAGACTTGAGTTGTCTTTCGATGCTGTCGTTGCTAGAAGTTCCATATCTGCGGAAAATATGAAAATCACTCAAACGAGAACTAAAATCCTCAATAACCGAATCTTGTGCTGGGCGGAGTGAGTCGATCGCGACATTAAGCTCCTTCATGCTCTGTGTGCTACTATTTCCGCTAAAAGCTGAGATATCGGTACGTGCAAAATTAAACCCTGATAGAGGAATTAAAAGATGTTGATTATCAAAAGTATGATAGGTCATAGTATCACGATTGTACCATTGGTAGTCACGATTTTTTTCATACATCTGACCATTATACATGATGACATCCAAGTACTTACGGTCGGGAGTTAGTTTAATATAACCCGAATCCGCTACCGTGGTTTGCATTTTTTGGAAATCGCGTGTGTCGTACAACAGGATATTATGCAGTTTGCCCGTAAGCTCCTCCTGGTGATCGACCCTAATGCTCATATTAGGTACTCCAGTAAAGAAAATACCATCCTTGAACTTTATTTCACTTTTCTGCTTATCTATATCCACCAATAGGCCGTAGACCTGTTTTTGAGCATAGGGGGTGACATCATTTATAAAGAAAAAGCTACCCAAGCACACAAAAATCATCAGCACTCCAAGTGGTGCAACTATGCGTGGAAGTGATATACCAGCGGATTTAAGCGCCAAGAGCTCGTTGTTCTCGCCAAGGTTTCCCATGGTCATAATCGAGGCGAGTAGGGTAGCCAGAGGCAATCCCATAGGGATCAAGGTTGCCGAGGCATACATTATCAACTCCAACACCATCGACAGTGGCAGTCCCTTTCCGAGCAGGTCGTCAAGATGCATCCACAGAAAATGCATCAAAAGGATAAACATCACGATGAAAAAGGTCAGAACCATCGGTCCGACATATGCCTTGAGAATAAATCTATATGTTGTTTTCATCAAAAAAATCTAAGTTTGCTGTGTTGCCTCAATTTATTGTGTGTTATCTCTATTTTAAATAGACAAACTGATATTTGAGGCTTAAAATTGCACAAAACTCATGCAAAGCAGACCACAAAATTATCATTTTTTTGCACAACCTATAGATCTTTTTAGTTTTTCTATTTGATTATCCCACAAATCCGCAGCATCTTTAAGCTCACCTTCATCGGCAAAGTCAGTGATTACCAGCGTCTTACCATTAGTCATTTCGTTGTTAAAAATTTTAAACTCAAAGTAAGAATCTTCGCTATCTATCCACTTTAAACGCAAATAACTGTTCTCTTTTCGTGAGACCAAAGTTGCAATATGAGGAGATTTACTCCAATAAAAAGTGTATGTACCACCCAGGATCTCAACCTTGTCTGCAAACCAATCTTCGAGGCCGATTTCAGTGCTGAAAGCTCTAAAAATCGACTGCGTGGTAGCATCAAGTGCGTATTCTAATACAATTTTTTTTTGCTTCATAAATTCTGAAATTTTTAAATACACTAATAGCTCAAGTTTAATAATCAAAGCGAATACTCTCAAACGATACCTTTACTAAACATTGCAATATAGCAAAATTTATACTCATACACAATTTCTCAGCTCAATTTCTAGTATTTTTTTCCGAAAATTTCATAAACATGTCAATATTCGACATAAAACGCTTTTGAATAAAACATTATTTAACATAATATATATTATCGTGATTATTAATATTTATTATTTAAGATGCAGAATGTATATACTTTATGTCTTTTATAGAGCGACTTGCATATACTTGCAGAGTATGAATTATAAGTATGGCGAAATAAATGTGCCAATCCCCCGCGAGCATCGTGATTACCTTGCATAACCGGAGCCAGGATCTCAAGCACATTCGTCACTTTAGCAGAGATTTCAGTTAGACTTAAGATATATGTGTATATAACGCGAGGAAACGTCATAGACATAGGATCTTCGTTTTAACGACTCTTAAACACCTTGTAGGTATTATCTGCGTAGAAAAAAATGATTTGCTGTGGTGTATCACCATCGCCAAGCATAATCGGCATAACACTCGGGCAATTTGGCTGGGGGAGGATCGAAGCTGAAGCCTCCTCAGCCTTGAGGGGCGTACTACTGGAGTCTGTGCCTTGAATTTCGTTCTTTTCGATATATTCGTTTTGAGAAGGCATTTCTGCGCTGCTTTCTGACTTTAGAGCAAAAGTCTTACCCTCATGCGAATGAACAACTCCATCGTTATTTTGCACCAAGGGATTCATCTCTGAGTAATGAGATGAATGACTCAGTGAATCATCGCCTGTGTTTACATTTGTAAATGCATCATTTTCAACTCCAACATCCTCTTTAATTGTAGCCGAAGTCATATTAATCAACTCCACATCAGCAAGGGCATTGTACTCATTTACAGGTATTTGCCCCTCTGTGCTAACCTGGGGGCTATCGATAGCTTCATCCTCAGACAAGGTCACACGCTCAGTAGAATTAAGCAAACCTTCAGAGCGATACATCTCTCCTATACCATTAATCAACCAATCGGGGCTAACCTCAGGAAAGCGCTGCATAAATCGAGCAATAAACTCGAAACCTGGGTTACTTCGCCCAGAAATAATGTGTGACACGTTCGATGGTCGAACTTCCATGATCTCTGCGAATTTCATGGCTGTAAGGCCTTCAGTCTTCATAAATTGAGCTATCCTGTCTTTCATTATGCCGTATTTTAAATAAACAATATTATAGATTACAAAAATAAAACAGATTATTTAATTCTGCAAATATTTCTGTGCATTAATTCACACCCACCAAATTAAACTCAAATATTTAGCTAAATAATAACTTCACAAATAACACATAATTCGCTAATTATCAATAATATAATTCAGTCATTATCCAATTTTTACACCTCGCTACTAGCGTACGTTGTATTAGGCGGAGATTTCACTTGATTTTAAAGAGTAGGCAAACGTTATTATATTGCTGAATATCAAAGCGTTAAAAACTCGATATATATCGCTGTTGTATACGAAAGAATGGCGATTAATTTACTCACTTCATCTTTGTAACACTTGGTTTAAAAAAAGGGCACACTACTCTACTCTTTTTTTTTACTCTCGTGCATCATTTCTCTATACTCTTTTTTAGCATTCTCTTTCTAAAAGTTACCGACGTAATCTGCACTCTCAAAATTCAATTGTCTAGGCATGATAAAATCTTTTGACATTTCTATTGCTGAAATGACATATCCTATAAATTTACATTTCCAGCTCTACTATATAAATAAATGACTAAAAACTGAGTTATATATTTGTTTAATTAGTTTTTATCACTAACTTTGTGTAAGAAAAGCATGTGAAATAAGCCATTTGATTAAAGCAAACCAAGAAAAACCATTTCATATAATTCTAATCTAAAAAACAACAAACTATGAATTCAATTCAACTTTCAGTTTCAAAAATCCTAAAAGGATTGACAATTTACATCGTGTGCGCATTTGCAGCTGCTATTGTTGGTGTAATTGCTGTGCTATCATCGGCAGGTGCATTAATTTCGGCCATAGCTACGGGAGATCCAGAGGGTCTAATGGGTGCAATAGGCATTTGGGGTATCCTATCAATTGTAATTGGCTTGGGAACTATCTTTGGTCTATTTTTGCAGTATGGTGGACTTAAAGCTTTTGCCTCTGAGCTTGACTCGGTTGGTAAATCTGCAGCAAATCTAATCGCAGTGGGTGTACTTCTGATGATCATCACTCAATTTTTGGGAATTCTCGGAGTATTCGTACCACTAGTAACAGGTTTGATTTCAATACTTTGCTCTATTGCAGCATTTGTACTAAACATCATCGGTTACTCTTCGCTACAAAAATCTTCATCGTTCAACGAGCTAGGTACTGCGGGTGCAAAGCAACTTTTCATGGGCTTTATCTTCGCAATCATCGCAGTTGTTTGTGCATTCATTCCATTGATTGGAGCAATCGCAGCACTTGTTCTTAATATACTTTACTGGGTATGGATGTTCAAAGGTTGGGGTAAGATCAAAGCATCTTTCGCTGCATAAATTATCGGCAAATGAACTGTTGCTCGTTTGAGCTTAAAGTCACGACAATATTTCGCTAGCCTGATACAAAAAAAAAGCATTTCCTTTTCGAAAGGGAAATGCTTTTTTTATAGACGAAACGCAAGAGATAGCTAATAATCAAACTCTATTTACCAGTGTGTCTGCGTAACTCTAAAGTTCAATAACCACACACACTAAGGGGTTGGTTGCAAACGTGCAACAGGCTTT
>CAYJLY010000021.1:20296-22000 GCA_964371385.1 uncultured Rikenellaceae bacterium
AAAGTTCAATAACCACACACACTAAGGGGTTGGTTGCAAACGTGCAACAGGCTTTTTGACCTCCTCCACATCTGCTTTATAGTTCCATCGTGCGCCCTTAAAAGCATACCAGAAGGTTGCTGGACTGTAATTCATCGGAGCATAATATGGATGCCAAATCTCCATGTCGAACTTGAAAGATTCCTCGAACGGAATAGCATCCAACAGGCGATAGCGATTATTGACCGAAAGTCCTGGAGTCTTGTTTCCCTCCCCTAGGGGCTGTGAAACATTAATCGAGGAGAACCATTGCGGTCTACACCACGCATAGCAGTAATAATCCTCGGTTCCTGTTCCAAAGTTTGAGGGGAAATCCTCGCCATCGACATAGATTTTCTCATCTCCTTCGCCCCACCAATTGATACCAGTTCTATCGGGGAAGGTATTGAAAATCGTGAGATTATCGCCTACGAACACTCCTCGTCCACGAATTGTGATAAAGTTATAATCAAACTTAGTTTGTGTGTCAAGATTCTTGGTTTCATTCCACGCCGCATGGAAATACATAGTATTTTCATTCCACCCGTATTCTTTATGGTCAATATCAAGTGCCACGACTTCAACTGTTTGTTCACCATGGTTGTGGATTCTAATTTGTGCTGAGCGACTAAAAGGCATCAGCCAGCGGCTTTCCATCATCCCGAGAGAATCCGCCGAAACATAATAGGTGTCATTATTCAACTGGCGATAACCAATGCCGTAGAACTGCCCCAGAGGGCACCACACTGTTTTATTACCATCAAAAGTAATCTCAAGAACAGTCGATCGCAATGCTTGCTCGATGTCACGTGCTTTGATCTGACAGCCAAGTTTTGTGATGGCTCTTTCGCCCTCGAGTTTAATGGTAAGTCTTCCGCCACGAGGTAGAAGCGCATTTTCATTGATACTAAATACTGATTCTGGTTTATTTTTCTTTATCAGGAGCTCGCTGTGGTGCGCCAGAGCATCTTTATATTTTGTAAGAGTATTTTTATCGAAGCTCTCCACCTCCACCTCGTCGTTATATTCTCGATAGTTAATGGCATAATAATGTCCATTCCAATCGCTACCACCCTCAGCCTCGAAAGGCTCATAGGTCACTTTACACGATTTTCCATAGGGAATAGGCAACATTAGGTTGCTTCCTCGCCAGGTGGGGTTTTCGGTTTCTTTTGGAGCGTAGAACGCAAAAGGTTCACCCACCAAGCCGTTATTTACAACCAAATCTTTGTTGTGCATGGTAATCACGGGCTCCTCGGCTCCATCTATATAAATCCTATATAGCCCACCAACCTCGTCTGGTCTTCCACCGAAAGTTGCCCAAAAGCGAACGATTGCTCCCGCGCCATCGTCCTCCATCATAACCAACTCATTTCGACCACCGTTTACTTCCTCACGAATAAATACTCCAAAATCATGGTTCTCAAACCATCCCTTTCCCCAATCTCTATCCTCGGGGTTTTCGGGGCGGAATAGGCCATCTTCGTTGGCTGTTTCGGGCGAAACAGATTCTCTTGAGTAGCTAGAGGCTTGGATCAGACGATAGTTTTTGTTGTATTGCCATTGGGCAAGTGATTGAGGAGAGGTCATCTGCTCAAGCAGACTCTGGAAGGTTATCTTCTCTTGGGCTGAGAGTCCCAAAGGCACAAATAATAGGGCTAGTGCTAGAAATAGGGTGTTTTTCAT
>CAYJLY010000021.1:22100-29834 GCA_964371385.1 uncultured Rikenellaceae bacterium
ATATGGAGTGCCGTTTTGATAGCTGGTGAGCATAAGATCGAAAAGTTGTTTCCAACGAGGGTGGTAGTAACGGCGAATATGACCAGCCCACTCTCGCCACGAATAATCAAACTGTATACATTCGTAGCCTTCCGTGAAGCCCCAATAGGTGATAAGCTCGGTGGCATCACGCTCCAAAAGATCTTTTTCCTGTGGCGTTTCACCCCACGCTCTTGCATCGCTCACCCATTGATCAAAATTCCATTCACTGCGACTCCCCAACATACGATCCACATCAAGTAGTAGTTCCAGAAATCTCTCACTATGAACCTTAAAGGCTTCGATATCACCTGATTTATATGCAGCAGTAGCCGATTTTTGAATACGTTGTGCAAGGTTACTCATAATCTGACGCTGAAGATCAATCACATCAAAACGATAGATAGGCGAGGATTTCAATTTTGCAGCATCCTCCAATAGCAATGCCTGTGCTTTGAAGAGCTCAAGTTCATCGTAGGGGATCATAAACCCTGCATTAGGGCCTGATTTCTTGACGTCTACGGCTGGGCGAGCGGCTATCACCGAGCTAAACTCAACGCCATTAGTCCCTGGGGCATAGGCAGTATTAAGTAGCACCCCCCAAGCCTCACGCGCACTACCGCTTTGCGCGCCATATGCACGAGCGACATATCCATCAAGCCAGTGGTCAATATCGATTGCACCTTGGTGCATAGGCATCTCGTAGGCAAGTGCATAGTAAATAGGGTTTTGATTTATGGATTCCATAAAAAGCCCTGAACCCACAGCATGTGGTGTTTGTTTTTGAGCAGCAGCAAATTGGTTGCTTGCCAATAGTCGCATATCTCCATGCAGATTGATGCGCCCACCAAAATTATGGAGATTCCCCGCAACAAAATCATAGCCCCAAAAATCATTGCGACCTCCATTCAAACACAAAACAACTAGTTTGTCTTTGGGGAATTGTGTAACTATAGGCTCAAGTATACTCCACGACTGCATTGCAACAATTGCTTCTGGATCGCTCTCACGAATAACATCATAGATTACTCGTCCGACTTTTTGCAAATATTCCTTTGAATTATCAGGTGGTGAACTCTCATGGAAAGGGTCGGCAGCATACGCACCATGCGCCCCAAAGAGTTCTTTTTGTTTGCGCATAAACACCTCGCCCATTTTCTTAAACAACGGGTCGAGAGGATCTAACTGCGACACACCCTCAAAACCATACCACTCAGGCTGTTGAGCAATTCGAGCTTCGGGGAATTTCTCTTTCATTAGTTTGGGTACATAGCCCGTAAAGGCCTGTTGAATTGGTTGCATTCCAAGCTCCAATTCACGAGCATAGATCTTGCGTGCTAGCTCTTTGTGGCTTTCGATCCAGCTCAGAGGCAGCCCACCGCCTATGCTCTCTATGTTGGGCATCCACTGCCATGCTTGATGAGCGGGGAGAACCAAAAATTCACGAGCCTCGCTGTCCGTAAAACCCATCTCTAGCAGAGTGTGGTACCACACAGCATCTAGGCCTATGGTCTGAAGTGGCATATTCACCGCATTCATCGCCATAAAATCTATCTCTCGCTGCCAACGCTCCCACCCCCACCAAGGGGCAGTATAGGAAATGGTGCAATAGTTAAAGTTTACTCTAAACTTACCATTAATAATACGACGCTCGCTCTTTGGTTGTGGCAGCACTTTGGGGAGGTTCAATTGATCGCCAAACCACGACACTTGAGCATTGCAGGTATACTTCAGGTACCAATTAAAAGCCGTTGCCAATGAAACGGGATTATTACCCCTGAGAACGACCTTAGAATCCTCATAATCAATCTCAAAACAATCTTCGCCTTGGGGACTTTTTTCGATAATTTCAAGCGTAAATTGATTTGAATAACCCGGAGTGATGCGTTCAATTAGCTCGTAGGCAGATTTTACACCTCCATGAGCATGGAGGTTTAAAGGGATAGCCAATAGGCATATCAGTAGAAATAGAGTGTATTTTTTCATAGTTAAAATTTGGTAATAACAGTGTTGATTAGATTCAAATTAATCTAGGATTTCAATTTTCATTAATTCTCGCCCTGTGCGTAGGTAATCACCCTGACGTCGCTTATACTCAAGCAGATAGGCTCTTTTAACATCCTCAAACGAGAACACAGTTGGTTCAATAGACTTTTCCTCGGACAACAAAAATCCCTTCGGCGCAGGTTCAATCGCCACTGCCTCATAGGCTGTACTTCCCATGATTGCAGCAGGGTGAGCATGTTCGTATTTTAGGTTTTCGGTGCCCAGCCATTTATAACCAGGTTCGCGTCTATAGGTCTCTAGCATGCGCTGTACGTTGTTTTGCACATAGTTTTTATTGTTGCGCCATTGGACGACTATCTTTGTTGCACCACGGGGAATTTCCATATAACCATCCCTCACCAACACTTTTCCTTTGTCGGAGGTTGCCGAAATAAATTTCTTGAAATATGGCACAGCTACCTTTATAAACGAAGGTTGGGTATGATAATCACCCTCAAGAGTTATAGTTGCTTTATCTCCGTGGAAGGACATCTCTGAGCTAATTTCTCCAAACTCTGTTCTCGATTTATATATCCCAATAGTATCTCCATCCTTTGCCCACGAAGGAGAAATTGCCGAATAAAGGTACAGTCCCCTATCCCCCATATTCATTCCTGCCAAACCACCATACTCTCTCACCAACATATTACGAATCAAGAGAGCCGTTTTAGCTGCTGCCCATCCATGGGGAGGAGGACATCCATTTGGATCACGATCTCCCCAAGGCTCTATCATATTCTCGAATCCCTCGTGGGTCGAACCATTATGCAAAAGGATGGAATAAAGGTCGGTTATTGCTTTTTGAGATTGGTTGAGAGCCAGGGATTGATTTGTGACATTGGTTGTTATGTACTGATGGATGTGCATGCCCTCGCGATAGGTCATCGTTCCCTCGCGGAATTTATGCTTACGAAGATAGGCTAGTGTTGATTTCACTCGTGGGTCGTCTAGCTCTAGGAGTTCGCTGGGGTACAACAAAAGCATGTTTTCCCACGCCTGATTGGTGCGAAACTCATTAAAACCCTCCCTAGAGTCAGGCCCTGTAATAAAATCATACAAGCCCGTGGGTACATAGCCCTCCTGGGTAATAGATGCATCAATTGCTCTAAGAATCGCACTACGATAAGAGGATTCCAGGTTTGTCCATTGCTCTACTTTTTCACTATCGCCCACCATCTGGGCTACTCTCACCGCATTACGAACAGCGAGTATACCCCACAGGTTATGACTGGTGTAGTGACCTTTGATCATTTCATTGTCATAGGGGATAGAAGGGCGCAGCAGTCCATTGGGCTGATTGTTGTGGTCGTTTTGGATAAATCCAACGGCTTTGGCAATCGTAGGCATTAGTTTTTTTGCTTGAACGATATCCCTCGAAAACATCAAATGGTTACACATGGTGAAAAGAGCCTGACCATGCGAGGCAAGGATAATTTGACCGTGGCTCAAACTATTATCAATAAACATTCCCTCGGGCGATATATTACGCTCCAGCCAAGGGGTGTTAACATCGATAAACTCATGCAGACCCATCACATCATACGCCAGTCGCATGTCAATATAATCGTTAAAGAACAGTTGATCGTAGGGCAGACCACTACCCTGTCGAAACTCACCATCCTTATATCGGCTCGCCAACATCAAATGCACCATTGCAGCTCGTGCGCTATGATCGACCCTCTGCTCGGGGATAGAAAAATGACCATGCTCAGAAAATAGTTGCTTCCAATAGTTCACACACTTATTATAATATGTATCAACGTCTGCTTGACGGACTTTATTTGAATAAGAAGAAGTCCAATCCTGAGCCACTCGCGGCATTTTAAATGAAAGCGTGACACTCTCACCGCTCTTGAGCGTTGGGTTGTACTGAACCAACCCTACATAGGTATTGCTCTTAATCTGCTTATCCTTAGCTAGAAATGGCTCGGAGTATATCGCGTTATCAGTAGCAAACATCGTTGGTTCACCTTCAAAAGCATACACTAATTTGCGGTTGCGATATAGTCCGTCATTCTTGAATTCATACAGGAAATCATCCGAAAAATGAGCTCCATGGGTTCGATGATCATTGCCACGGGTGCGATTTCCCACCTGAAAATAAGCATCTTGAGTGTCATTTGTTTTGTTGGTCATTGTAACTCGAACCATCTGCAACGAATTTTCTGTATTTTCGCCATCGAGCTGAACACCAAACATTTCGATGAAATAGTTTATCCCCTCATCCTCCCAATTATACTCCACCACGGGAATCCAACCTTCTTTGAAGGTTTTTTGATAGGCCTCTAGTCGTTTATTTTGTTTGCCATAGAAAAACGACAATTCAGAATCGCCCGTAAAAATCGAACCATCATAACAAACCTCCACTGGACCACTAGTAAAAGGGATACCAATAACAGTCGAAGATTTTGGGATATAAGACCATTCTTTTTGAGGGTCATAATAATCGAGATCTATCATACGATAGCAATTAGCACCATCTATGGACGGCGCAACTTCTTGTGCATAAACACAAGTGACTGTCTTGCATAGTAGAACACCTGCAAACAGTAAGTACTTTAAATTCATTGAATTAGCGATAAATTAAGATTGGTTTGAATGACGTCAACCGAGGGTCAATCGATTAACGAACACAAATATACAAACTTAATATTAATTATCCAAAAATGAACTAAGTTCTATGGATTATAAAGATCGGTATATCGAAAGTCCAGAACGCTATTGGTGAGGGTTTTCATCTGCTGAGCGCCGACATGGGTAGAGTTGAGCTTTAGGGCAGAATTAAAATCGTTGATAGCCTCGCCAAAATTACCTTGTGCGTAGTGGAGCTTCCCACGATCATAGAATAGCTCAGAGCTGGGTGTAGTCTCTATCAGAATATTAAATAGCTCAAAACCTAGAGCTTCGGGGTATAGATTCTCACCATATATATAGTATAACACCTCCACATCAAGCAACTCAAGAGCCATTCCGTCGCGGATATCGCTAGAGCAAACATCGAGCACAGGCGCCTGTGCTAGGGGTTCACTACACACTCCCTCTCCCAAAGTTCGAGGATAGTACATAAAATCCACCAGTTCAAGCAGTTCATCAGATCGATGCCACAGTGATATCTCTTGTGCAATATCCGAGCCTGCGAGAATCGTGAATTGATGCTCAGCAAAACGCGCACGCAGCTCCTTTATAGTATTGTAGGTGTAATTTGGTTGCGGCAATTCGCTCTCTATTGTACACACCTCCACCCCAGCGAGCTTCGCTGTGGCAAGTCTTGCCATCTCGACCCTGTGTTCCCATGGGGCAAGGATTGAGCTTTCTTTAAAAGGGTTAGCAGGTGTAACCATCAGCCATACCTCATCAAACAGCCCTCTCTCCAACACAAACTGCGCCAAAAGAGTGTGCCCCTTGTGAATAGGGTTGAACGAGCCCATAAGTAGTGCAATTTTCATAGCCTTTTGTCTACTTACTCGCGTGGTTTTCCGCCAAGTTCAGCCACAAGTTCCGTTGCTGCCTTTAGCGCATCTTCGAGTTTGTCGTTGATAATTATCTTGTCAAACTTCTGGGCATAGGTTATCTCTTCTTCCGCACGAGCTACCCTGCGTTCTATCGCCTCGGGAGTATCGGTAGCACGTCCTGTCAAACGATTGCGCAATTCCTCGACCGAGGGTGGCATAATAAAAATAGAGGTAGCAGCATCGCCAAAGAGTCTTTTGATATTGATAGATCCCAAGACATCTATATCGAAAATAACTATATTACCACGGCTCCAAATCCTATCTATCTCGGCTCTGAGGGTGCCGTAGCTGGTACCTGCATAAACCTCTTCCCACTCCAAAAACTCGCCATTTTCAACTCGTCCACTAAACTCACTTTGCGACATAAAGTAATAGTCCACTCCATCGCGTTCCACTCCACGAGGAGCACGCGAGGTAGCAGAAATCGAGAACTCAAGATTAGAGAACTCACGCAAAAGATGGTCGATTATTGTACTTTTTCCACTTCCCGATGGGGCTGAAAATATCAGTGCTTTTCCTTTCATTGTCTTAACGATTTATAGGATATTGAGTAGCTGTTCTTTGATTTTTTCGAGTTCGTCTTTCATCTCTACCACTATTTTTTGGATCTCCAGATGGTTCGCTTTGGAGCCTGTGGTGTTGATCTCACGTCCGATTTCCTGAGAGATGAATGCTAGTTTGCGCCCTGAGGCATCATCACGAGCCACCTCTCTAAAATAATTGAGATGCTGCTTTAGTCGCACTTTTTCTTCGGTGATGTCGAATTTCTCGAGATAAAAAATCAATTCTGCCTCAAAACGACTTGGATCTACTGCCACTTGCAATTTGTCGAGGTTCTCTTTCAGGCGATTCTTTACGTTCTCTATTCTTTGAGCCTCGAATTGAGGAATTTGCTCGTGTAGGTATTCTATTCTATCAATGCGCCCCAATAGATCCTCCATCAAGACGGCACCTTCGGTGCTACGAAAGTTCTGGAAATTTACTATCGCCTCCGCCACAGCCTCCATCAGCAATTCTATTTCGGCTTCATTCACCTGGCTTTGTTGCTCACCGATCACCTCGGGCAAACGCAAAACCGACTCCAGCAGACTTTCACTTTGAGGGTTTGTAACCTGGGAAAGTAGTTCTGAGATCTCGTTGTAACGAGCAACGAAAAGCTCCTTATTGATAATCCCTGAGCTCGATTGGCCTGGAGGGTTCTCACGCGAAACCGTCACATCAACCTTACCTCTGAGCACTCCCTTCGAGACAAGACCACGAATTGCGGCTTGCTGATCGCGATAGCGCGAGGCAACACGCAGGTTCATGTCGAGTTGTTTTGAGTTTACACTGCGCAACTCTACTGTTATTTTACCTTGCTCGCCATCTCGCTCCGAGCGGCCAAAGCCTGTCATTGATTGTATCATAAATTTCGCTGAAAAATCGTTCTAAAACATAAAATTACTAAAAATATCGCATAGTTGCAAAACTAATTTGCATTTTCGATGCACCCAGAAATAATCTCTGCAAGTCTCTCCAAATAGCATTTATCGGTGTTATCAAAACTAGCCAATGTATCGCTATCCACGTCCAACACCCCCCACACTTCGCTGCCGCTGAAAATGGGAACCACTATTTCACTGCGAGACAAACTACTACACGCTATGTGGCCCTCAAACTTATCTACATCCTCGACCACAACGGTTTGCGCCGTGCTCCATGCCGTGCCACACACTCCGCGTCCGTGAGCAATGCGCGTGCAGGCAAGCGTACCCTGAAAAGGACCTAATACAAGTTGGCTCGGGGTATCACATATATAGAAGCCAACCCAAAACCACCCAAACGCCTCTTTAAGCATGGCTGTAATGTTCGCAAGGTTAGCTATTAGATTGGTTTCCGAAGAAATTACCGCCTCAATCTGGGGGAGTAGTTCTTTGTAGATTCCCTCTTTGGAGGTGCAAGTAAGATTGATTGATTCTGCCATAGTGAGCACAAAGGTACAAAAAACGGAGCAAATCTCGGCATATTCACCATAAATATATCATAGTAGTGCTCGCAAAAAAAAGAGCCCACATAACTGCAAGCTCTTAAAATGTGAGGTCGATGGCGGATTCGAACCGCTGATGCGCGGTTTTGCAGAACACTAGCCTTGACATTCACATAACCGAACACAAAAAAA
>CAYJLY010000022.1:0-29735 GCA_964371385.1 uncultured Rikenellaceae bacterium
CGACCCCATATAAAGAAACGTATAGATGGCATATCTTATTGTGCTAAGAGTGCTCTATCTTTAGGTTTTTTATTTTGGTTCTGCGTATTTTTCATTAAAAATGCAGAACCTTGTGCGTAGCTTTTTCGTCTGTACAACTCTTATGCTGCGAAAACCAAAGGAAAATCCCAGTCCAGAGATGTATTTTTTTAAAGTAGCAATAAAGTAGACAACTTTTTCGGGGCTCATAAGCCTAGAAAAAGCCTAGATTATTTCTTCTTCTTGTGACGATTCTTTCTTAGTTGCTTTTTGCGTTTGTGAGTCGACATCTTATGTCTTTTTCTCTTCTTACCACTTGGCATAGTTTTAAGTCCTCCCTAGTTTTAATGGTTAATATTTTTTTATCTATTTATTACTTCTGATCACCGCCAGCTTGAACATCCGCCACGAAGCTTTTCGATGGTTTGAACGCAGGAATATTGCGTGCAGGGATGGTGATGGTAGTGTTTTTGGTTATGTTGCGAGCCTTCTTCTCCGAACGACGCTTAACGATGAAGCTACCAAAACCGCGTAGGTAGACGTTCTCGTCGTTTTTCATAGAATCCTTCACAGTGTCCATAAAAGACTCTACTACTTGAAGAATTTGCGCCTTCTCAATACCAGTATTTTTAGCAATCTTGCTAACAATTTCTGCCTTAGTCATAATTGTTTTCCTTAAATTTATTTTTTCTATACCTTAATCTTTCCAGAGCCCTATTAACTAGCGCTTTGGGAGTGCAAAGATAATACAAATTATTTAATTACAATAGGTAATGAAATTTTTTTATTCAAATTCCACCAGCAAGGCCCCCTTGGGTACTGCCTCGCCTTGAGTGACTTTCACCTCTTTTATCACCCCGTCAATAGGCGAGGCATAGGTGTTAGACATTTTCATGGCATTGAAAGTCAAAAGCGGATCGCCCTTCTTGATGCTATCGCCCGCAACCACAATCACTTGAGTAATTGTACCTGGGATATACGAAAGTATCATCTTGGGGTTAGGCCTAGACCATGGTTTTCGGTTTTTATAACTCTCAGTTAGGGTCGTCTGGTACGTCCCATCTTCGGTTTTTAAAAAACTATCGCTCATTATTTTAGTATTTATTTTTTGTTTTGTTTGGATGAGTTAGTGCCTCTTTGCCTATGGTAAGCACCCCGATGCTAACTATGAGTATGGGGTAACTAATTTTAAACCATTTGTGGGGTTCACTATCAAAATAGTATTTAACAGTACTTAATATATGCAATTACCAACTAAGCAAGTGTTGAGGCGGTGATAATTGCGATATTGAGCCCTTTTAATGTTTTTTGATAGTTTTTCACGGAGCACAACCCTCAATGATTCTTTTTAATTAAAATGGAGGCAAGCCGTGCTTTTTGTTAGGCGTTGCAACTACTTTGTTTTTCGATACCTCAAGGGCGTGAACCAAATACTCGCGAGTTTGCTCTGGAGTAATTACAGCATCCACATAGCCTTTTGAGGCTGCAACGTAAGGATTTGCAAATTTCTCTTTGTACTCCTCGATTTTCTCAGCGCGCATCGCAACTGGATCTTCAGCTCCCATGATGTCCTTGCGGAAGATGATGTTAGCAGCACCCTCTGGGCCCATAACAGCGATCTCTGCACTTGGCCATGCGAACACAAAGTCAGCCTGAAGGTGGCGAGAGTTCATCGCGATGTAACCTCCACCGTAAGCCTTGCGAAGGATAACAGTAATACGTGGCACAGTGGCCTCAGAGTAAGCGTAAAGAATCTTAGCACCGTGGCGAATCACACCAGCATGCTCTTGATCCACACCCGGAAGGTAGCCTGGAAGGTCCTCTAGGGTCACGATTGGAATATTAAATGAGTCGCAGTAGCGGATAAAACGAGCTGCCTTGTCCGAGCTGTCGCAGTCAAGTACACCTGCCATAACCAAAGGTTGGTTAGCAACGAAACCAACTGTGCGGCCATCGATCTTACCAAAACCAATAACAATGTTTGGTGCAAATAGTTCCATTACTTCAAAGAAATCGCTGTCATCTGCAACCGAACGGATAACCTCTCTCACATCGTAAGGCTTGGTTGGGTCAGTTGGTACAATTTCCGCCACGTCCACCTTAGCCTTAGGCTCAGCTGGTTCTGTACATGGAGTACCGCAGTCGTTGTTGTGAGGCACAAGCGAAAGAAGTTTTTTGATCTGAGCGAAACATTCCGCCTCATCGTTTGCAAAGAAGTGAGCGTTACCAGTTTTCTCGCAGTGAACTTTAGCACCACCTAGCTCTTCCATCGAGATTTCCTCGCCCAAAACGGTTTTGATAACCTCAGGACCGGTGATAAACATTTTCGAGGTCTGATCAACCATAAATACGTAGTCAGTCAGCGCTGGTGAATACACCGCACCTCCAGCACAAGGGCCAAGGATAACCGATAGCTGAGGGATAACACCCGAAGCCATAGTATTGCGGTAGAAAATCTCACCATAACCAGCCAAAGCGTTCACACCCTCTTGGATGCGAGCTCCACCCGAGTCGTTGATTCCGATACATGGGATACGGTTAGCTAGGGCGTAGTCCATAACTTTGGTGATCTTGCGAGCGTGGCTCAATCCTAGCGATCCGCCAAAAACGGTAAAGTCTTGAGCGTAGATAGCCACAGGGCGGCCGTCGATTTTACCAGTTCCAACAACCACACCATCGGCAGCAAGCTCGCGGCTCTGCATACCAAATTCGGTTGCTGAGTGTTGGATAAACATATCAAATTCATGGAAACTACCCTCGTCCAAAAGAGCATCGATACGCTCACGTGCGGTTAGTTTTCCCAATGATTTTTGCTTTTCGATAGCAGCCTCGCCACCTCCGAGCTTCACTTTCTCAGCGCGAGAGGTGAGTTGCTCAATTTTAGTATTAACTTTCATATCTTAGTGTTTTTATATATGTGCAGGTTAAATTAGCTGTAAAACATTATGGCAAAGGTAAATATTTTTTTTGCTTTTCCCGCATTTTGTCTTAACAATTTATTAACATCATATTGAAAATAGCCCTAGGAGCGATTAAAAATAGTTCTGTGGGAGAGGTGGAAAAATATTTTGGCAATATAAATTAAATGGCGTATCTTTGGCACATGAAATGCACGCAATGTTTTTTACTCAAGGCAGTGCGTAAATTTCACAGACTAATTTTGTAAAAATACTAAACCTTTAAAAATAAATAAAAATCAAAATGGGACAAATCGTAAAAGTTCACGCCCGTGAGATTATTGACTCACGTGGAAATCCAACAATCGAAGTAGAAGTAACAACTGCATGTGGCGCATTCGGTACAGCTGCTGTACCATCGGGTGCATCAACTGGCGAGAATGAGGCTCTTGAGCTTCGTGACGGCGACAAAGCTCGCTTCCTTGGTAAGGGTGTTTTGAAAGCTGTTGAGAACGTAAACGAGCTTATCGCTAAAGAAATCATCGGCATGGAAGTTACAGACCAAGTTGGTATCGACAAGGCTATGCTTGCACTTGATGGCACTAAAACCAAATCTAAATTGGGTGCTAACGCTATCCTAGGTGTTTCTCTAGCGGTTGCTAAAGCTGCTGCAGATCTTCTTGGTATGCCTCTTTACCGCTACATCGGAGGTACTAACGCTAAGACTCTTCCAGTTCCTATGATGAACATCATCAACGGTGGTTCTCACTCTGACGCTCCTATCGCGTTCCAAGAGTTTATGATCCGTCCAGTTGGTGCTCCAACTTTCCGTGAGGCTCTTCGCATGGGTGCTGAGGTATTCCACGCTTTGAAGAAAGTACTTCACGACCGCAACCTATCTACTGCAGTAGGTGACGAGGGAGGTTTTGCTCCTGCACTTAACGGTACTGAGGACGCTCTTGAGAGCATCATCAAAGCTATCGAGGCTGCTGGTTACAAAGCTGGTTCTGACATCACTATCGGTCTTGACTGTGCTGCTTCTGAGTTCTACTCAAACGGCATCTATGACTACTCGAAGTTCGAGGGTGCTAACGGTGCTAAGCGCACTTCGGCTGAGCAAGCTGCTTACATGGCTGAGCTAGTTGAGAAATTCCCTATCGATTCTATCGAGGACGGTATGGACGAGAACGACTGGGATGGTTGGAAAATCCTTACCGACACTATCGGCGACAAGTGCCAGTTGGTTGGTGACGATTTGTTCGTAACTAACGTTGATTACCTACAGAAAGGTATCGAGACTGGTTGCGCTAACTCTATCCTAATTAAAGTTAACCAAATCGGTACTCTTACTGAGACTCTTGATGCAATCGAGATGGCACACCGCGCTGGCTACACTTCAGTTACTTCTCACCGTTCGGGCGAGACTGAGGACGCTACTATCGCTGACATCGCAGTTGCAACTAACTCAGGTCAAATCAAGACTGGTTCTATGAGCCGTTCTGACCGTATGGCTAAATACAACCAACTTCTTCGCATCGAAGAGCAACTTGGTGACGAGGCTATCTACGGTTACGCTAAAGTAGCTCGCAAATAGTCCTTAAATTAAGGCTTAATAAAAAATAGCATCCCTCATCAGTGGGATGCTATTTTTTTGTGAAGTAGTCTAGCTACTCATGTCTTTAGGTGATTTAGAAAACCACATCTTTTAGGGATGTTTCACCTGAACTAATGCCTATGGGGTTGGTAGTGGCACTTTGTGTTTGTCCTGCGGCATCGGTGTGAGTAATCTCAAACTGATAGATGCCGTCTGCTTGGGGCGAAACGTTTAGAGAAAGACTAAAGCTAAGCCCATCAACTATATTAGCCCCTCCATTGGGTGTATTGAATTTATCCAAAGGCATAGAGTGTTTCCAGAAGCATCCGTCCTCAAGGCGTTTGTTTTTAGATCCACTCAACAAGAAAGCCTCGGGCGAGAGCCACATCACCTCTGCAATGTTATTAATTACACTACCCGCGGGATAATCGGCATTATAGTCGCTCAGCGTGCGAATGGTGATATTGGTGGTGGGGATATAGGAATATCCCGATTTAGCAGTTGCTTTAATCCAATAATAGCCATTGTAGTCACCATCGTAATTCTGCTTTGCAATAGCCTTGAAAGTTTCGTAGTACTCCACCGCATTTGGTGGTAGCGTAGCCCCGGCTGTCATGGGCGGTTCGGTGCTATTGATAGTTACATATCCCGAACCATCTTTATTAACACTAAAACCAAGCTGGAGGTCGCTTACACTTAGGCGTGCTTGCTCTCTTTGTTCTTGAGAGTAGGGTGGTGTCATGCTTTCAATGGGATTGTAGGCTGGATCGTGAGGGTTGTAGTTTGCATTGGGGTCAGAGAACGACTCCTGAGCATAAGCATTAATCTTATCATATTTATATATATAGGAGTTGATAAGATATGGCGCAGTTTGGTCTTGTCGCATACGATCGTTGCAAATCTTCCAATTAAGATCCTCCTGAGAGATAGCTTCGGTTGATAGTGGTTTTTGAGGGTTAGGCTCCCAGTGAGGAGCTTTGGTAATAACTTCAGGAGTGTCGGGTGTGTCATTTGAAGATTAACAGCCACTCAAGGCTAGCGAGGCAACCGCCGCGGCAACCATTGCAAAATGTAATTTTGTTTTCATCGATGTAAAAAATTATTAATGGTGAATATATATATATCGCCCCAGTGCATTTCCCCAAACTTCTCAACAAACCATCAAATAATACTAAAGAGTTCAGCAATATGGCTATTAAAAAAAAGGAGGTGTTTTTACCTCCGCTTTTTGCAAAATTACACATAAAATTCAAGTTGTGCGAATTTAGTTTCAAAATCAACATTTCAGCTATTCTAAAAAATAATCATACCTTTGCGTTATGAAAAAACTAATCTTTACTCTTTTGGCGGGCGCTGTCTCGCTTTTTGTAAGCCCCAATAATGCTATGGCGCAGAATAAAGCGCAAAACAGCGACCCGCAGGGGCAAAACATCATTTCCCGCGACCATATATATATAGGTATCACTCCCCCCGAGGTAAAGGGTGCGGAGTTTGGGCGATTTTTTGATAATATGGTCAATGGCTCAGCCATTGCTATCGGCAGTCTAGAGGTCTCAGTTAGTTCGCCCAAGGTTAGCTATCGTGATATTTTCAAGGCAGTTGCGCAAGAGATAATGAGAATGGATAATAAATACTCTGAATTTTACACCATAAAGGATGTGAAATTCAAAGTCCCTAATAAAAGCGTCACTGAGACTCGGGATTTTTTCTTCGAGGTTAAACTAGTTGCCACCCAGGGGTATGTATTTGAGGGGATGGGCATGCGCAATGGCGAGTTTAAGAAATGGTACGAAAAAGTATATCTAGTGCCTGTTAATATCACAGTAAAACCCCAAGAAATAGACCTTAAGGCTTTATGAAAAACCTCTCTGTTATTATAGTGGCTGGCGGCAGCGGGCAAAGGATGGGTAGTGAAACGCCTAAACAGTTTCTTGAAATCAGTTGCAAACCTATTTTGTTGCATACCCTAGAGGCTTTCTCGGGGGTGGGCGAGCGTATAGTGGTTTTGCCGCGTGAACATGTGGCGCTTTGGACTGAGATTTGTGAGAGGTTTTGCGTGGAGCTAAAGCATAAAATCGCCATAGGGGGTAGCAATCGAATAGAATCGGTGCGCAATGGGCTGAGCCTTGTGGATGCTCAAATGGAGTATATAGCGGTGCATGATGGGGTAAGACCTTGGGTTTCGAGCGAGGTAATACAGCGCACTTTCGATTTGGCTAAAGAAAAAGGGGCGGCAATACCTGTTGTCGAGGTGAGCGATACTATACGCACAATGACCGCTGAGGGAAAGAGCGAAACGCTCGATCGCACACGTTTACGTGCAGTTCAAACGCCGCAAATTTTTTCTGTCGAGCTGCTAAAGAATGCATACTCCCATGCGCAGGGTGATAGTTTCACAGACGATGCCTCGGTGGTTGAGGCTTTGGGCTTTGAGGTAGCGCTCGCAGAGGGGTCACCCGAGAATGTTAAGATCACCTATGCGCGTGATTTGGCGCCTTGCAATTTGACCCGTAAATAGAGAGTGGGGCGAGAGGGGGCGTGCAAAAAAAGGTAGGCGTATAAAAAAATAGAAAAAAAATTTGCGCTCTTAAAAATTTTATTTACCTTTGCACTACGTTAAAGCGGGGGAAACCCTAATTTTAATGGTGATACACGGTGGTTGTAGCTCAGTTGGTTAGAGCATCAGATTGTGGTTCTGAGGGTCGTGGGTTCGATCCCCATCATCCACCCAGGGGGGAAACAAAGTGTTTTTTAATACTTTGTTTCATTAGAAGAGACGCTACATGTGTCTCTTCTTTTTTTGTCTATACTCCTTGATTTTTAATCATTGCAATCCACGTTTTTGTGCTAGATATACAAAGAGAGGTGCCACCTTACTTGGCACCTCTCTTTTTTTAATTATGACTATTCTTCCAGTCGAATTTGATAAAAGGCTATCTCGTGTGCACCCTTCGGGTTTTGGCATATCGCCTACATCCTCGATGAGCATATTCTACTGTTTGTAGGGTGCGTTTTGCACATCGGATAAAGTTGAGGGAGAGGGCGAGGGTTTGCCGTTCACCCCATGCGCTTGAGGGGAGATGAAATTTTCCTACTCAAGGACGATAACGCGTAAGGGGGGCAGTTATAGGATAGTGTAGGGATCGCCTTGGATTTCGATAGATGTTTTTGCGCCTTCGCTCCACGAGGGTTGACCTCCGCCTATGAAAATTTCACAAACCCCTGGGGTCATCTTCTGATTTCCTCTATGATCTGTTAGTGCTAGATCTTCGGGCGTTAGCGTAAACTCCACTGTACGTGTCTCGCCCGCTTTCACAAATATACGTTCAAAACCTTTCAGGGCTCTGATGGGCACGCGAGTGTTCTTGCCCTCGTGGCTAACATATAGCTGGACTACTTCATCGCCATCCACACCTCCAGTGTTACTCACGCTTACTTTTACTTTCGCCTTATCGCCTCCAAGAATCACTCTTGGAGCCTCTATATTGCTGTACTCAAATTTTGTAAAGCTCAACCCATAGCCAAAAGGATAGCTCGGAATGCCCTTGAAATAGCGGTAGGTTCGGTTCTCTATGGAGTAATCCTCGAAGTCGGGTAGATCCGTGTCGCTAGCATAGGTGGTCAGAGGCATACGTCCCGAGGGGTTATATTTTCCAACGATAATATCCGCTATGGCTGTGCCGCCAGATTGACCTCCATACCACGCTTGGATAATGGCATCTGCGTTCTGCTTTTCCCAATTCATTGTCATTGCCGAACCCGACATGTTTACAAATATCAAAGGCTTTTTGGCTTTCTTTAGAGCTTTCATACAATCACTTTGAACCTTTGGCAGGTGGATAGTAGTGCGATCACCACTTGCAAACCCACCGTAGCCATCCGCGCCAGCATCGCCTGCCTCGCCTTCATAGTCGGCGGTGATTCCACCCACGAAGATCACAAGATCTGCTTTTCTAGCACGTTGTGTCAGCTCACTAAAATCGCTTTGGCCCTCGATAGGAGCTACGTGACCTACGCCTTGGATGTAGTCGATTCGTGAATCAGTGAATTCGTTTTTGATAGCCTCTAGTGCGCTTGTAATCTTGGTTGGGCGACCAAAATAATTAGCCAACATCACATTCTCGTTGTCGGCATTGGGTCCAACTACCAAAATACGATGATATTTTCTTTTTAGCGGTAGGATATTGTTTTTGTTTTCGAGTAGTACCATAGATTTTCTAGCCATCTCTAGTGCCAAAGCCTTGTGAGCGTCACACTCAACCACCTCGCGCGAGATCTTGCCATAGGGGCTACGCTCAAGCGGATCGAACATACCCAGCTTAAAACGAATCTCAAAGAGTCTTGAGAGGGCTAGATTGATTTGTCGTTCGTCTATCAAACCACGCTTTACAGACTCTAGGAGTTGGTCGTAGGAGTTGCCACACTCCAAATCTGTTCCCGTAATCACTGCATCTGCAACAGCCGTTGGCACGTCGGGGTGGGTCTTGTGGTATTTGGTAAAATCGTCTATGCCCCAGCAATCCGAGGTCACATAGCCATCAAACCCCCACTGATTGCGAAGTATATCAACCATCAATTCGTCGCTACCGCAGCAAGGCTCGCCCTCGAAACGATTGTATGCACACATCACACCATGCACCCCCGCCTCTTTGACCAAGGCTTTGAATGCAGGGAGGTAGGTGTCCCATAGGTCGTATTTAGAAGCGGTTGCGTTAAAGGAGTGACGATTATACTCAGGGCCACTGTGAACAGCGAAATGTTTTGCACACGCGACTGCTTTTAGGTGATCGGGGTCATTGCCCTCAAGTCCTCGCACCATCGCGATACCCATCCTTGAGCTTAGATAAGGGTCCTCGCCATAGGTCTCTTGCCCACGACCCCAGCGAGGGTCACGAAAAATATTAACATTCGGAGTCCAGTAGGTCAAACCACGATAGCGTATGTGGTTAATCCCTTTTGTTACATCCTCATTATAGAGTGCACGCCCCTCGCTAGATATAGCATCGGCGGCACGCTGAAGTGCATCTGTGTCGAAAGTTGCAGCCAAGGCAATGGCTTGAGGAAAGACCGTAACTTTCTCCTGCGTGCGAGCAACTCCGTGGAGAGCCTCGTTCCACCAATCGTATCCAGCAATAGATAGATGAGCAATTGCTGGTGATTCGTGCCACATTTGGCTGATTTTTTCTTCCAAGCTCATGCGGCCAATCAAATCATCCACACGCTGCTCTATGGGCAAAGTCGGATCGAGATAGGGTAGGGGCTTGAGGTCTTGGGCAGATGCCACACCAAAGCGACATATCAGAGCCATGCATAGAGAAATGGCATGTAATGCAAATTTACACATATTGTTATAGATTAAGGGTTAGTAGTGCCGTATTGTACAAAAAAGGTGTAGCCCCACCCCTGCGGAGCTACACCAGTGGGACTTTGTGCCACAAAGGTATAAAATCAAATTTTATTCACCAAGACTTATCGTAAAAAATACGAAATAAACTTGTATTGTGATTTGAAAATATGTGAGTTATACTATGAAATTTAGTCAATAAATACAACATCTAGTGCTGGATCTTCCATGTCAGGATCTAGTGGGAAAATTGGTCTTTGAAGGCGTTTGTAGGGTAGTTCGGTTAGCTCTTGATCCACGCCACCTCTGGTGTGTGCCATCATCCAATCTCCACGCATATCATACAACTCCTCGGTTAGATAACCTAGTTTCACCACGATAATATCAGCCTGGCGAGGTTTTAGCCCCAAAGCGTCAAAATCTTTCTCGTAGTGGTAGGGTTTGCGGCTTTCGGTCACAATCACATCTATCGCTCCCACGGTGATTACAACCTGTGAGTTAGTTTTATCCTCGTTAATCGCCTTAACCGTACCTTCTATCTCAACGGGACCTTGATAGCGAGCATCTACCATAGCGCCAACCTTGCCTTTTACTTTTGCGCCTATGCCAGCCTTGATGGCCTTAGAGACTACCTCGGGGCCAGGGATAGAGGCATAGATCATACGCTTAGCGCCTGCTTTCTTGAACTCCTTGCGCTCTAGTAGCCTAGCGAGCGTCCAGCTCACATCGCCTGCTCCGCCAGCAGTAGGATTGTCGCCCATG
The DNA here is from genome assembly GCA_964371385.1 of uncultured Rikenellaceae bacterium. GTDB lineage: Bacteria > Bacteroidota > Bacteroidia > Bacteroidales > Rikenellaceae > Mucinivorans. The sequence goes on from CAYJLY010000022.1 coordinate 10,616, forward strand.
TCGCTGATGAAATAAGGCTTTTTGTCGGATTTCAAAGCCTCTGCCAATACTTCCTCTAGGGTTGCGGTTGGGGCTACGAACTCGAATTTATCTTTTGCGTCCCAGAATTTCTGTGCCAGCTCTTTTGCGCCCTTTTCGACTTGTGCTTTGTCATCGCCAACGACCATCACCACGCCATGGTTGCGAGGTTCGTCCGCCCAAGGGTAAGACATCCAAATGGCAGCATCCACCACACCCTCTTGTGCCTCGATAGGTTCTATGGCTTTGTAGAGCGACTTTCCAGGCTCCACGCGAGTTGAGGTTTTCTCTCCAGGAAGCAAAATCGGAACTTTCACCCACGCTTTGTATTTTGGTTTGCCAAGGTTATTTTCGAATCTCTCCAGTAGGTTTGTGATTGCTCTGTGGCGAGAGATATATCTATCTTCGTGGGGTGACATACGATACGAGGTAATCAAATCTACGCTCTCAGCCAAACGATGTGACACACAGCCGTGAGGATCCATCGAAGCCGAAATAATCACATCATCGCCAACAAGCTCCCTGATTTTTAGGATATAATCGCCCTCGGGATCATCTACGCCCTCAACGCTCATTGCTCCGTGAATATCAAAAAATAGTCCGTCATAGGGCATTCCTGCCTTTAGAAGTTCTAGTGAGCGGTTTACTAGTGTGTCGTAGCATCCACGAGTGACCATACCCCCTGGGGTTGTCCATGCGGTTATGGTTGGTATCCACTGCGCACGCGAACGTAGGGTGGTGTCAGTGGCAAAAAATGGATAGCCCTCCAAGATGGTTTCGCCCTCTTTTGGGCGAAACATGTCGATGGTGGTGCGCGCGGGCGAGAAAGTCGAACATTCGACCCCTATGCCCACAACGCCTATGCGTGGGAGTTCGTTGTTCTTCTCTGCACAACCCAGTGCAGCGATAGAGGCTAGCGCCCCGAGGATGATTTTTTTCATTTTCTTATGGTGTTTTAGTTTGTTTTTTTGTGTTTTGTTTTTTGTGCGAGAGATTACGCTTGGCTGTGGTTTGGTTTTTCAGGGCGTGCGCTGCGGATGAAATGCGCTTCGCAAGAAGAGCAAAATCGCCCGTGCGGCTCGGACCTCCGCGTTGGGGGGCGGTACGCACGGCTAGAGGTCAGAGATCCTTTTATTATTTAGCTCGAACCGTGTCGTCCCTGAGTAGGCGAAGCCTACACCAATGCGCGTGCACTAAATATTCAGCACATTAAACTGATAGTCGCGAGTGTCTGCCATCAGTAGCTTGCCTGCGAGGGTGTGGGGGTGGGCAATGAGGATTTTTATTGCCTCGTTAGTTTGGATCGCGCCAACCAAAGCGGCAGTGGCGTTGATAACAGCTGGGGGTGAGGGGTTTTGCCGAGCATCTGCCCTCGGGAATAGGTCGCTATACGAGCCTGCGTCACCGTGGTGAAACACCGAAACCTGCCCCATAAAGCCTTCGATTGCTCCATATATATAGGGCATGGAGAGCCGCTGGGCAACCTCGTCCAAAACATAGCGCGTGGGAAGATTATCTGTGCCGTCAATAATGATATCGTATTGCGAGGCGATCTCTGTGGCGTTCTCACTATCAAAACGTAGCGCATAGCCATCGATTTGCACCTCGGGGTTCACTTTCTTGAGTTTTTTCAGTGCACACCCAATCTTGCTATCGCCCACATCCTCGGTGGTGTAGAGTATCTGTCGGGGTAGATTGCTGATATTCACAGTATCACAATCCACTACTCCCACACGCCCCACGCCTGCGCGCACCAATAGCTCGGCGGTATAACCCCCAAGCCCCCCGATGCCCACTATCAGTGCTGAACTGTTCTTTAGTTTCTCTTGCCCATCCTCGCCCATCTCGGGGACGTTTATTTGTCGTATGTATCGTTGAGTGTTCATTTAGTGTTTGTTTTCTTGAGGGTGTGCGTTGCGGGGGTGCTGTCTCTGGAAGAGAGCAAGATTGCTTGTGTAAGCTCGCACCTGCTCTCGGCTTTGAGCGTACCGCAGGGGGAGGGTAAGGCTTGCCATTAGGCTAAAGCCGCGCTCCCCGCTGGGGTGCGGTACGCACGGCTAGTGCGTGGACGCACTTTGGTTTGCTTTTACTTGGTTTGCTTTTACTTGGCTTGCTTTTACTTGGCTTGCTTTTTCGGGCGAGCCGCAAGGTGGACGCAGAGTGTCTTATTTGATTTATCTTCGCAAGTTAGTGTTCTCAGTGGCGTGCCGCAAGGTGGACGCAGAGTGTCTTTATGATTTATCTTTCACAATAAAACGGTCGCAACGTTGGGGGTGGCGGTGCACCCATCTCTTTGTATTAGCTTTTTGTGGAAAGGGTGCGTGCGCACCCCCTAGCCACTGCTGCTAGCACCGCACTACTTCCATTTCGAGCGAGATGCCAAAGGTGTCAATGATTTTGGCGATTACGCTCTGGGCAAAGGCTATGATCTGTGCACCCGTGGCACCGCCATAGTTCACCAGCACGAGGGCTTGGCGCTCGTGTATGCCCACAGCCCCTGAGCGATGACCTTTGAGCCCCGCTTTTTCTATCATCCAACCAGCAGGAATTTTATATTGCTCGCCCCCCAAATCATAGTAGCGCAAATCCTCGAATTGCTCTTTTAGGCGCTCGAAATCTGCACGTCCCACCACGGGGTTCTTGAAAAAACTCCCCGCATTGCCCAGCTCGCTGGGCTGAGGTAGTTTGCTACGGCGAATCTCTATGATCGCCTCGCGTATGCTCGTAAGTGACAAACCTTTTGGTTCAACCAACTCCCGCACATCGCCATAATCTATGCTAAACTCCGTGGGGTTCTGCTCCAAACGGAAAGCCACTCGAAGTATCACTGAGCGTCCCCGAAGAGCGTATTTGAACACAGACTCTCGGTAGCCAAACTCGCAGCTAGCCCCACCGATGCGCGTAATCTCCATGGTGATGGTGTCGAGATATTCGACCCACTCGATGCGATCGCCTGCCTCAACGCCATAGGCTCCGATGTTTTGAATAGGCGCCGCTCCTACGGTCCCAGGGATATAAGAAAGATTTTCCAGCCCCCCAAGTCCTTCCCTCACACTCCACGCCACCAACTCGTCCCAATCACGCCCTGCATCTGCCACCACCAAGGCTCCCTCGCGTTTAATTTCCATCATGGCACAGCGAAGCACTGCTCCATGGAAATCACCCTCAAAGAGCACATTGGCCCCCGCTCCAAGCATCATCCATGGCGTGTGGTTAGTCTTGCACCATTGAATGTACTCTACAAGCTGCTGAGGGCTTGTGAACTCGCCATAGAGGCGTGTTTTTATGTCTATCCCAAAAGTATTGTAGTTTTTGAGAGAAAAATTTTCTTTAAAAATTTCCATGATCTGCTTTTTTATCGATACAAATTTAGTAACTTTAAACTCTCAAAACAAATAATACATACTAACTTAACTTATGTTCAATCAAACAGACCTCCAACAACTACAAGCAAAAGGCGTGAGCCTAGAGACCATCGAAAAGCAAATTGAGAGCTTCAAGAATGGATTTCCTTTTCTAAACATCGACCGTGCTGCCTCTGTGGGCGACGGTATAGTTTCTCTGGATGGAGAGCAAGTGCAACTTTTTGCCCAGCAATATCAAAATGCAATAAACGAAAAGGGGTTAAGAATCGAAAAATTTGTGCCCGCATCGGGTGCTGCCACTCGCATGTTTAAGGATATTTTTGAGGCAGTAGAAGGTGACGAAAATTCTGTCTCAAAGACTACACTCGAGAATATAGAAAAATTTGCGTTCCACGGCGAACTGCTCGAAAAAGGAGTGGATATGACAAATCCCAAGGCGGTTTTGGATGCCATCGTTCGCGAACCCCTTGCTTATGGTGCAAAGCCCAAGGCGCTTATTAAATTCCACAGCTACGGCGCAGATTCTCGCACAGCTCTTATGGAACAGATGGTCGAGGGAGCGCTCTATGGGGAGAGCGAAGGGGTGGTGAATATTCATTTTACGGTCTCGCCCGAACATCTCGAATTGTTCAATGAAATGGTTGAGGATGCTCGCGCGGGGTTGGAAGAAAAATTCGCTGTGCGTTATAATATCAACTATTCGACCCAAAAATCCTCGACCGATACTCTAGCGGTTGATATGGACAATAAACCTTTCCGTGACAGCGAAGGTAAACTGCTTTTCCGCCCCGCGGGACATGGTGCGCTGCTGGAGAATCTCGATGCTATTGATGCTGATTTGATTTATATCAAAACTGTGGATAATGTGCAACCCGACCATCGCAAAGACGACACTGTGAGCTACAAAAAAGCTCTCGCTTGGCTGGCTATCTCTTTGCAAGAGAGGGTGTTTGAGTATATACGCGCTATCGATGAGGGCGATGCTGACCCCGAGGTGGTGATAGGTTTTATTGAGGCTAATCTTGGTTATCGCTTTGGTGAGGCAACCAACTTTGACCACCTACGTGAGGTTCTCTCTCGCCCATTGAGGGTGTGTGGTATGGTGCGCAACGTGGGCGAACCCGGAGGAGGACCTTTTTGGGTTAAGGGCGCCGACGGTTCTATGAGCCTACAAATCGCTGAGAGTTCGCAGATTTCGCCCCAGCAAAAATCACTGATGAGCGATTCGACTCACTTTAATCCCGTGGATTTGGTGTGTATGACCCGTGATATAGATGGTGTACCCTACGATTTGGGTGGTTTTACAGACCCTACAACAGGTTTTATCTCGACCAAGAGCTTTCAGGGCAAACAACTCAAGGCTCAAGAGCTGCCGGGGCTGTGGAATGGAGCCATGGCAAATTGGAATACCGCCTTTGTTGAGGTGCCTTTGACGACTTTCTCGCCCGTGAAAATTATCACCGATCTGTTGAGGGTGGAGCATCAGTAGTTTTGTTTTAAAGCGAAAAACACTACTTTTGTAGTTAAATCATTTTTTTTCAAACAATGCAAGAACTCAGCCCGCGAGGGAGTAATCCCCTGATCACCTATATGCCAGCAATTTTGGTGTTGGCAGTGTTGGTGGTAATTAGCATATCGATAGGCTTTCGCACCCAGCAGCTCCACTCAAAAATAGGGCTCTTGGGCGAGCAAATAAAAGAACTTCGTACTATTTCGGTGGCAACCACCACCGTGAGAATGAGGCTCACACGCCGCGATATTATCGAAGAGCAACTAGCTCGCTATGGTATAGACCTTCACTCGATGGACACTCAGCCTATTATCCTTGAAGGGGATTTGGATGAGCTCTTGCCCCCTGATCAAAAGTAATACTTAACTTAAAAGAAGTGGTCTAAAACTTGCAGAAGACATAAAAAATTGCTAATATTGTACTCTAATTTGATGTGATCAATTTTTGTGAACACAGCCAAACATATTAAATGCTATGGATAATAAACTGTTAATCAAACTTATAAATGAGCAATCAAGGCTCACTATTCCACATTTTGGAAGTGTACTGACCAAAAGCGAAGATGGGCAGACGAACTTTGTGTTTAGTCCTTTTCTCAAACGCGACGATGGAGTACTATCGGGGGCTATTGTATCGCAGTATGGTGTGAGCGAGGAAGATGCGCAGGGAATGATATCGCAGTGGGTTCAAAATATCCAAAACCTAATAGGTCAAGGCGATAGCTTTTGTATAGAGGGAGTTGGGGTGTTGAGTGGTGATGCCAATGGTAGTATAGCTTTGGTAAACCAAACCAACCCTCAAATGAGTACACCCTCAAATGAGAGTGCAGTTGAATCAATGGTGGATACACCTGTTTCAGAAACCTCAAACGAGACTGAACCTCAAACAATAGCTCAGTCAGATACAGGCATTGCAACCCAAGTAACGCCACAAGTCTCGTCACAAGTAGAACCACAGGCAGAATCGATAGAGGCTGCGCCTGAAGTGGAGCCACAGCCTATGGCTCAAACCCCTTTGCAAGCTGCAAACGAAACCCCATCAGAGAATACCGGCTCGATTAGTAGTATAGCTAAGTCTCTCTCGCAGGCTCTCTCTAACCAAACGCAAGAATCGCAACCCAGTGAACCGCAAGCAAGCCAAGAGCAAGCATCTACAGTGAGTTCATCCGTAAATATTCCACTTTCTCGTCCCGTGCAAAGGCCACAGGGGCAGAGTCTTAACCAGCGTTACGGTGCTCCTATGGGGAGTCGTCCTATCGCGGGCGCCTCAGCAGTAGGAGTAAATGGTGGCGCAATACCTCGCCCTGCAGCTCGCGGAGCGGCTCCTATGCCAAATGGTGCGTACAGACCCCAAAGTACTGCCGCCCCTCGCCCTATGGCTCAGGGGGCACGTGGAGTAAATACTCAGGGAGTAAACAATACTCAACAAAATCAAGTGCAGAATCCGCAGAGTTCGCTAAACGTTCCACAGGGTGCGCAACAAGTTGCTCCGCAGATGATGCAGCAAAATCCTCAGCCTAATGCTCCCCAAGGTGTCGGGCAGGGTGCCCACCAAGGCGCGAGAAAAATGCAGGCTCCCCCCAGAGGTAAATCTCGAGTAAGACGTGCGCCGGCAAAGAAGAAAAAAACCGAAATGTTGCTAATTGTATCTATCATAGTGGCGGTGTTGATCACTATTTTGATGGTGTATAGCCTTGTGGCTGTCAGTCCCACTTCCGAGATTTATTTTCAGTAGCCCCAAAGAGGATTGATCCTCAAAAATCTCAGCGCTCATCCAAAAGAGCAAAACAAAAGGAGAAATGGCCGAGTGGTCGAAGGCGCACGCCTGGAAAGTGTGTATACCTCACAAGGGTATCGGGGGTTCGAATCCCTTTTTCTCCGCCAAGGGTAACAATCCCAGTAACCAAAAATCCCTGCAAACCAAGTGGTATGCAGGGATTTTTAATATTCTATCACGCTCTAATCTATCAAGGATGTGCAAGGGCGTGAAGTGTGCTTTAAGTTAACTAGCAGGAGCTAGCATAGGCGCAGGAAGATCTATCTCTGAGCTAGGTTTAGGGCCGCTTGGTTGAGTAAAATCTTTTGACCAACTAAAGTCGAACATCTCTAGAGAGTACAGTGACCATTTGTGTTCCCAAGAGGCAATACTCCATTTTAGAACCTTAAATTCGGCTCCGATAGCAGCCTCGAAATCAAGCTTTCCTTTGAGCGACGCATCAAGTTTGTGAAGATTCGTAAGTTTGGCTTGGGCAGCAATATTAATATTTGGTCCAATAGTCGCATTTGGTCCTGCAACTCCGTATAGCTTAGCTGCGGCCCTTAGATAAATGCCTGCATTTGCCTCTGCTGTAACTGCCATAGTTAGGCCTGCGCCAGTGAGGTCAGTCGGCCATTCTTCTTTGTGCTGTTTTTCTTCAATGTGCGTCCAATTTTTATTCTCATAGATAGCTCCCACTGTGTAGCTACCAGTGAATTTAAATGGAAGATTCAAAGACATCTGTGCACTTAGCTCTATATTGAGCTTGCGATCTAGGCTTGGTTCAACGGTCACTACCACTGGAACGGGGCCAATGAAGAAAGTGGCCGAGTAGGTTCCGAATTTTATGATAGTTACATAGTCCTTGTCACCAAAGGTCTTTTTGGCTTTACCCTCAACTGAGAAGGTGGGGGCAAAGAGATATTCACCATGGAATGTGGTTCCAAATTTTTTGAGCTTGAATCCACTCACATTTAGGTCCATTTTTGCGTAGGCTTCCGCGCTGTATTCTAACTCTGTTTTGAAGTAGTTATCTTTATCATCCTTATCGGGTGTGAGTTTAAACTCGTGGTGACCTTTAAAAGAAATTCCAATTTTAATAGATGAATTTACTTGAGCCTGCTCTCGAAAATCAACAATAGCTATATCATCGTGGATAAAAATAAAGTCATTGGCTTGAGTGTTCGACTCAAAGCCAAGATCATTTAAGCTTAGATGATCGGGGTTGACATACAGCACTGAGGGGTGGAGTGTGCCCGATTTGCTCAAAAATCTAGAGTCAACCATCACTCCATTGGCAAGGGTGCTCTTGGTCATGGATGCGTTTGGGTCAACGTAGGGTTTAGTATCGAGAGTAAGATTAACATCGCCCAACACCTCCGAAACATCTACTTTATTACCACTCACCACATAAGCGTCGCCCTTGTCCTTGATGTTATCAATGCGCATATACTCAGGGAGAACTTTAATGTCGGGCCAAAGAGTAAGTACATTTCCACGGTTTAGCTCGAAATTCAATTTCGCCAGAAGCGATTTTGAGATTTCAGCTGATACACTGTAACTCGAAGTCTGCATCACCACATCAGTGGGTGATTCGAAATCCATGTAGTTAAGAGAATAAATAACAGAGGAATCCTCAGTGGTAGGAGTAATGTAGTGGGTTGTTTCTTTTCGGCAAGATGTAACGCTTAGCAAACCTATAAATAGGAATAGCAGCAAAAAATTTATTCGTTTCATGGTGCAATTAATTTATGAAATTAATAAAATAAAAAGCGAACTCGAGAATTTCCTAAACCTATCGCTATGGGTTTGTACTGAGCCGCTCTCTTAAAGTAAAAGTAAGCAAAAAAATCGCTAAAACCTAATCTGGCACAAATATAATCACCCCCGAGGTGTTGTTCGGCCACGATGAGAACTTAAGTCAAGAGTCATATGAGTTTGGTTTGTTAGCTAATTCTAGCTACCTTTGTGTGTTATGAAAAGTATTACAATCAATAATCAAGATCACAGCGTGAAGGCGGATAACCTCGGTGAGTTGGTGGTGGAGCTTGGACTTGAGACATCGGGGATGGCTCTTGCGCTTAATGGGGCGGTAGTGAAACGTGTGGAGTGGGCTCAAGCTGCTGTTAAAGAGGGTGATAGCGTTGTGGTTGTGACAGCTGTCTATGGCGGCTAGAGATTTTTAATGGGGAAACCCACCATAAGAAACACTATGAAAAAACTAATTATAGGGGGTCGTGAATTTGGCTCACGACTATTTTTGGGAACAGGTAAATTCAGTTCCAACGCCCTGATGCGCGGAGCGATAGAGGCTTCTCGCACAGAGATGGTTACCCTTGCTCTACGCAGGGTAGATACCACTGATGCAAGCGATGATATGCTCGCCAATGTGCCCAGAGAACATATACAACTACTGCCCAATACCTCGGGTGCGCGCACTGCCAAGGAGGCTATCTTTGCAGCCGAGCTGGCGCGCGAGGCTTTTGAGACTAATTTTCTAAAGCTTGAGATTCACCCCGACCCTCGCCACCTGCTCCCCGATGCTCTTGAGACACTACACGCGACCGAAAAACTAGCTGCCATGGGTTTTGTGGTATTGCCCTATTGTTCTGCTGATCCTCTGTTGTGTCGTCAGCTCGAAGATGCAGGTTCGGCGGCGGTGATGCCTCTGGGTGCGCCCATCGGAACCAATAGGGGGTTGGTGACTAGAGATTTTTTGGAGATCATCATCGAGCAGTCGAATGTCCCCGTGGTGGTTGATGCTGGCATAGGCGCCCCCTCGCATGCCGCCTTGGCGATGGAGATGGGTGCGGATGCTGTGTTGGTGAACACTGCCATAGCCATAGCCAGCGACCCCGTGGTGATGGCACGAGCCTTTGCGGGCGCGGTCGAAGCAGGGCGCATGGCGTTCGAGAGTGGCATGGCGGGCGAACAATCTTTGGCGCAGGCGAGCTCACCGATGACGGATTTTGAGATTTAATTTGGGGTAGGAAAGATTAAAATGTTTAGTGAAGAAATAAAGCAATATTCGTGGGAACAGACAGCCGAATTTATCCGCACTCGCACCACCTCTGACGTGGAACATGCATTGCGCAAAAAGGGCAAACGTACCATAGAGGATTTTATGGCGCTCATATCGCCTGCCGCCGAGGGTTACCTCTCGATGATGGCACACCTAAGCCAGCGTTATACCCTAAGTCGCTTTGGCAAGGCTATCTCTCTGTACATTCCTATGTATCTGAGTAATTCGTGTGGCAATGGATGCGTGTATTGCGGTTTTAATTCTGCTAACCCCTTTAAACGCACTGTTCTAACGCCCGATGAGATAGAAAATGAATTTCGAGCAATAAAAAAGTTGGGAGATTTCGATAGTTTGCTGATGGTTACGGGTGAAAATCCACGTGTGGCTGGGGTCGATTATCTTGCAGGAGCGCTCACCCAAGCTCGTAAATATTTCAATAGCCTGCAACTAGAGGTCATGCCCCTAGAGGCCCAAGAATATAGACACCTAGCAGGCCATGGACTCAATGGTGTGATTTGTTTTGCAGAAACCTATAATGCTGAGCGTTATAATATTTACCACCCCCGTGGGCGCAAGAGCGATTTCACATGGAGAGTGGATGCCTTCGACCGCATGGGCCAAGCGGAGCTTCATAAAATTGGCATGGGGGTGCTCATCGGGCTAGAAGATTGGCGGGTGGATGTCACTATGATGATGCGCCACTTGCGTTATCTACAGAAAAAATACTGGAAAAGTCGTTATAGTCTGAATTTTCCACGCATGCGCCCCTCCGAAAATGGCGGTTTTCAGCCCAATGTAGTGATGAGTGATAGGGAATTTGCGCAGTTGATTTTTGCAACTCGTATCTTTGATAATGACGTGGATATTTCGCTTTCGACTCGCGAGAGTCCCGCCCTGCGCGACAAATTAGCCCCGTGGGGTGTGAGCACCATGAGTGCCGCTAGTCGTACCGAGCCTGGAGGATATTATAGTTATCCGCAGGCGCTGGAGCAGTTCTCGGTGAGCGATGAACGCAGCCCCAGCGAAGTACTCTCAGCCCTCGCCTCGCTCGATAGAGCAGGGGTGTGGAAAGATTGGGATAAGTCGTTTGATATGCCAGCGGCATCAGCTATTATTTAACTCTAAATATGTCCTTGCCAGTGCGAAACTCATTAGGTGGGCGCATTTGTGCACTCCGAACTGGAGCAAGTACCGCTGGTGCCACTCTGTGTCCCAGCTTACGCGGGCAATGGTTTGAGAGCCAATATAAGTAGACGGACGAACCGCACCCCAACGGGCCGGTCGTCTTTTCTTAAAGGAAAATCCAGCGACTCGCCCCGCAGCGCACGCCATGAAAAGCAAACCAAACGATCGTTCGTGTAAGCTCGCATTGCGGGCGCGCACAGCAGGGCGTACGCTTTCGCCCCGCGGAAGCCCTGCATTTTGCAAATGCCGCGCCCCCGCAAGCGCACGCCCTGAAAGACAATCTTGCAAAGATAAATCTGCTGGCACTGCGTCCACGCCAGTGCTCATTTAGGTGAGAGCTAAACTTTTTCAAGGGGCGAAAGCTGCGTGATGAATGGCTCATCGCAAGAAGAGCTTTCGCCCTGCTACATGTATTAGATCCCCCCCCCACACACACGCGGGAGGTGCGAGCTAAATAACCTCCCCTGCAGTACGCTTCAAGTCGGTGTAGCAATGATTTAGCTCGAACTAATGTGGTGTGCACAGCAAGGTGAAGGTGCCTCAAAGATAAATCGCATAAGACACTATGCGTCTAGTTAGAGGCATAGTGTTAGTGCTAAATGAATGCTGCTTGAGTTCGGAGTGCCGCTGGTACCACCCTCGCAAGTGTGAGAGTTGAGCTATCTACGGCTGCGAGGTGCGAGGTTCTTATGCCCACTATCCAGATAATGGTTTCGCCACTTACAACTACCTTTACTCGCTGTTTGTCGAACTTCGAGAGCTTGGCATCGATTAGAATATCGCTCACCAGTTTCTCTTTGCCCCCCATGCCATAGGGAGCGAGCTTGTCACCTTGCTTCCATGGTCTGACTTTTAGGGGAAAGGAGAGTTTGTCGAAGTCAAAATAAGCAAAATCTGCCCCCGAGCGTAAATCTTCAATTTCGTGACGCTCAAACGTCTTAACCTGCTGCTCACTAATGTAATACTCTTCTTCTCCTTGGCTTTGGCTAATATCCTCAAAGAGGATACACCCTCTGTTTAGCAGTGCTTTTTGCGTAGTACCGTCATAGATATTGCCTTGTGCAGCCTCGCCCGCAAGCATATCTCTGTATATATCCTCGCATATGGAGCGAGAAAATCCCTTGGATTGCAATAATAAGTATAAAAGATAAGAACTCGAGGCATCTTCGCTCAAGAATTTTTCTGTAACCAAAACCTGCCCCTCAAATACCCTTCCTTTGACTCCTTGGGCTATTTGCATCTGAAAATCATAACTCTCGCCCAGTTTTGAGCACACCGAGGCGAGGGTTTTATCGAAATTGTTATCTATCCCGCGTAGGTGGGGTAGGATGTTGTGGCGCAGTTTATTGCGAAGGTAGTAGGTCTCGTTGTTCGAGGCATCCTCCATAAATGGTACACCGCACGCCTTGGCATATTGAACAATCTGTGAACGTGAGGCAAAGACCATGGGGCGCAAAACAAAATCTTGTCTGTGGGCTCGTTTGTGGGGCATGCCTCGAAGTCCTCGTAAGCCCGATCCACGCAATAGATTAATGAAGAAAGTCTCGCTGCAATCCTCTGTGTTATGTCCCAAAACAATGTAATTGGCGCCGTGGCGATGGCAAAGTTCCTCGAAAAAACCGTACCTCAATTCACGAGCCACCACCTGCACTCCCTCGCCTCGCTGGGCGCATATAGAGGCGGTGTCAAAGCGTGCCACCTGACACTCCACACCCCATCTCTTGCAAGTTTGCTCGAGCATTTGGGTTTCGGTGTCGGCTTGATCTCGCAGTCCGTAGTTGCAGTGTGCCACCACCACTTTGCTCGCCTCCACGCACTCTAGCATAGCTCTGAGGCACACCATGCTATCAACACCACCACTCACTGCTACTACGAATTTTTGTTCACCAAAACTCTCAGCTCCCAACAGCGAGAGCAGCGCTTGTTTGAATGTGTTATTAAAATCTGTGACCATCAACGAAATATGAATTAATCTTAAATAATGCCAATGCGGCTAAGAATCACTAGCGCAACTGCCACGGGAGCAATGTAGCGAATAGAAAAGAAGAAAGGCTTGAAAATAGCATTTGCATACTTGCCTTTGGAGGTGAAAACGCTGTGAAGTTTCTTTTTGTCGAAATACCAGCCCGTGAAAATCGCTATAGCCAATCCTGTGAGTGTCATTAGATAGTTGCTTGAGAGTACATCCAGAAAATCAAAGAAATTGTATCCTAGTACCATCAGCGAAGAGCCTTCGACCTGTGATAGAGCGCTCAGCAGAGCCAGCACCACCACCATGGGAACGGTTATCATGAGTGCTTTTTTGCGAGTCTTTTTGAACTGTTCCACAAAAAATACCACTATCACCTCGAAGAGCGAAATTGCCGAGGTGACCGCTGCTATGAGCAATAGCACGAAGAATAAAGAGCCGAAAATCGCTCCATATTCCATTTGGGCAAACACTGTGGGTAGAGTCAAAAATACCAACGAAGGGCCCTCGCTAGGGCTGATGCCATATGTGAACACGGCAGGGAATATGGCTATACCCGCCAAGATAGCGATCGAGGTGTCAATGATAGCTACCTTGAGTTTACTGGTAAACATATTCTCATCGCCCGAGGAGTAGGAGCTGTAAGTGATCATGGTTCCCATACCCAAAGAGAGGGAGAAAAACACCTGTCCCAGAGCATCAAGGAAGGTGGCGCCCGTTATTTCTGAAAAATCAGGCTGGAAAATAAATTTCATACCCTCCACGAAACCATCCATCGTAAAGGAATATACGCACATCACTAGAAGGATTACAAACAGTAGCGGCATTAGCACTTTGTTATATTTCTCTATGCCTTTTTCTACCCCTCGCAGTACTATGAAAACCACTATGGCGATAAAAATCATAGCATACATTATGGGCTTACTACCACTATTTACAAAGCCCGTAAAATTTGCTTGCACATCATCGCCCGTGACATACTCAAAGCCACCATCGAGGGCATCAATAAGAAAATAAATAGTCCACCCCGCAATCACCGCATAAAAACCCAGTATCACAAGAGCCGTTATCACCGAGCTATAACCCAATAGCGACCAACGCGACTTGGGTGCAAGTTTACGAAATGCACCAACGGGCCCTTTCATAGTCGCCTTGCCGATAGAAAATTCCGAGAGAATCAAAGGCATACCCACCAAAATTATCAACACTAAATACAGCAACAAAAACGCTGCACCGCCATTCTCGCCCATCATATAGGGGAAACGCCATATATTACCAAGGCCCACAGCCGAACCAGCCACAGCCATTAGAAAACCAAATTGTGAAGTGAAAGAACCTCTCGTGTGTTTCATATTTTACTTGCTTTATGTATTTTGAGAATTACTCTTTTGATTTAACATAGCCCAAAGATAGTATATAAACACAAAGAGAGCAACTTAAAAAAATAAGTTGCTCTCTTTGTGTTTTTTGAAATAAGTCTATTTTGAAATAGTTTAATGTATTGAATGATAGTTAGTAAAGCTGAATACTTCCGCTGTAGGTCATACGATTTCCAAAGGTGGGAATAACTGTCACGGAGGCGTGACCGCTGCCCAGCGAGATTTGCATGTGGATGGTGTAGTCAAAATTACCCTCTGAACCCACCAGTTCTTGGTTTTCGGTGGAAAGCTCGTCCACAACATTTTGGGCTGTGATAACCACGGTGACCATTTTTCCATCGGGATCCATCTTGGCTGAATAGCCATAGCTGCCTGTGGTGAAATAGATCTGTTGGTTGCCTATTCTATCGAAATTGTTGGTAGAGAAGGGTAGGCGCACATCCAACGCATCGGGATACACGTTGATATAGTTGTCTGCGCCCATAATGGGAGCGGGGATGCCATAGTCGCTCTGCACTTGTTGGGCAACAAAGTGAAAGTGCTGCTCCACGAGAGCCTCTTTGAGTGAGGCGGTGTATTGAGCCTGTTTTTGGGCATGGTGAGCTTGGCGTTCGGCCTTGGTCATTTTTTGAGCAAATAGGCCAGTGATGGTCACTAGTAGTAGACCTGCTGCGAGAAGTAGTGTTCTTTTCATGATTTTTTTAGGAAAATGTATTGTTGATACGAGTTATTGTCGTTCAATGTAACCTCCAAAGTATGTGCCAAACTCCACTAAAATATTCCGCTATATTGTAATAGAGTTGAGAGAAATGAAAAAAGATTGTAACTTTGCATATTATCAAAAAAATAATTATGAAAACCAAAACCCTACTGACAACCACCTCCTCGGTTGAGAACTACACCATAACCAGCTACGTTGAGCTGGTGAGCTCAAATATTGTTATTGGAGCAAACTTTTTTTCGGATTTCAAAGCCTCGTTCACCGACCTCTTTGGTGGTAACTCTCGTACCTATCAAAAGCGTCTTGATGAGGTTTACTCTCAGGCTATCAAAGAGATAGACGAGAAAGCAGCTTCGCTAGGGGCAAACGCAGTTGTGGGGCTGAAGCTCGATTTTAATGAGGTTTCGGGAGGCAATAAATCGATGTTTATGGTCTCGGCAGTGGGAACAGCGGTGGTCATAGAGGCAAACTAAGGATAATATGGCTAAGACAAAAAAAGTATATTTTTGCCGTGAGTGTGGTGGCGAAAGTGCAAAATGGTTTGGACGCTGCACATGGTGTGATGCCTGGGATTCGTGCATAGAACAAAGCATGCCCAGTGGAACTAAGGCGCGTGTCTCGCAAAGCACATCTACTTCGCTGTCTAATACTCAACCCACGCCCGTGGCGCAAATTGCCCCCATGAGTGTGGAGCGAATAGACCTACACATGGGAGAGGTAAATCGTCTGTTGGGGGGTGGGTTAGTGCCAGGATCGATGGTTTTGCTGGGCGGTGAGCCGGGCATAGGAAAATCTACGCTCGCTTTGCAGATTGCTCTAAAACTTCAAGCACAGAAGGTGCTCTATGTTTCGGGCGAGGAGAGCACAGCGCAGATTAAACTCAGAGCCGACAGAGTAGGCATACACAACGAAGATTGTTTGATTTATAGCCAAACGAATCTCGAACAGATTATATTGGCTGCCACAGAACACACGCCCGATATTATGGTGATAGACTCTATTCAGACCCTATCTAGTGAGAACGTAGAGGGTTTGGCGGGTAATCTTTCGCAAATTAGAGAATGCACCAGCGGACTGCTAAAATATGCCAAAGAGAGTGGCACGCCCATAATCTTGATAGGTCATATCACCAAGGACGGAGCGATTGCGGGCCCCAAGATTTTGGAGCACATAGTGGATGTGGTGTTGCAGTTTGAGGGTGATAATAATTCGGTGTACCGCATCCTGCGCAGCCACAAAAACCGCTTTGGCTCGACCAACGAGTTGGGGGTGTTCGAGATGAACGAACACGGACTTCGCGAGGTAGAAAACCCCTCAGAGATACTCCTAACGCACTATGATGAACCTCTCAGTGGTATTGCCATTGGTGCTTCGCTGGATGGCAATAGAGTGTTTTTGATCGAGAGCCAAGCCTTGGTGACCAACTCCGCCTATGGCACTCCTGCTCGCTCTTCGACGGGTTTTGACCACAAGCGCATGGGCATGATAGCCGCTGTGCTCGAAAAACGCCTAGGATTCCGCCTTGGAACTAAGGATCTGTTTGTGAATATCGCAGGAGGCATCAAGGTGACCGACACGGGGCTAGATCTTGCTTTGGTGGGAGCAATTATTTCCTCGGCACTGGATATTCCCTTGGGCGAGAAAATCTGCTTTGCAGGCGAGGTTGGTCTCTCGGGCGAGGTGAGAGCGGCTCAAAAGACTCAGCAGCGTATCTCTGAGGCCGAGCGTTTGGGCTTTGAGAGCATAGTTGTGAGCTCTTATGCCAAAAAATCCATAGCGGGCAATTATTCCATAAATATTATCTATGTGAGCCGAGTGGCGGAGTTGGCACAAAAAGTGTTTGCTCTGAGTGACTAAACTCCCTTAAAAATAATAGGAAAAACACCCCCGAAATTCACCAAAAATGACTACCTTTGTCGGTTTGACAACTCCCCTGTCGCACACGCACACACCTAAGAATTTACATAAACCCATGATACGTATCCTGCGCCAAATATACGAGAGCCTGAGAATGTCGCTATTGAGCATTGCGGTCAATAAGATGCGTACTTTTCTCTCGTTGATGGGCATCACTATTGGTATTTTTTCTATCATTTCGGTTTTCACGGGCATAGACTCCATGGAGCGCTATATACGCTCGAATTTTGAGAAGCTGGGATCGGATGTGTTGTATGTGAGCAAATGGCCATGGACTCCCGAGGGTGATGGCGAGTATAAATGGTGGAAATACATGAACCGCCCCCAGTCAACCATCAGTGAGTTCAACCAAATCAAGAATAAATTCGAGGATCAAATAGATCAAAGTGCGTTTTCGGTAAACATCTCACGTAACATTAAATATCTTCAGGCGAGTATGGAGAATGTGATGGTTAATGGGGTGAGCGATGTGGATAATACTCTCTTTACGATGACCGTCGAGAACGGACGCATGTTTTCACCCTCGGAGGTAGAGCGTGGAGTGCCCGTGGCTCTGATTGGCGCTAATATTGCTGCGGAGCTTTTCGATGGCGAGAATCCCGTGGGTAAGAGCATGAAAATTGGTGCTCGCACTGTGGATGTCATCGGGGTGTTGGAGCGTGAGGGGGATAATATGTTCGGGATTTCCAATGACGATAATGTTAGTGTGCCGCTTAATTTTGCTCGCACCATAGCCAACCTGCGTTATGCTGAGACAACTATGCTCATAAAGCCTAAACCAACTGTGGGCTATGAGGATTTTAAGGCGGAGCTGGAACAGTACCTGCGTCAAATTAAACGCCAACCCCTAGGGGCAGATAATGCGTTTTCGATAAATGAACTAACGGCTATTTCCTCGCAGCTCAATCAGGTTTTCGGTTCGATTAACCTTGTGGGGGGCATCATAGGTATCTTTGCAATTATTATCGGGGGCTTCGGGGTGGCTAACATTATGTTTGTGTCGGTAAGGGAGCGCACTTCGCAGATTGGAGTGCAGAAAGCTCTTGGGGCAAAACCCTATGCGATATTGTGTGAGTTTTTGTTCGAAGCAGTGATACTCTCTATGATAGGTGGGGCAGTGGGATTGCTGTTGATTTGGATTATAGCCATGGTGGCGAGCCATCTAACGGGCTTTGATATAGTGCTCACGATGAGCAATATTTCCATAGGGCTTGGAATTTCATCGGTTGTTGGAGCAGTCTCAGGATTTTTCCCTGCATGGGGAGCCGCTCAAATGCAACCAGTAAAAGCGATTTATAAAACTTAAATTTAATTGATAGACAACATGAAAAGAATCTTTATTTTAGCACTCTCAGCGGTGATGGTCGGATGCGCAGGCAAAGTAGAAACCCCCGTGCAGAGCGATCTAGCCAAGCTGGTGGATCCTCTCATAGGAACCGATGGACCAGGGAATGTGTACCCAGGAGCGCAAGCACCCTTTGGCTTTGTGCAACTCTCGCCCGATAATGGAACTAGTGGCTGGGACCGCATTGCAGGGTATTTCTATCCAGATTCAACCATAGCTGGTTTCTCGCACACTCACCTTAGCGGTACTGGTGCGGGCGATTTGTATGACATATCGTTTATGCCTGCTGTTGCGCCTTTTAAAATAGGTGAAGGAGAATTGGGGCTTTACTCTAAATTTTCTCACGCCAAGGAGGAGGCTAGCGCTGGATACTACGAGGTGCTATTGGAGGACTACGATATTGAGGTTGAGCTAACGGCCACCACTCGTGTGGGAGCGCAACGATATACTTTTAACCGTGCAAGCGATAGCGCCTTGATTAAGCTGGATCTTTTCAAGTCTATGAACTGGGACTACCCTATGGGTGCGGACATAGAGGTGATAGATAGTGTTACTATACGCGGTGAGCGTCTATCGAATGGATGGGCAGCTGATCAGAGGGTGTATTTCTACACTACATTCTCTAAGCCTTTCAAGAGCTACACTATTGAAGAGAAATTTACTCGCCACACCAATAAAGAGTTTAACAATCTGCGTAGCGAAAACGGATTTTTCTATTTCGATGTGGCTGCGGGCGAGAAAATCGAAGTGCTAACTGCTATCTCGGGTACTTCTATGGAGGGCGCCGAGGCTAATATGCAGGGAGAGGCAGCAGGTAAAAACTTTGATGCTATCCTCTCTGAGACCACTACGCAGTGGAACGAGCAACTTTCTAAAATTGCCATCGCTGGCGGAACTGATGCTCAAAAAACTACTTTCTACACCTCGCTCTATC
>CAYJLY010000023.1:0-29394 GCA_964371385.1 uncultured Rikenellaceae bacterium
AGAGCGCATGATTCATAATCATGAGGTCGGCGGTTCAAGCCCGCCTCTCGCTACGGAAAGAAAAAGGGTTGTAAACATTGAGTTTGCAACCCTTTTTTATTACCCATAACAAACTACAAGCGATTTGCTGAGTTGTAAACTATGGAGTTTGCACTCTTTTTTGTTGTTTCAAAATGGAGCTAAATTCTTGATTTTGATTGGAGGAGAGGCTAAAAACAAAAAGACGATCCATTGATAAATTCGGATCGTCCTTTACTATATGAAAAGTTGTGACGTTTAGTCTTCAAAAGAAAACCCAACCAACATTCCATCATACGCCGAAAGAGTTGTCGATATGGTTGAAAGAGTACTATTTGAGCTCTTTTGGGTGATAGTCTTTACCAACTCTAGGAGTTTGTCTGTATTGAATAGGATAGAGAAGCTAGATGCCAGCACCTCAACTTTTGCTGTTACAGGCACCTTCGAGATGGTCATTTTGAGCTCGCGCGCATCCTTATCATAGACGTACGTACCCGTCAAAGTGCGATTTACTGCTTTGACCTCCATTGAACCATCGTCGTTGAAGGTGAATCCCATCGTGCCGGGTTTGATACCCACTTTTTGGAGATATTCATCCAATTTACTCTCGACACTCGAGGCTGCAAGGTTTGAACCAACCTCGGCAAGCTTACTATCCGAGGAGAGTTGAACTGCCGCGCCTTTGTACTGCCATGCCCCCACAATCGAGAAATCAATATAATCGGCAGCAACATTTTCCAGTGCATCTTTGACATTATCTACATTGAATAAATCCTTTAGGCTCTGCGCCTTAGCTTGACTTACACCTGCAAAAGTAAGGAGTGAGAAAGCCAAAATTTTAATTGTTTTTTTCATGTAATTATTTTTTTTAATTGTGTGCAAATATACAACAAAGTTAGTAGTTATGAAAAAAAATGATCGCCCTAGGAGACAACAAAAACCATCCCAAAGCAAGAAAACCAGCCCCCCTTTAAGATAATGGTGATCTCAAGTAAGGGCTGGTTATATAATCAAAAAAGAGGATTATTTATACTCGGCAGCAATAACAGGCATTGCACCGTGCTGAGTGCAAACAAATGCCGACACACGCACCGCACGCAGATGGGCGTCTCTCACACTTTCGCCACGCAAAATAGAGGCGACAAAAGTTGCTGTGAACGAGTCGCCCGCTCCCACAGTATCGGCTACCTCGACTTTAGGTGTGGCAACAAACGAGAAATTCCCTGGAGTAAAAACATAACTCCCATTAATTCCACATGTAAGAATGAGCATCTTCAAGTTGTATTTTGCCAACAGTATCCAACATTTATCCTGAAGATCTATACCAGGATAGCCAAACATACGACCCATGGTCACCAATTCTTCGTCATTAATTTTCAGAATATTACAACTCTCCAAAGAGTTAGTAATGATTTCTTTGGTGTAGAATCCCTGACGAAGATTGATATCAAAGATTTTATAAATATCGTCTCCCTGAGGCATATTCTCAATGAAGCTTGTAATGGTATCGCGACTCACAACGCTACGCTGTGCGAGCGACCCAAAGCACACCACCGAGGTGTTTTGGGCTAGGTCACGGAGCTCATCGGTGAAGGGGATATTATCCCACGCCACACCCTCTTTGATCTCATACATGGGTACACCATTGGGGTCTAGCTCTACCCCCACAGTGCCAGTTGCGTAGGGAACTGTGGCGATTTGGTATTGCAGATAATTTTCATTGAATCTCTCCAATAATTCCGCGCCTAATTTATCATCGCCCACTGCGCTTACGACCTTGGATTTGAATCCAAATTGAGATACATGGTATGCAAAGTTTGCAGGTGCACCACCTATTTTTCTACCTTCGGGCAAGACATCCCATAGAGCCTCGCCTATGCCAACTATATACTTATTCATTTGTTAGTTCTTCGTTTTTAATTTTTGATTTAACAAGTGCGTAATAGAGTATCACTCCCTCGCACACAATTACTAATACCCAAGTCCATTGCCACGAACCCAAGCTATCTGCCATCACCCCCTGGATCAAGGGAAATACAGCTCCTCCAAATACACCCATCATAAACACACCCGACGCCTTCGAGGTGTACTCTTTTAGTTTATCCACTGCCAGTGTAAAGATCGCGCCCCACATAATAGAGTGACACAAACCCACCGCCACCAAAATCCAAAGATTCTGAGCAAAGATAGCAATAATGGTGAAAACTATCGCCAACAGTGCCGAAACAACAAGTTGCGCGCGAGCTGTCACACTCCTCAGGAAACTCGACATGGTTCGCCCCACCATCAGTCCGCCCCAATACAGGGTTGCCAATAGCGCAGGTATTCCTAGCTCTAGGCCTGCAATAGTGAGATTCTCGCTTCCAAAGAAAAGCAGTGGCTTGCCACTCTCGATTAGCTCCACAGCATGTAGATTGATATTCACTCCTATACAAACCTCGGCGCCAACATAGAAAAAGATAGCTATTACTCCCCACTTCAAGTGACTAAACGACCAAATACTGCGTTTGAGTTTCTCGCTGCTAAAGGTCCCTTGGATATCAGGTAGCCTCATTCGGTAGCTAATCACGGTGATAAGCGCAATGAAAAGCGCTAGAATCGCAAAGGGAGTAATGAGCTGCTGGGCATGAACATCCGTCATGGCTACGCCTGCAAAAAGCACACCAGTGACAAAGAACGGTGCTATGGTAGTACCAAAAGAGTTGATTGCACACACTATGCTCATCCGCTGTATGGGTTGAGTGCCAGGGAGGTCATAGGCATTGACATAGGGGTTGATGACCACCTGAAGAATTGCTGCCGAGGTGCCCATAGCATAGGAGCCCAGCAAGAAAATAAAAAATCCCCAAGGAATATAATCCGCGCCAATATTGACCCCCAGCTCCATAATGTGAGTGGCAAAAAGTGCAGCTACAAGGTACAACACTACCCCACCTATCATATAGAGCAGAGCTCGTAGCATGGTTTTTTTGTAGCCAACTTTACCTATCCACTTACCTCCCAGTGGGCTATTAATCAAATATCCCAAAAAGAAAGTAAAAGGAATCAGAGTGGTAAGCGTATTGCGCAAAAACTCTACTTCCGAGAGAAACGCAATCTGCAGCGGAGCTTGAAACTGTCCATTGACAGTGGTCAAAAAGCCCACTATAAAATATATGAAGGTCAGCAACACAAAGGGAGCCAAACCATATTTGTTATTTGCTCTCATAGTACATTGTCCTATTTAATGATGGTTTCTAGCACTTTCATTGTGCCTTTTTGCTCGATTTGCTCCACCATCTGCAGGTAAAGCTCTGCAAAGCAAGCATTTTGTGAGAGTTGTGAGCTCTCAAACGTTGAGCTAGTTAGCGCATCCAGAGGATTTTCGCTTTGGTACTTACACATATCCTCACTGCTCATTTGAGGTTCAAAGATATCAAACGCGGCACCCTTGTCATCAATTTGATACTTGATGTAGTGGCGATAAGCGGCAATCAAATATGCAATACGTGTCATATCATTACCATTTGCTAGCATTTGCTTTACAATGGGGATAACGTAGACCACAAATTTTGAGGCACCATCGCCACACAGACGAGAAATCTGATCGCTCACCGCACTATTTGCAAAACGCTCAACCAAAGTACGCTTATACAACTCCAAATCAGTATTTTCGGGCGCAGGAACATAGGGAGTGACGTCGATGTTCATAAAATCTTCGACGAATTTCACTATGCGTTCATCCGCCATAGCCTCATCTACACGGCGGTAACCCGACAACAGAGATGGATAGGAAAGCAAAGTGTGCGAAGCGTTCAGTAGCGAGAGTTTCATATTCTCATACGGTGCAACATCTTGGGTAAACTCCACTCCCACTTTTTCCCACTGGGGGCGACCAGCCTTAAAATTATCTTCTACCACCCATTGAATATAATCCTCGCAGTACACAGGAGCATTGTCAGTGCGATCAAGCGTTGCGTTAATGCGCTCTATATCTGCGGGCGTAGTTGCTGGTGTGATTCTATCTACCATACTATTGGGGTAACTCACATTTTCAGCAGCCCACTGTGCCAACTGGGGGTCTTGCTGAGCGAAGAAATCAGAGAATACCTCGCGACACTTATCACCATTGTGTTGTAGATTATCACACGTAAGAATAGTCACTCCCCCACCATTGTTTTGAATTCTTCGGCGCAGTCCCTCAGCCACATAACCAAATACGCTTTGTGGCACAGATGGATTATTGAGGTCATGTCTCACGCTCTCGCTCTCAAGAGTATACCCCCCCTCGGTGATGGTCAGAGAAATGATGCGTGTTTGGGGTGAGGCAACTTTGTTGATTATCGCCTCCATATCCTCACCGCTCCAATATATCTCACAAAGTGATCCTATCCACTCGATCGAGTTTTCGCCATCGCGGCCACACACTGTGAGCGAATAAACTCCCTCTTGATTTTTAAGGGTACGGTACATCTTCTCATCGCCAGGCATAAGCATAGCTCCACAAATACCCCAAGAGGAGTCTTGCGAGAGGTTCAACAACGCATTTGTGTAGGACTGCAAATGGGCGCGATGGAAATTGCCTACTCCAAAATGTAGGATACCTGATTTGAGTTGTTCTCTGTTGTAGTTGTAATTAGTTGTTTTCATAGTGTAAATTAAGTTTAGTAGGTTTTCAATACACAAGTCTTGGGTTTTCACT
This sequence comes from uncultured Rikenellaceae bacterium, assembly GCA_964371385.1. Lineage (GTDB taxonomy): Bacteria > Bacteroidota > Bacteroidia > Bacteroidales > Rikenellaceae > Mucinivorans. Next base: position 4,700 of record CAYJLY010000023.1, read on the forward strand.
TGCGTATATCAAAGATAGAGGTTGAAGATGATGGAACGAATACAAAAATCATGAAAATTTATTGAAAACGTTTGCGGGAACGTTCCCAAAATCTGCAAACGTTACCAAAGAGTGCAATAAACCACAAAAAAAGACTATATTTGTGTAAACTTAAAAAAACAAGAACGCCACCTCGATGAAACGAATAACCATTAAAGATATAGCCGAACACCTTGCACTGTCGGTCTCCACTGTATCTCGGGCTCTGAGTGAGGATAAAAATATTCGCAGAGAAACCAAAGAGGCTGTACTACAAGCAGCCAAACTGCTTGGCTACAAACCCAATCCCGTTGCCACTAACCTCAAATATGGACGCACCAATACCGTGGGGGTGATAGTTCCAGAGATGATCACCCCCTATGCCGCTAAAGTTATAGAGGGCGTTCAGAGAGTTTTAAACTCGCAGGGCATAAAAGTTATTATAGCTGGATCGAGTGAAAATTGGGAAAGGGAGCGCGAAAATATTGCAACCATGGAGCGCTTTATGGTCGATGGCATCGTTATGTGTCCTTGCAATTACCAGAAAAACAATGACCAATACCAACGCCTGCTCGATGAGGGAATGCCTGTTGTATTTTTCGACCGAATCCCCCATGGCATTGAAGCACCACAAGTAATAGTCGACGACTATTTCAAGGCTTTCTTTCTGATGGAACACCTGATCCGATCAGGGCGCAAAAAAATAGTACACCTTCGGGGCTGTGGCTCGGTTTATAATGCACAACTGCGAGCCAAAGCGTACAGCGATGCTCTCTATAAATTTAAAATCACGCTCGACCCCCAGCACTACGTCATTGACTGTGGTTTGGAGTTTGACAGCGGATCAAGAGCAATAGACATCCTTGTGGATGGTGGTGTGGAGTTTGATGCAATTTTCGCTTTTACCGACACACTTGCCATCGGGGCGATGAATCACCTAAAGCAGCGAGGCTTCAACATACCCCACGATGTTAGCATAGCTAGCTTTTCGGGCACAGTGCTGTCCACTATCGTTTCGCCAGCGCTCACTACTGTCGAACCGCCTTTGGTGGAAATGGGCATGGAGTGCGCAAACCTTATTCTCGAAAAAATACACAACCCCGAGTGTCCCAACCGCTCTGTGGTGTTGGATGCCGAGATTATAATTAGAGAATCTACGCAGTAAGAAAATTTACTGCAAAAAATAAAAACGCACTAATTCAAGATGATGAACTAGTGCGTTTTTGTATGAGTTGCTGATTTAATTATTTCTCCCAACCCCAAGCTGCAGGAGGAGTTTCTACGGGCTTTGTGAGGTCAAAACTCACACTAAAGAGCCTGTCGCTTCCTACTCTGTGGAGATTATAGGTAAAGGTACTATCATTGATGGTCATCCACCACACATTTTGGGCAGCATAGTCAATCAAATCGCGCGTTTGTTGGTCGGCTGGAAAAACCTGAATATTCTCAGTTCCATGATTAGTGGTCCAACCGCCGTACATAGTCACTTTATCGGGAGTGCCATCCTCATGGCGATGGTCATGTTTGAGCAGGATGCGATCGCCCTCTAGGGTTAGTATCCACACTCTCGAACGGTTCTCACCCACGTGAAATGGTACACAAACGCGGTTACCCTCGACTTTATCCACGTGCATTATGAGTTTTTCGCCCGTGAATCCATCGCCGATTTTTCCTCCAGCTGTTATTTGGCCTTGATAACTCTTGCCTTTGTGCTTGATGAGTTGTTTAAGGAACAATTCATGAGGTTTCTCTAGCGACATCTGAGTGATATCACTGGTTTGTTGTGTGGCCTCTTGCGAAGAGGTCTCCTTAGAAGAGCTATCGTGTTGGGTTGAGCAGCTCACGGTTGCCACTAGAGTGAGCGCGATGATAAATAGTTGTTTCATGCTATAAAATTTTCTTACAAAGATAATAATTTTTCACAAAGTGTGCATACTCTTAGTGCAAACCTTGACACGTAAAAAGAGGAACACCCATCGCATTTGCGGGTGTTCCTCTTTCTTTAGTACTATTTAATTATTTAAATTTAGGTTGTAACTAATGGCGTTGGTGGAGTATATTATTCCATTCTACCAGTAGCTTCATTATATCTGAAAGGTGATGGTATTGCTGATAAGGCAGCGTTGATTGCTTTCATCGTATCTGTAAAGTTTTGATCGCCTGGATCTCCTTGAAGCAGAAGAAGTCCTTTGCCATCATAATACTTATCGGGCGCTTCCGTTGCTCCTAAAATAGGTAATGGATTCACATAAAGATTTTTAAAGGTATCGTTAATAGCTACACCTTCATCTGAAATTTCAGCAATATTACCCATAAACGGTATAAAACGAGTAATTTCTGCCGTTGTTCCATCCATATTCACCACCTCTTTAACTCGTTCGTATCCACCATTCATAGTCGATGTCACTGACGAAATAGCTATACCGTTATTATCAAGCTTACCAATTATACCTCCCATAACAATTGTTCCACTTGGAGCCGGAGTGCCTGTCATTCCATCTGCTGTTCCAGTATTTGCCACGGCATTACCATAAAGGGTCAGTGCTGAGATTGATGTTTGAGTTCCAGCTTCTTCATTGGTTAGTGAACCTCCCTTAATAATCCTACCGATTCCCACCATACCTCCAACTATTGGGTTAGCTCCAGTGGCAATAACAGTTCCTGTATTCTCAACTCCGTGGAATCCAAATTTAGGCTGGGCAATCTCCATTATACCAGCAATTGATCCAACGATATTTCCCGACACAGATCCTGTGAAAGAGACGTTAAAGGCTTCGATATTAAACGATTCAGCATCCATATCAGACGATGATTGGCCAACCATACCACCAGCGATCCCCGTAGCAACAACGTTTGCGTTAGTTTTACAGTTACCAAATTGGAATACATTCTTACCTTCTGCAGCTAACATACCCACGATAGCGCTCTGAGATTCCTTTCGTGTTAGCTCAACATAACCAGCAAGACCACCCACAACATTATTACCTGTAACTCGCGTAGTACCAGAAACTGTGCAGTTTGTGATGTTAGCCGCTAGGTCACCGACGATAGCTCCAACAGTATCTTTTCCCATAACAAAACCATCCACAATGTGACAGCTGTCGATCACAGTTCCAAATGTTGCTTTGCCCAAGATAGCACCAACATTATTTGAACCACTTCCTGAAACCTGAGGGTTGACAAAGGTGACATTTTTAAATGTACCAATAAAACTATGTTCACCATTCACAGTTGTTGTGAGCTCACTAAAGAAAGGCAAAGTACCGGTATAGTTAGAAATATATCTATGATGACCATTAAATGTCCCGAAGTAACCACCCACAACACGCGAATCGTAACCCGAATCCTTCAAGCCTCCAATATCGAGGTCAACTAAAACATTAACATCTACATAGAATGGTGCATACGTATTTTTGTAATCTTCTTTGATTTGATCTGTCACTGTAAGCCCCATACCTTTAAGAGCAATTGCAGAAATGAGAACTAAAGCATCATTTGGATGAATCACATTCACTGAGTTTGGACCACTGTGTTTCCCTCCATAAACCGTTCCTAATTCCGTAATACCTCCTCCCCACTGTGTATTGTCTAGATATCTATAATCAAGAGATGTTATATAAGGATAGTCTTCGACTTGTCCAAAAGCTGTTGCTGAGGTCATACCTGCTATCTGGGTATTTAGCATATATATTTGTTCTAAACTCACTTCACTATAATAAGCGGTGATCGCTGTATTCATATTCTTAAGAGGCGCAATCATTTGCCCGCTTGCACCAGCTTTATTATTTCCAAGACCAGTGTTGGTCATTGCATAATTATTAATGTCCAAAGACATTGGGTTAATATTGTCAATATCATTGTCAATCGCACCATCGTTATAGTAGCAATGATAGATGCGAGTGCCGCCATCATCACCCACTGGTATCTCTAGAGCTCCTTCATCAGTGGCACGAATCTCACCAACAATACCATCACCTTTGAACCCAAAATATTGTTCTGATCCAGCGGTATTTGTTGTAGGCAAAACTGTTGTGTGGAACAATACATCCTCATGTACTGCTGAAGACCCAGATAGATGAGTATGAGCTGCAACTGCTTTCACAAGCACCTCTCCCACATTGAAACACCCCACTATTCTACCTTGACTGACAACCTCTCCTGCGATTCCTCCCATGATAGTGGATCCGAGTTCCTCGGCACTCGCATAAGTAATTCCAGTTGCATTGACATGAAGTATACGTCCTGTATTGTAGCTCGCTACAATATCACCGCCGTTCACTCCCACAAGACCTCCAATATTATTAGTACCCAGCACTGTTGCATCATTGCGCACCGCTTGGATTAGAGTGCTTTTAGAGAGAGTCTTGCCAATGATGCCACCAACGTTCGATGCTCCTGTAATTGTAGAGCTAGTACTTGTCCAGGTCTGAGAGATAGTTGCTGATGCGTCTGCTCCAACTAAACCAATCACGCCACCTGTATTATTAGCACCTACGATAACCGGAGCGAAAGTTGTTCCATTGTCTTCGTCAGCTTCAACTGCATTTTCCATCGACAACGATGCAGTACCTCCAAGATAACCTACAACACCCCCAACGTTAGAAGCTTTATCAGCTGTTATCTTAATTGTCATGTGGTTCGGAACTGCAATTATGTTATCACCTGCCAACACTGCGCCTGCCAGACCTCCAACATTTTCGGTTCCCACATTACTGGTTACGTTTATATTATTAAGAAGGATTGGCGAATTAGTTAGTTCCACAACACCTCCAATAGTACCAACTAGGCCACCAACATTGTTACCACCAGATACAGTTGCATTGGTTGAATTCACCAATGAGCTTGCGATAGAAACATCCGAGAGGTAGCCCGCAAATGTACCCACGTGGTTGCTTGTATTAGAGGCTGTCACACTACCAGCGTTTATGGTTATTTTGGTTATTTCTGCTCCATCGTTATTTCCTTTTGTACCATCCACATAGCCAAAGAAACCTTGATAGTGGTCATTCTCCTTGGTGTTGTTGATTTTAAATCCGCTGATTGCGTAGCCATGAGTTGCTGTTGCGCTTTCGTCACTCTTGAACACACCTGCAAAAGGCGCATCGGCTTTTCCGATTGGAATCCACTGAGTTGACTCGCTGATTGTAATATCGTTCATCAAGATACCAATAATCTCGCTGTGTCCACCCTCGTTCACTAGCTGCGCAAGCTCCAATAAGTCTTGCTCGTCATATAGATAATAGGTATGCACGGGGACATCACCTCCAGTAATATCTTTGTCTTTCCAATCTTCAATCACAGCATCTGGATCTAGATAAATTTCTTCAGCTGTCACAACTAGCTTGAAAGTGTAGCTATAGCCAGCCTCTAGTTGGGGCGAAACTAAGGATTTGGTGTAATTTTTTGGTCCATTACCAGGTAGTACATCTCCAATACCATTGGCTGTGAAGGTAATAAAGGTATCAAGAAAGTTACCTGCTGAGGATTTTTTGTCGCCAGTTGGCAACACCAAGGCAGTGTAAGTTGCGTTGGTTCCAGCATCTGGATCAGCTGCCTTTACAAAAGGATTTATCTCAAGAGAAGCACCGCTTGGGACTTCTTCCTCCCAAGCATACTCACTAAACGCTGAATGAATTTTAAGGTTGTCTAGAGCTATAGTAGGCTCTTGATCCTTTGCATACTCAACCTCGATTATAACACGAGCAGTACGGCGTTGCATAGGTAGGCTTATTGTACCTCCTTTGACATATGATTGCTCGCTATCGTAGTGCTTCATATAGTCTGCAGCAGCAATTAGACTTACAGAGGACTGATCGCTAGGCAATTCGAAAGATTCATAATAGGTATTGTCATTCACAGGATAATATGCTCTAAACCAACTTGTCGAGCCCTCCTGGACATTTACTGGCCACACTAGAGCTAGTTGTCCGTCTAACAAATCCCACGAACTACCACTAAAAGCATATGTTGAATAATCAGTCCATTCTAGGTAACTTCTTTCTTCGCCTGTCGTTGCTGCAATCATATCTCCTGCGAGAAACAAAGCCGATGCCTCGTCATTTTCAAGAGGTTGGCTCTTAGTGAGCTCAGCTACCCCTGCCGTAAACACCATAGGTTCACCTTTGGTTTCGGGTTGCTCGAGTGGATCTTTCTTACATCCCACAACTGCAGCGGTGATAGCCGCTAGGGTTGCGATTTTATATATTGTACTAAATTTCATAATTATTCTTATCTAAATTTATAAAAAACACGATTTATCTCAAACGACTAATAAGGGTCTCCTGAATATTCATCTCCAAGTTGAACATTGCAATTTATAGAATGGCTATTCGATGTTGTGGAGCTGAAATCAGTTGTAGTAAACCTGAATTGACGATCATTCTTTGATGGGTCAATTGAATATGTGCCAGTATCAGTATCTACAGAAAACTGAGATGTTGTTATATCTATGTGAAAGTTAAAATCATTAACATCATCAGCACCTTTCTGTTGTTGTCCTAGGAGTGTTTCATAGACAGCAATCCATTTACCTTCTTTTAGTCCAAAAGACACTGGTGTCATTACTAGATCTGTACATCCATAAGCTGAGCCTCCACCTCCTGCGTTGCCTTTAAAGTTTTTCTGATAAATAGCATCAAAGCGGTTTGGTTTTGCTGGAGCTACAGCGTCAGCTGTTACAGTTTTAATATTCAAACTTTTAATTACATTTTCATCTATACCTGCTGAAGTATTATAGTTATCAAACAAATTTTTATAGTTACCAGTAAACTCTACCTCTATTCTCACTCTAACTGTGTTGTGATCCATACTAACATCAAGATTCCATTTCCCATTAGATAAATATGGCTTCTTTAAAGTAGCACTAATATTTGTAGATAGATGGTCGCACTGGTATAGCTGCTCTGGTGTTAAACTTCCCATAAAGAAAAATGTTTGCACGCCTGTAGTAAATACAGCTTTGCCCCCATCGTTTCTAAGAAGCGAAGAAAGACCAAAAACCGTAGTATTAGAATAGAAAAAACCAGTTTCGTCGTTTATTGTAGAAGTATTAGCAACTTTTGCACCTTCGGGCTTTGTCTCAAGAGCGTCCCATTTTGCCGCATGAACCTCGACGTCTTTACCAAGACTATAGTAATACATAGGCTCTGTACGTGGGGTTGTTGATATTACGGGATTTCCATCTACTATATTCACGTCGTACATCTGCCACTCACCCCAATCAGCAGAGGGCACTTCCGCCAATAGTCTAAAATCACCAGTTCCTTTGTACTCTCTTTTCATCATCACACAATAGTCATATTTGGTCCCTGAGGCACCAGTTTCGTCTTCTTGGTTGATTTGAAGGTAGTATTTATCAATATTTGAGTTGGTGATAGTTGAACGTGTTAGCTCGCCATCACCATCATTTAGTAGGTTGATATTGATAGGCACACTACCCTGAGGGTAGTTCTCTGGGGTTAGATTTTCACCCAAATCTTGCTTTTCGCAGCTGGCAAACAGCGCAAGTGCGCTCAGAGCTAGTGTTGATGCTATGTTATTTAGTTTCATATTATTCTTTTCCTATATACGTTCTAAAGATTCTAATTATTGTAATGAGACGACACTCTAGCTTACCGAAGGCCAATAATCGCCTAACTCACCTTCACCTCCATCCTTCCATGGCTCAGCTGTGAATGTAAGTGAAACAGATTCGTAAGCATTTATTGTGTAGTTATAGGTCACACCTGAATCCCAAAAATGCCCATAGCGCCAATTCATATCTGGAAACTCAAAAATCTCAACTCTCTCATTGTTTCCCTCAGCATCAGTGAGTGTAACAATAATTTCACTATCAACAAAAGGTTGTTCCGTATAAGAACCAGCCTTGATATGTTGCGGAGGAAGCATCAAGAAGCCATTATCTGGTGTAACCAATTGCTCTCTGTATAGATCTGGTACAACACCTGATTTTATGGGGGCAGAAATGGTTACATCACCTTTTAGTTCATCGTCTTCAGTTGTTACATCACCAAACCAAAAAAACTCTCCTGCATATATATACTCATCAGGAATATCTTTTGTGGCGTAAATCACATCACCTTGGTTTGCCAAGTTTGTGATTTCAATTGATTTTACTCGCACATTCGAAGCTCCTATAACCGAGAAACTAATAGATGCTAGAGCATGATCAAAATACATTACATTGTCTAACGAACTATTTCCACTAGCATACGAGAACATCAAGTCAGGATGCTTCGTTACATCAGTTGGCACAGTGTAACTTAAGTGTAAATATTGTGATTTATTGAGAATGCCTAGAAATCCATCAACTGGTTCAATATAAGTCAAACCATTATCGGCAGTGGCGGCTGGAGAATAGGCTCCAAAGGTCAATCCACGTCCAGTTTGAGGCCAATACTGGGTCGTTGTGTATTCCCATACTGAAGAGGTTTTCTTCTTCAGCGGCTGCATTGGAAGGTAAGGTGTATCACCTGCCACAAAGTTGCTATTATAGGCAACAATGTTCATATCAGGTAGCTCATCCTCAGAGTATAATGGTGTACCTTTGGTCAGCGTGGTTGCGAACTCAAGAGGGATTTTACCTGCGTTTTGGTCAATCTCACTTATGGGTTCCTTAGAGCAGGACACAACAGCGAGTACCGATAAACAATAGATATATAATGACTTTCTCATATTTAGTATTCTTAAATTTACTTGATTCTAGTATTAGGTTCAACAAACTCTTAACTGCCACCTCCATCGTCGCCGCCCAAATTGAAGCTTTGATACTGCCAATCGATAATCTCAGATGGGAACTCAAAAGGAATGTCTGGGTACTCTGGGGTCACACCTACTTCTTTCCAGTTATCAACCTTAATGGTCACCTCAATAGTTTTTTCAGAATCAGGATCAGGATTGTCAGGATCAGTTGGGTTTGTCGCTGGATGAGCTATTGCGTCTATCAGATCCATCATGCTAATTTCATAGACTTTGCCCGCCTCGAAAGCAGGGTAATAGCTCGTAGCATTGATATAGGCTGCTATATTAATGTAGCTATAGTTATTGGTAGGGTCACTATCATCTCCTGCAAGCCCATTAACAACATCAACATGCTCCCATCCAATAATTTCGCCATCAGCATTGCGCAGGGCTTTTTCAGTGTAGCCTATCTTAATAATAAGGTGGGGTTGCTCATCGCGAGCTGCCTCTTCAGTGGATTGAGTTTCACCTTGTGGGAAAAGGTTAAAACCAATCGATTCACCTTGAGAGTTGCCATTTTCGTAGCTCTTACTCTGGTCGGTTGCCGCAGTGCGACTAAAGAAGTGGATAGTATTCATAGAGGCGTAAGATCCTCCAAAGTCCATCTTGCCATCGGCATTAGTAATCTTACAGTTGTAGTTGCCGTCAGAATCTTTTAGTTCGTTGAACAGACTATATTTTCCTCCACTAGAAGCAAAAGCCAGCGCCCAAGCCTCAAGCGAGGGGTCTGTACGATCGGCAACTAGGTCTGTGCGTAGAATCTTTGAGCGATTGAGGTAAAAACCTTGAATTGTAAGATTTTTGTACTCCCAAATTTCCTCTGAGAGGGTGGATGCTGAGCGTATATCATCGATCACCTGAAGTCGCGACATCTCTGGGTTTGCCACTACAGTAACTTTTTCACCTAATATGTCTGCCTCACCGCTAACCATGACCACTGCTTGTTCTACACTACCCTGACGTGTATTCACATTAGGACTTAAAGATCCACCATCTGAATTAAAGTCAATTTTCACTTTGCGTGCTTGTGATAAAATCTCTAGGGTAGCGGTGTAGCTTGATTGGGTAGAACCCGAGCTTGTGCCGTCGTCGCTGTCATCGCTATCATCATCTGCACTCACAAACACTACATTTGTAAAAGATTCCAAATGCCTACCAGTACTCTCATATGTATTCACCACTGCCGATTGGAGCGCCAATGCAACAGGATCACCTGTTTCTGTACCGTGCTCAACTCCACGTGTCAAATTACCGTGTGGGGCAACCTCTACTCTCAGCTCTATAGTGCCAACAGCATTAGGATCAGATGGTGAGTCGCCATTGTTACATGAGCTTAGAGCTAATGCAAGTGGCAGACACCAATATATACTATTCTTTATCATATTCTTTCAGTTTTCTTGAATTTTTAAACTTCTAACTTACTCTACTACCCTTCTCCTCCACTTACAAAAGGTAGCTCTTTTGCTGGCTCAAGGTATTGATCTAGCTCACCACTTAGGATCAAGGCTAAAATATCAGAGAGTTTAAGCGTATAGACCATTCCTCCCTCGAAAGACACAAACTTCTTTGCAGCATCTTGGAAAGTTTTATAGCTTAATTTCATTGTACCTTTACCGTCATTATTTCCTTCTTTCCTTAGCGTTGCATCATAATAGACTTTATTCCAACCTGTTGTGTAATAAGATGTTTGTTCTGTTACATATATATAGTCCCCCACCTGTGATCCCTCTGGAATCACATCCCCTGGCACATAAGTGGCGTAGGGATACTGGTAGTTAGGTCGCAGAGTATGAGGGTTCAAGATCATCTTGCCTTCTTGTTCGTGACCCTCTGGGTAAAGATCAACCGTACTACCAACATTCACATAGAACACCAAATCAGGTTGAAGATCCACCGCATTGGCCTCAGTGATTACTGTTCCCTCACCCTGCACCCAGAAATTAAATCCTAGGGCTCCCGCTTCGATTGTGGCGCTTGGACTTGCAGAAGGGAAATTCGCTGGATTTGACTGAAAGAAAGCATCTTTCAATTGCGTTGTAAATGACGATTCGACTACTGGATAATTCCTAGGTTGTGGATCATCATTATCCCTACTACTAACATATACTTCCACATAACTAGTATTTGGATCAGGCTCTTGCTCTAGGCTTTCATCCCATTCCGAGGCATAAGTGTCAGCTAGATACCATGAAAGATCGCTTCCTTTAAAAGATCCAAAATATGTGTCATGTTGGAAATTCAAAGCATTATCTATCAACACCAAAGAGCCATCACGTCCCACTGGAAGCGTAAAAAACTGGAACATCCCATAATCACCACGTCTTGGACCTTGGATCATAGCGTACTTATAGCTCTCAGGATTTGGTGTCCCGTAGTAATCTAGATTCTCGTAAGGATCACTACCATATACTAAGGACATACTTGGATTGCTATAAGGGTTTGTACTCTCAGGGGTTCTATCTAGCAAAGATACGCCATCTTGATCTTGTAAAGGAGAAACATAAGAAGTGTTACCTATAATAGCTGCACGAAGATCAGCAAAACCAGCTCCTGTGATATAGTTTCCGAATCGTTCAGGGTGCATGGTATTATTTAGAAGTATAGCCTCAATCGATACACTAGAATAATAAGTCGGATAAAATGTCTTACCTTTATAGTCTTTCAATGGTTCAATACCAAAAATTGGATCACCTTCGGTGTAATTTTCCAAGTCGTTGATGATTTGAATACGTGCCATCAGAGGCTTAGACGAAAGAGTGATTGCATAGGGAGTTATCTCCTCGGTTGGATACCCAACAGCCGCTTGAAGTTTCTCTTGATCAACCCTTGCTGCTGCAATGGTGAACAAGTAGTTCTTGCCAGGTATATACGAATCATCCGCATTCACCTGATAAGGACGAGGCATACCCTCATATTTATAATAGGCATTTGGACGTTCGGTTGTTGCTGGCGCAACATTTGGATAAGTATAAGCTGTGGGGTTAACCATCACACAGATATCTTGAGCATTAGCGGGGATACTTCCCTGTAGGTGAGTGCTTGATGTATAAGTCTTTATACCTTCCACACTTGGTATTTCGCTCGAAGGGTTTAGCTCTACAATATGTGGGGGACTATTCTTCCATGACCCTGTTTCAACTATTTCACCTAAGTTGTCAAGCTCATTACCGTCAGCGTCATAAAACACTACGATAGCTTGTTTCTCGACATCAAAGTCCATTGTTGCAGTGATTCTTTCACCTATCGCACGCGTGGCTGTCGATTGACCGTCTGTTGGAATCTCGATGTTCAGTTGTAGTTTAGTCACAACACTATCTTGCTCGATTTCGGGCGTAGGTTCTTCTTTAAGTAGCTCATCATGCTGCTTACACGCCAATAGCGAAGTCCCTAGCAGGAACAAGGTGAATATATGTGTTATCTTTTTCATAAATTGTTTGTTTTTAGTTTCTCTAGAAAAACTCTATGGGTGGGCTTGCAATTAGACATCACCTCCAGGTGTTGGAGTTTCAGGTTCGGGTACAAAAGGATTACCTGTAATCTCAGATTCATCCCACTGCCCCACTTGAACGTCGATAGTAACATCAATGCTCTGCTTCTCAGGGGTCATTTCGGGCGCCTTAGCAAATATCATCTTTATGATGTCAGAGAGTTTTAGGGTATAGACATATCCACCTTTAAACCCTGGGTAGTAAGTCTCAGTAGTGCTACCATCTTTGAGCGCTTTGAAAGCCGAAATATTCAGATATTTTGTTACTGGAACATACGCCTCAAAAGTCATATCTCCATCAGGACTAGAGAGAGTCATTGGTTTTGATGCTTCAGGAGTATAACGTCCGAAATCGAATCCGGATGTTTCTAACTTAGAGAGATATGAATATTCTACTATTAGGTTTGGTTGTTGTGGGTCTGCCTCAAGGTTGGTATCGGTATCAACTCCTTGCTCATAGATATTAAAACCCAGTGCACCTGCGCCTGCGTCTTCTCCACTAAGTCCATTTTGGAAGAAACTGCTTTTCAACTTGGCATTCACTCCATACGCCCAATCCATTATTGGCCCAATATGCTCAAAGGAAGAGTTAATATCAATTTGATGAAATCTTGTTTCAAGCATCGCTGTATTCAAAAAATCGTTAAGCTCAAGGAAATAATAAGACATATAAGGCAAAAAAGCTTCATCACGATCACTGAATTGATCCTCTAAGTAGAATGGGTCGGTGTGAGAATAGTAACCAAAACCAGTAGGGACACCATAGTATTTTCTGCCTACAGGTTCTTGGTCACCATTAAAAAATGGCGTAATTCTCCATCCATAATCCACCCCTAGTGTTGCATCGTCTGCATAAGCATTCGTTGAAGTGTGAGTGTTGTAAAGTCCACTCTTTACTGAGGTGAAGTCAGTTTTCCAGCTTGTTCTAAATGGTGTGACATCACGCGAGGCTGTATTGGTACCACCCTCGGGGATATACTCAGCCTCATTAACATTGAGGTAAGTGTCGTTTAGATAAAAAGCCTCAATTCTAAGCAACTCATATGGTACTGTAAAAGCGCCTGTATAGTCTGAGAGAAAATCATCGATATTACCAACATTTTCTACTTGCATAAGATCCAGAATCATCATAGCATAGCTCATAAGCTCCTCTTCAGAGGTTGCGCGATTTGAGGTAAGATTTGTATTCTCGCGCACTGTGTGTGGGGGAGTTGTGGGAGCTATAACATTAAAATCTGACATGTCATTAACAATTTGCAGACGAGCCATCTTCATCTTCACATGCACATAGGCTGTATTATCACTAGCAATATCTCCATGACCTACTGCAGGTACAATATAGGTATTCTTGTCACCTTGACGATTGTTCACAGACATCTGATCGGTGGCACCTTTATTAAGAAAAATTGCAAGCTTATATGTATTAAAAGGCACAGTGGCCTCGCCATCATACAACTTGGCTGTAGGATCAGTCACCGAGGTGTTTTCGGTTACTGTAATGGTTCGCACTTCGGGTTTTCCCTCATCATCGAGTAACATTTTGCCAGAAGAATTTAGCGCATAAACCTGAACCTGCGAAAGATCAAACGCTAGCGGGTCGTTATCATTGGTTTTGATTCCAATGGAACGTGTGTTTGATGTGGTAGATGCCGTTGAGAGCTGAATCTTGATCACCTTACCATGAACCTCAGGGTCGATAATATCGTCATCATGATCATTCTTTGAACACGAGGCAAACACACCGCCCAGCATCAAAGCGAACATAGCTCCCCTGCTCACTTTACGAAAAACGCTTAGTGAGCTATTTATTATATTTGTATTTGTCATACTAAAAAACTATTGTATTGTTCTTTGAGTGTTAGTTTATAGCGGTAGTGGAGTCACAAAGTGAACATCCCAGTCGCGAATCAATATTGCGATCAGCGTTCCAGTTGGCGCATCTGTTTGATAGCGGAAGGTGATAGGGAAAGTGTGCTCAATATCCAGTAGATACTGGTAATTGTCGTCTTTACGAATTTCAGCATAACGCTCAGATTGCTTCACGTAGTCATAGATATAGGTTGAAATATCCATAGGTGCTTGGGTGTACCACAGTTTACCGTCCTTATAAAGGTCGAAAGAAACATAGGTATTTTGGCTCAAAGCCATCACGCGCATCTTAGAGAATTTTACTGTGTCACGACCAAAGGTGTAGTCTGGGAACTCCTCGCCATTGAATGGAGTATATATAATATTGTCGCCGCTAGTGATCTTATTGAATTGATTGTAGTTGCGATCCTTAACTTCAAGTTTAATGTTTTTGATAGTAACTCCATCCACACCTTCGACTGAAAGCTGGATTTCGTTATTGTTTTTAAAGATATCTTTTTCAACGAGTTTATGCTCTCCGTCAAACACAGTCACTGAGTCTGAAGTAGTTGCAAACATATTCTCGATTTGAGTGTTTTGTGCAGTTTGTGCCAAAGACACATCATAGCTGCTAATAGTGCCACTTGTTATATTGTAGTAGGCAGTTTGTGCATCACCTAGCACCACAAAGCGGTAAGCTCCTGGTTGTTCGATAGGCACATTGATGCGGTAGTTGTTTTTTGCGAGCTCGTCAATAGAGACCGAGTGCGTTTTCACAAAATGTCCGTTGATGTTATAAAGAAACACACGCACCACTTGTGCTCCTTGGTCTTGCATTGTTTGGGGAGCTTCGATTGTATGGTAGGTTAAATCTATCATAAAACCATAGTCACACGCTGGTCCTGTTTCGCTTACGCATGAGGTGTTAAGTGCTAGCGTTGAGCTAATTGCAAGTGATAAAAATATATTTCTAAACTTCTTCATTGGTTTGTTTTAATAAAAAAACGGTGCGGAGATCTTAGTCACACAGAGCAACCCTAGAGCTCTGCACCATTTTGAAAGTATTTGATTTGTTAAAAAATCTTTAGTTTAAATATTCTTTGTTCTGTCAATGACTACAAAGGAAGTGGAGTTACTGGTTCAACTTGCCAGTCAAGTACTTGAACACTCATTTGAACATTTCTGTTGATATCATCTGGATCTTCTGTTGGAGGATTCACTGGATCGATAGGATCACCTGGATCGATTGGATCTTTGTCAGGATCTTCTGGATTCACACCATCAGTTTTGATATCTAGCAAGAACGCCAAAACATTTGATAGATTAAATTGGTATAGTTTACCAGCAGAGAAAGTAACAAGTCCGTCAGCAGTACCATCTGCTACGTATGCCGCTAGGTTGATGTAGCGAGTGATACGTGTTTTTGAGAATGCTGTAGGTGCGAAAGGCTTAGTAGCTCCAGTTCCCTGTGATGGGAAGTAAGAAACAGCAATTACAAAGTGAGGGTGCTTGTTGTCCTTAGCATCTGCGATCAATGCATCACCAGTTCCAGTAGGAGCTGCTGTTGGGAAAACATTGTAACCCACAGAGTTATTAAAGATACCAGCGAATTCTGTTGCAGTTGTTGAGTTATTAAGAATAGTAAAAGCACCTGGCGTATCACCATAATTTGATGATGCACCTTTTACATATCCTGGTATAGATGAATCTTCATCAAGGAAAGAATTAAGCCATAGTTCAGGCCAGCCTGTATCATTAAAATCGTCATTGTAGTCTGTGATAGCTGCATCACCACGCTTTGCTTTCACGTTATCAAGATAGAACGCTTCGATGCGTAGTTCATCATAGTGAGCAAGAACATCAGCATAGGTCATATCACCGTCACCAGCATTACCTACACCATCACCATCAGTGTCAACAACACCAACCATGTTAGTTGCAAGTAGTGTAGCCCATTTACCATCAGTGAGAAGGTCATTGATCATCTCAATGCGAGCCATTTCAGGTCCTACTGTTACAGTTGCCTCAGCTTGACCTGCGCCATTTAGTTTGATTTCGCCGTTAGATGCAGACAAATCAACAGATCTGTCGATCTGAACTGCAAATTGGTTCACAAGACCTTGACGAGTATTAGCAACATCTGAAAGAGTTACACTTGTACCTGCTTCAACTGCTGTCTCACCATCAGCATTCATCAATGCATACACGTGAGTTGCGTTTGGAGCAACATCAACAGTAGCCGTGTATTTCTCGTAAATTCCTGGATCAGAAAACTGCGAAAGAACAACATTGTGAAGAGTGTCAAAAGTAGCGTCATCTTTCTTTACAACGATACTTACTTTCGAAGGATCAAACGCTGCTTTCTGTCCTTCAGCTGCTGCTGCACCAATTGACTTAGATACAGTTGAAGTTTTAATGGTCAGAGTTACCGGTTTTTTTATTCCATCTACCGGGTCATCACCGCCATCAACACCCCTGTTACAAGAAGCAAGGGTTGTCACTGCGAATATCGCAGCCAAAATTAGATTTTTTTTCATCTTTTTTTGTTTTGGTTGTTAATTTAGTTAATTGTTTTTAGTTTATTTATTCTTTCCAAATTTGTACATCAGTGAAACACCCGCTCGAGTGATACCAAAGTAATGGTGATCAAGGTCTGGAGCCACTAGGTAGCCACAGCGTGGGTGAGTATATAGGTCATAGTTTGTATATACGTATCCAGCACCGATTGTTGCCTCTAGAGCAAAGCGCTCCGAAATACACCACTGGTAGCCATAAGATAGACCTACGCCTGCAGCCCATCCCTCATAGCGATAATCTGAAGAACCGATATTGAACGGAAGGTTGTAGTTCGATATATTGTATTGACCTCCCAAAAGGTGAGCACCGAAGAAGTGGCCATACATTGCACGCTCCAAGAAGTAGCGTCCCTCTACTTGACCCAGCCAGTGAACTAGTTTTTTATTGTCGCCTGGCTTACCATCGCGGTTCCAAGGATTGTATCCCGCGCTAACATCTAGTGTCCATTTGTCAGCAAGCTTCATTTCAAACGCAAGGTTTGGTGTTAGAGTCAGACCAGCATATAGAAGATTGGTTTTAATAGCAAACTTATTATACTGTGCACATGGCTCTGCCATTACTTTATAAGGTGTTGGGAAAATCACTCCCTCTTTTACCTTTATAGTATCAACTATAAGCATAGGCAGGTAGATAGTGTCTCGCTTAGCACGAGCGATCTTCTCCATGTCGTAGTGGAACACCACCGACGCACCATAACGCTGCTGAGGCAAGATATAGTTAATAAGGTATCTCCATGGAGTACCACCGTCTAGCGCGCGAAGGCGAGCTTCTTTGGTATTTGGAGTTGCTTTCGAGTCGATGATCTTAAGAACGTCAGTACGATTAGGCACACGATCGTCAGCCATTACTGCAGTGCGTAGACCAGCCCAATCCTCGGGCACCGCATTAATCTTAACCATCTTAGGGTCGATCTGAGGATAACGCTCCACTAAGAAAGTTCTAACGCGCTCCGCACGATTAGTCGCGAGCATTTCGTTGTTGTCATAAGGACCATCCACAGATGCTGCCGAGGCAATCACCAGCGAGTCCAAACCAAACAGCGCACTCGAATTCGAGAAAATACCATCCAATTTCTCAACCTGGGCACCATTGTTGCTGAAAGACAAATCCAGAACATACTTGTTTAGAGGGAACATCATTTTAATGTCACCTTTACCAGTGATTTTCGCACCCAACGTATAATCAGTGTCAGCGTTTTGAGCATAAGTATTTGTGCTCAACAGGGCAGTCATTGCCAAAATGAAAGTCCTAGCCACAAACTTTGCAGGACTAAAAGTAATCTTCTTCATATTAATGATTATTATACTAACTTATCTTAATGTGTATTTATCCATGGCTAATAAACTATCGTTATTCTATTATTATTGCTCTTCTTAGAAAATAATTCTTATCGATAAATTCAGTTTATTTCGCTACAAAACGCCACAAAGGTAACGATTTTATCTGGAAAAACAATATTTTTATCATGTTTATTACGAAAACCCTTGCTTTTTACTACCAAATCAGCACTCGGATATATCCTGAGCGCATTTTTTTGCTGAAAAAAAAAATTCAACACAGTTATTTCACTATTTTACAAATAGATAGACAAATTATACCTTTTACTCCATCACCTATAACGAGTCGAAATACAAAGAATTTTGACAAATCGCGGCCAGTCACAAACTCCATTGCAATATACAGCATATCAATTTATTACACCTACACATACTGTATTTAAACATCAAAAATCACCTCAAAAACAGTTACGATAAGTAAGAACAAGCAAATCGTACAAATAAGTAAGTTAAACATATAACTATTGGTTTTTTTTAATTAATTTCATAAACATTTTTCTGGTTTTATTTGTTCAAAAAATTGTGTTCTATCTCTGATGCAAGAGCAATTTTTCTCCTTGTGCTTTTATCATAGTAAAAATTAGCTATCTTTGCCGAGTTAATGTGTCACTCTCGGGTGGATATCACTCCCCAGCGCGACAAGCTATCAAACAATTTAAACAGACTTTACTTTTACTCTTAAGAACCAAGCAATGATTAAGACTCTCAAAGAGATAGGCGAATATCTTATGTTGATAAAAAAGGTCTTTGGCCGCCCCGAAAAATTTTCTATTTTCCGCCGCCAAATGATCTACGAGATGGATGCCATCGGAATTAACTCTATTATAATAGTGGCAATCATATCGTTTTTTATGGGCGCGGTGGTTGTAATCCAAATGGCCAATAACCTTGAAAATCCTCTACTACCCGAATACCTTATAGGCTATGCCACCAGAGAGAGTATCGTTTTGGAGTTTTCTTCCACGGTGGTCGCACTGATACTGGCGGGTAAAGTTGGCTCGAACATTGCCTCAGAGATTGGCTCCATGCGAATCACCGAGCAGATCGACGCCCTTGAGATTATGGGTGTAAATTCGGCTCGTTATTTGATTCTTCCTAAGGTTGTTGCAGCTGTATTTTTCTTTCCTCTGCTCACTATTATGAGTATGATTATTGGAGTTTATGGCGGATACATAATCACCAGCATCACGGGTCTTATCCCACCTTATGAGTATGTGAATGGCATTCGTTCGCATTTCGAGATATTCTATGTGTACTACTCTATTATTAAGGCATGCTGTTTTGGTTTTGTAATCACAACCATTTCGGGCTACTATGGTTACTATGCCAAGGGCAACTCACTAGAGGTTGGTAAGTCATCCACTCGCGCGGTGGTGATGAGCAGTATTATGATACTAATCGTTAACCTAATTCTCACCCAACTACTTCTTATTGACTAAGAGCACACACCTACCACAACTATGATACAAGCAATAGATGTACGCAAAGCGTTCGAAGAAAAAGAAATATTAAAAGGTATCAATGCAAAGTTTCTTGCAGGCAAGACCAATCTTATTATAGGAAAGAGTGGTTCGGGTAAAACCGTGCTACTGAAATCCCTTGTGGGTCTACACCCTATCAACTCGGGTAAAATCATGTACGGGGATTTGTGTTTCAACCAATGTTCCTTAGAACAAAAGCGAGAAGTTCGAAAAGAGGTTGGTATGATTTTCCAGGGTGGCGCACTACTGGATGCCTCGACTGTGGAGGAAAATGTGCGTTTCCCGTTGGATCTTTTCACCAATTGGTCGATGGAGGAAAAAATGGAACGAGTAAATTTCTGTTTGAATAGGGTGCGCCTTGAGAATGTGAACCACCTCTACCCTTCCGAGATTTCTGGGGGTATGGTCAAACGTACGGCCATTGCTCGCGCAATCGTAATGAACCCTAAATATTTGTTTTGTGATGAGCCCAACTCAGGCCTCGACCCCGAGACTTCGGTTGTAATCGACAATCTCATCCAAGAGATCACCCAAGAGTACAACATCACCACCATAGTCAATACCCACGACATGAACTCAGTTATGGAGATAGGCGACACGGTGACTTTCATCTACCAAGGCAATAAATGGTGGGAGGGCAGCAAGGAGGACATTCTCCATGCCTCGAATCCCGAACTCGAGAGCTTTGTGTTTGCTAGCGCTATGGCGCGTAAAGTGAGAACCGTTAGCCGCTAGGTATTTTTTTATGAGAATAGGATTTTGGTATAAAAACAGCCGCAACGTATCTCTGCCACAAAGCATACTTCCCGCGATTGTGGCTTTTTCATTTGGATCATCGAGCGAGAGTTTTGTTTGGTGGATGGGAGTGTTGGCTATTATAGGGGTGGCGCTTTTGCATCTTTCAATGAACCTTGCCGACGACTATTTTGATTATAAATACAAAGGAACAGCCATTCGAGCCAAGATGGCATCTGCCGGTATACGCGCAAGGGTTGCCAAGTGTGACTACCTAAACTCGGGCGAGGCAAGCATCACCGAGCTGGGATGGGCTGTTGTGGGCTTTGCGGTGGTGGCTTTGGGCATAGGCTTTGTTTTGTGGTGGTTTAGGGGTATCGACATTCTCTATATCGCTTCCCTTGGTTGCGCTGTGGGCTATTCCTACTCGGGTAAACCACTAAAGCTAGGATATAGAGGCCTTGGAGAAGCTGTTATTGGAGTAATGTTTGGTCCGCTGCTTATGATTGGGGTGTATTATAGTGCCACGGGTGAATTTTCTAATGCCCTAACGCTTTTATCTATTGCTGTGGGGCTATTGGTCACCAATATAGTGTATAGTCACTCGATAATGGATTTGGAACCCGATCGCAGCGTTGGGAAATTGACTCTAGCTGGCTTGCTTCGATGGAAATGGCTGATGCTACTGGTTCAGGGGGTAATACTATTTGCTCCTTTTGCCTTGGTGGGCTATGGAGTGTGGAGCGAGATTTTGACTGCGAGGTTCTGTTTTGTTGGACTGGTGCTACCCATGGCTGCATATCACTTCTATTTGATGCTGCAATTTGTGCGCTACCCCAACCGAGAATTTAAACGCAACCCACTTATGGGCCCCATGGAAATGTGGGATTCGATCACCTCAAGTGGCATAGGATGGTTTATGATACGTTGGTATTTGGCACGCAATCTTATCTCTGCATTTGCAGTGATAGTTACAATCTTAGCATGGCTGTAATATGAAACAATTTTTCTATCTTCCCTTTTGGTTTTGGAGAGCAAAACTCTTCGGAGTGAAACGTCCATTACAGAGCGTAATTTTTATCACCGATCGTTGCAATCTGGCTTGTAAGCACTGCGCGGTTTACAATCATAAAAATCCCACCAGTAAGAGCTATGAACAAATCGAAGAGGAGCTAAAATATTGCTACACTTTAGGATCGAGGATAGTAGATTTCGAGGGTGGAGAACCTTTTTTGTGGCGCGATGGCGACAAAAACATCAATGACCTAGTGCGCTTATCTAAGAAAATCGGATTCTACAGTAGTACTATCACAACCAACGCTCAGTTACCTTTTGATGGCAGTAGCGCGGACTCGATGTGGGTGTCGCTTGATGGACTAGGAGAGTTTCACGATCAAATCAGAGGCCAAGGAGCTTTCGAAAAACTAGAAAGAAACATCGCAAGCTGTGGGCATCACGCTCTCTCAGCTAACATGGTAATCAACTCAAAAAATTACTCCTGTGTGGAGCAAACAATCAAGTGGGTAGCCCAAAACCCTGCTTTGCAGGCTATCTCACTGAATTTTCACTCGCCCTACCCTGGTACCGAAGATCTCTTTCTACCATGGCAAAAACGAGCCGAGGTCATCGAACTAATTATCTCTCTGAAAAAACAAGGTTATCCTATTCTAAATTCGGCTTCTGGACTGCGTCTAATGAAACAAAATAAGTTCAAGCGAGCTTGCTGGGTAACCAATTTCATCATGGCCGATGGCACTCGCTTTGCAGAGTGTGCTGCCAAAAGCGAAGAGATGTGCTCGGTGTGTGGGTTGTGTATGGCAGGAGAAATGAGAGCATTGTTTCAACTAAAATTCGACACACTTGCCGGAGCAATAAAGCTTCGCCTTAAGTCAAGGAAATCTATGCAATTAAAAAAATAATTATAACTTTGCAGAGTAAAAACTAAAACAATAAAAGACTATGAAAAAATTAATCACTTGGGGAATTATTATCGGAGTAGTGCTTATGGGCTATTTCTTCTTCAAAAACTCATACAATTCTATGGTCACACTCGAGGAGGGTGTAACGGGAGCATGGAGCAATGTTGAGAGCCAATATCAACGCCGTGCCGATCTTATCCCTAACCTTGTGAGCACCGTGAAGGGCTATGCTGAGCACGAATCTCAGACCCTAACGGCGGTTATCGAGGCGCGCGCAAACGCAACCAAAGTAACCCTAAACGTAGATCAACTCAACGAACAAAGCCTTGCTAAATTCAACCAAGTTCAAGGTGAACTCTCATCAGCACTTTCGCGTTTGATGGCAGTTTCGGAGAGCTATCCAGATTTGAAGGCTAACCAAAACTTCCTTGACCTTCAAGCTCAGTTGGAGGGTACTGAAAATCGCATTGCAACCGAGCGCAAGCGCTTCAATGACACTGTCAAGGAGTACAACACAACCATCCGCCGTTTCCCTAAAAACCTAATGGCATCTATGTTTGGTTTTGAAACGAAAGCGTATTTCGAGGCTTCAGAGGGTGCTGAGAATGCACCAGCAGTTGAGTTTTAATCTCAATAAAATTTGACAATGAAATTTCTAAGTAAAAAGCAAGGCGAGAGAGTCGTTGCAGCTATTCGTGTGGCTGAGAATCAGACTTCTGCCGAGATAAAAGTTCACATAGCAAAGACTTGTGAGGGCGACCCTATGGAGCGTGCCAAGGAGCTTTTCATACAACTTGGGCTTGAGAAAACTGCCCAACGCAACGGAATTCTAATCTATGTTGCCTCTGAGGACCGCAAGAGCGCTATCCTTGGGGATATGGGCATAGACCAAAAAGTGGGCAAAAACTATTGGCAAGAGACTCTCAATGAGATGGTTGAGATGTTCAAGAGGAGCGAAAATGCCGAAGGTCTATGCTTTGCAATCCAGAGCATAGGGGCACAACTCAAAGAGCACTTCCCCTACCAAAGCGATGATGTAAACGAACTCAGTGATGATATTTCCTATGAAGATGACAATGCAGATGAGAACAAGAATTAGAACATCACTCTTAGCGTGTGCTCTGCTACTATGCTCATCGATGGTATGGGCACAGAGCTTCCCAGAACCTCAAAATCCGCAGCGACTGGTCAATGACTTTGCTGATATTCTATCCAGCTCGCAAGAGCAAGAATTAGAGACACGCCTAGTGGCTTTTGACGATTCTACTTCTACCCAAATTTCAGTAGTTACCATTGCCGATTTGGATGGAGCAGATGCATCTGAATACGCAACTGAGCTAGCCCATCGTTGGGGAATAGGACAAGCTGGCAAAGACAATGGAGTATTGGTGTTGGTAAAGCCCAAGACTGATGATTCTCGAGGCGAGTATCACATTGCGGTTGGCTACGGTCTTGAGGGAGCAATTCCCGATGTTTATGCCTCGCGCATTGGACGTGAGATTATGATACCAGCCTTTATGCAAAATGATTACTACGCAGGTATAGATGGAGCAACACGCGCTCTGATGCAAATGGCTACGGGCGAATACACTGCCGAAGGAAGCGATCAGCAAAAGAAAAAGGTTAAGATGTGGACCTACATCATCATTGGATTAATATTTCTTTTCATCTTCTTTAGCTCTAATCGCAAGAACAAAAACGGCGGTGGTGGCAATAATGGTAGCTCTCGCCGTGATGATGATAGCGATGAACTACTCAGTGCCCTTGGATGGGGATTGTTTGGTGCGAGCCTAGGGGGTCGCAGTGGTGGTGGCTTTGGTAGCAGCGGAGGAAGTGGCTTCGGTGGAGGCGGCTTTGGAGGATTTGGTGGCGGCGGCTTCGGTGGAGGAGGTGCTGGCGGCAGCTGGTAAAAGCATATATTGAATGATTAATGAGGGTTTGTCTTAAAGTTTTTGCTTTCGGCAGACCCTTATTTGTAAAACAAGTATAACAATGAAAAATCTCACTAACTATCACAGTCACTGTAATTTCTGTGACGGCAACTCACCCATGGAGCTCTACGTCCAAGCGGCAATAGAAGCAGGGTTCTCTGCCTATGGCATCTCTTCACATGCTCCACTACCCTATCCCAATGGCTGGACACTAAATGATAACGATTTACCTGCGTATATAGCAGAATTCGCACGCCTAAAAGCCGTATATGGCTCTCAAATCGAATTGTATCTGGCCTTGGAGTTAGATTACATTGATAGAAATTCACGACCTGTGTCACCCAAATTTCAAGATCTTCCGCTAGATTATCGCATTGGAGCGGTGCATTTGATCGTAGATGACAATGGACAGACCATAGACACTGACAGCGGACTGGAAAACCTTCGCTCGGCAATGGGAGGAGATCTGCGTCGCACTATTGAGACCTACTACCGCTCAATGATGCAAATGGTCGAGGACGGGGGCATAGACTTTGTTGCCCACCCCGACAAGATAGCCTTTGGAGCAGAGCAGCTCAAAAGCGGCATTTCGAGCGAAAGATGGTGGCAAAGCCTACGCAAAG
>CAYJLY010000024.1:0-411 GCA_964371385.1 uncultured Rikenellaceae bacterium
TTGTGGCTGCCATCTCTCGCTCTGAGATAGGCATGAATGGCATGCTATCGGCGTGGAACTCCTCGAACCTCTGGCACCTGGCGTGGGATGCTCTAACTCAAAAACTCACCGAAACGTTCAAAGGCGTGAGCAATCGCCCTGGTGTTTTGTGCAGTGGGTCGGTGAATGGGTATTACGCTAGCGTGATAGGGCAATTTTATAGCCCAACGAGAAATAGTGATGTTGCGCGTTACAATGGGCAAATTGGGCAATATGTGATAACTCACAATATCGGGCACACTAACTACCACGTGGGCGGTTGTGTTTTCGGTACGGGAGTAGCTGCATTCGTGCAGGTTATAACAAAACACGCCTACTCAGTGGTGGTAGGCGTGATAGATGTGCAAAGTTCGTATAGAAATCTAAATTTCG
>CAYJLY010000024.1:421-29084 GCA_964371385.1 uncultured Rikenellaceae bacterium
CCCTTGGCTTTAAGTTCTCGCCACTGCTTACCAGTGGTGGGGATAAAGTTGAAGAGTTCCTTAAAAAGTTGCTCACACTCAGCGTATTCGCCAGCATTGTAGGCGGCTTTAATAGCATTCTCGCCTGCTTCCATTACTGCGTTAGGAATATAAGCAATGGTATCAAGGTCGGCTGTGAGACCAGTAACGTCGTCGTAGAAAACCAAATCACGAGCTTCAATAAGAGCAGGCTCCAAGCCTCCAGTCTCAGGGTTGATAACATTGAGGAACATAAAGCGAACATTCGCCAAGTCTTTGTTCCAATCGCCAATTCCCACCTTGCTGTTGTGCCAAGTCATACCATTTGCACGCTCAACAACCTCAAGAGGTGTTGGCAGCACTTCATCTGGGTCGGGGGTTTCGGTGGTCTCGCCCGTGCGAGTCAAAGCCTTGGGCGTTGCGCTGCTGTTCACATACATCACAGTGTCACCGCTCATGCCATTTGGTTTGTCCTCTTGGCAGCTCATCATCACGGCTGCCGCTAGTAAAAGAAAAAGTTTTTTCATTGTTGTTAAAAGTTTTATTGTTAAAAGTTTACACTGCAAAATTACAAAAAAATCACCAAAAAAACAAGTAAAATGATAGACATTATTACAACCGCCATCACCGTGATCACCGCCCTTGGGGGCTACAAACTAATTGAGTTCTTATTCTCGGGGCGCAAAAGGCGTGCCGAGGTTTCCAGTCAAGAGCTCGACAACGAGGGTAAGAAAATCGACAACCGACAAGACGAGGTGCAGCGCCTCGAAGAACGCCTCAGGGTGAGAGATGAGAAAATTGATGCACTCTACCTAGAGCTACGCAACGAGCAAGCCGAACGGATTAAGCTGCTTGAGGAAAACTCCTCGCTAAAAGTTCAAGCAGCCTACCATCGTCCGATGCTCTGCGAAATTAAGAAGTGCTCTAACAGACTACCTGAAAGCGACTATTAATAACAACTTAAAAACAACTAAAACTATGGCAAATGTAGCAATTCTAGCCCCTTTCATATTCTCGTGGGAGGGTGGCTTCTCAAATCACCCGCTCGATCAGGGCGGACCAACCAATAAGGGCGTTACCTTCAACACTTTCGCAGTCTATTGCAAGCGCAAAGGCTATCCATCGCCCACCCTCGAGCGGCTCAAAGCCCTCACGGATGAGCAGGCAATGGACATCCTAAAAACTCTCTACTGGGATAGATTTCGCGCCGACGATATAGATTCACAGGCAATCGCTAACATTCTAGTCGACTGGCTTTGGGGCTCGGGTGGCACCGCCATCAAGCATGTGCAGCGCATCGTTGGTGTAGCTGACGATGGAATTATGGGGCCTAAGACCCTGCGAGCGATCAACGCCTCGTGTGCTCATGAGCTCTTTGATAAGATTTGGCAGACACGCAAAGAGTTTCTCTATAATATAGTAGAGCGCAAGCCCTCGCAGCAGGTTTTCATTAAGGGCTGGATGCGCCGCCTCGAATCAATCACCTTTGAAAAACTCCACAACAATGAGTAGGCTGACTATTGAAATCATCGTATCGATAGCGTTCCTCGTGTTCTCATCGCTATCTATTCGTTCGTGTAACCGCCACAAAGCCGAGAGCCAGCGCTGGGAGCAGAACACCATCGCCCTGAGCAGTGATATCGAACATTACAAGACCGAAAGCGGCAAATCGGCCACCGTGGCGCAAGGGCTCCAGCTCTCGCTGAACTCGCTCGAAGATATAAATTCGGAGCTATACGCTGAACTCGAGGACACCCGCGTGAAGCTCAAGAACGCACAAAGCGTGATTAAAGTCGTCACGGACACCGAATATATTAATGGCGACACAGTTTTTGTTGATAAGCACGAAGGTTCACTAGTGCTGGATCACACCGAGCCGTGGGTTCATATATATGCGAATGTTGATATCGATGCAGGGCTCATCAAGCCGAGCGATCTAAGGGTGGAGCTCCCAAACGAAATC
This sequence comes from uncultured Rikenellaceae bacterium, assembly GCA_964371385.1. GTDB lineage: Bacteria > Bacteroidota > Bacteroidia > Bacteroidales > Rikenellaceae > Mucinivorans. The sequence continues at coordinate 2,403 of CAYJLY010000024.1, forward strand.
ACGCTCATCACCGAGACAATCACCAAACGCCGCTGGATCTTCTGGAAAAAACCAATCGGTGTGCAGGTCACCGTCGTGAACTCCAACCCCCACGTGGGAGTGAGTGAGGTTTTTTATGTGGATTTGATAGAGTAGTGTCCCGCTATATTTCGCAGGAAATTAGCACAAAAAAAAAGCAGGATGTTTGTAGTAAACATCCTGCTTTGTGTCCTGCCTTTTTGTAAGTCATTGACTTTCAGCAGTATTGGCGGAGAGAGAGGGATTCGAACCCCCGGACCCGTGAAGATCAACGGTTTTCAAGACCGCCGCATTCGACCACTCTGCCATCTCTCCGGGCACAAAAGTACTACTTTTTTATTTACCACCAAAAAAAAATGCAACTTTTTTCAAAAAAAAATTCTCTACCTTTGCAATATGAACGAAATATTACACTCAAAATTCATGAAAATGGCTCTAAATGAAGCCATTAGCGCTGGACAAAAAAACGAGGTGCCAATAGGGGCAATTATTATCGCAAATGGCGTCCCCATCGCAAAAACGCATAATTTGACACAAACGCTCAACGATCCAACTGCACACGCAGAGATGCTTGCAATTACGGCAGCCTGCGACGCACTAGCTGCAAAGTATCTCAAGGATTGCACTATTTATGTTACGGTCGAACCTTGTCCAATGTGTGCAGCTGCTTTACGGTGGGCACAGATTGATACTATAGTTTGGGCAGCTGACGATGAAAAATTCGGTTACCGAAAAATTGCCCCACAAGTACTTCATCCGAAAACTAAAATCATCAGAGGAGTAGAGCAGCAGAGTGCTCAAAAACTGATAGAAGATTTTTTTCAAGAGTTACGAAGCTCAAAATAAACGCTTTAACATTGTTTCACTAAGATATATCGATGGTGGGTTTTGGAAAAAGAATCAAAATGACTATCTTTGCACTGCTTTTAAGGAAAAGCCCTTATCACTGAGGAACTAACATGAAAGCAGTATCACTACAAGTGGTAATGAGCGGGATGTAGCTCAGCCCGGTTAGAGTACACGTCTGGGGGGCGTGTGGCCGCAAGTTCGAATCTTGTCATCCCGACAAAACAAAAGGGAGTTAAACTAGAAAATAGTTTAACTCCCTTTTTACATGATTAGTCATCGAGAACTAAATCCCCATGGGATAACATATCCAAATAAACCCATGCAGTTTAGACTATTTTTGTGCATGAATCAACTGTCCATAGTTCCTATAAAAAAAGGGCGGGGGAGAGTGCAGTGCAAGGCGTCTTACTAGTCAATACAAAATGGAAAACAAATGAGTATTTCAACACCAGAGCTCATCTCAGTGGATAAGCTAGATGCTCAAAAGTAGGGAGTAGCTATCAAAACCGATTATCTACAACAACTTAACCAGCATTGGAACGTCCTTCACAATAAATGTATAAAAATTAAAATAAGCATAAGGGTTGTACACCTGCAAAAATCAGCCCTTAAACTTCAAGCTATTCTCCTTGTGCTCAAGCTCATCAACAGCGATGCGACGAAAAATATCAGCCCACGTAGGCAGATCAGCATATTTTTTAACTATATCATTATCGATTTTTTGCTCCTCGAGTTCAGCGTTAGCGACAACAAACTCTGCATAGACATGCATTGCATGGTCCTCGAACTGAGCATTAAAACTCAGGGCGCTACGTATGCTGAGTTTGGATAGCACATAGGCGAAGGCAATGTAATAATTCACTGCAATCCATCGCATAAATCGACTTAGATACCAAGGGCGTTTTAGACCCAATTCTTTCAGTCTCTCATTTAAGACCACCAAGTGCCAATATTCATTGTCTTGGGCAGCGCGCCCCCACTCAACAAGGCGATAGGCTCGCTCGATAAAGTCCTGACTTTTATAACGATAAGATAGTTTCTTGTAATAATTAGCCTCCCAACGACGATAGGGGATAGAGGCAAGCATCTCAAGAAACATAGCCTTGGGGATGGTAGTTTTCTTGCCTGCCAGTACATCCAAAGAGAAGAAAAGTATGCGAGGCAGGAGCCCGTACTTCATTCGAGGGGTTGCAAGGATAGTGTCTACTTGCGCTTTGAGATCTTGAGTATTCATAAGTCAATAGGGGTTCTGAGTGTTATTAATAAATTAGAAGTCTCTCTACAAATTTAGGAAAACATATTCTCAATACCAAAAGAATTTTTATCTTTGTGTCAAGAAATCATTTCAAACAAATCATGAAAATACTAATAATAGGCGGAAGTGGCAAGCTAGGCAAAATGCTCTGCGAGAGGCTCGGTCATCACGATATCACAACACTCTCAAGGCGCAAGGAAAACCCATTTTACGCCAAACACATATCGGGCGATGTTCTAACTTTCAACTCATACGAGGGCTATGAACTTGTGATAAACTGCGCCGCAATGAAAGATGTTGCCGCTTGCGAGAGCGAGGTGGAGCAGTGTGTGTCGATTAATTTTCAAGGCACTCTAAGTTCACTTCAGGGCGCAATCAAGGGCGGGGTTAAACGATATGTATTCATCTCGACCGACATGGCATCCACAGCCAACAGCGCCTACGGTGCCTCAAAAATGCTTGCCGATACGCTGGTTGTCAATGCAGCCCGTGAGGGAAAGATACAAACTTGCGTTGTGAGGCTTGGAAATATTATTGCCCGCGAGGGATCAATCTTCTCTATTTTCTCCCAAAAAAGCAAGGAGTTGGGCTATGTGCCTATCACCGATAAGAGGATGACACGCTTTTTAATGAGCGATGAGCAGTGCGCCGATTTTGTGTGCGGGGCCATCATGCGCGAGAGACTCTCGGGCGAGATATTCGCACCACGATGCAAAGCCTATCGCATTGGAGATATAGCCACGGCGGTGGCTCCTGAGTTTGAGCAAAAGATTGTCGGCCTACGCTCGGGCGATGCGCTGAGTGTTACGATGGTTGCCCAAAGAGAAACTCCACGAACGCAAATTCAAGGGAATAGTTACATTATTCACCCACAGTTCTCTGGTTTGACTTTCAGTGAATTAGAGCAAGAGGTTAGCTCTGACAACAACTATACTTATGCCACAATCGAAGAGCTGCGAGAACTCTACAACTCTCTGCAAAAATAAATAACATGAAAAAAATATTCAAAAAAATAGTTGCCATAGAACCCGTGCATCTGCTGCCCCAAGCAGAGAAAGAACTCCATGAGTTTGCTCACGAAGTGGTACTACATCGCGACACCCCTCAATCACAAGAGCAAGTTGCCCAGCGCATTGGTGATGCGGACGCTGTACTAGTTAGCTTCATCACGCCCATAGAACGAAAAACCATAGAAAACGCCCCTTCACTGCGCTACATAGGTATGTGTTGTAGCCTGTATGACGAGAACAGCGCTAATGTGGATATTGCAGCTGCACGCTCAAAAGGAGTAATAGTCAAAGGCATACGCGATTATGGCGACCCAGGAGTATTGGAGTTTGTTATTAGCGAGTTGGTGCAACTCTTTCACGGCTATGGGGGTAGAATGTGGGATGAGGTGCCTCGTGAACTAACAGGCCTTAAAGTTGGTATCATAGGCATGGGGGTTACAGGACGTTTGCTAAGCGATGGATTTAAGCTCTTTGGAGCACAGTGTCACTATTATAGTCGCACCCGAAAGGCGGACGTAGAGGCTGATGGAGTAGAGTACAGAGAGTTGAATGATCTACTAAGCGAATGTGAGGTGATTTGCGCATGTGTCAATAAAAACAATATCCTGCTGCACAAAGAGCAGTTTGAGGCATTGGGTCATCGCAAAATCTTAGTTTCCACTGTTGGTAGCCCAGTGTTTGATATGGAACCATTTAAAGAATTCCTCGAAGGGGATAATTACTTTTTGTGTGATATGCTTGGCTCACTAGGCGATCTTGAATTATTAAACCACCCAAATGTGCGTTGCACGGGTCGAGCCTCGGGTGTGACCGCTCAAGCAAAAGTACGCCTCAGCGAAAAGGTGCTCACCAATATTAAAGCAGCACTTCAAGAAATCAACCCTAACTAAATCAAATCATGGCAGATAAAAAAGCAGACCGTAAAGTATACAAAGAAAAAAATAAACAATTCCTAATCAAACTATCTAAAAAAGATGGTATCAACGAGCTTCCCAAACGAGTGCTCTATGAGGTTGTGAAATCGGGCGATGGAAGCCAAAAACCAGGACTTAATAATGTTATTTCGGTACATTATCAAGGTTCGCTGATTGATGGTAGTATTTTTGATAGCTCTCGAGACAAGCCCTACCCCGAAACTCTGCGCCTGAGCGAGGTGATAGAGGGCTGGCAAATTGCCATCTCAGAGATGGTTGCGGGCGACATATGGCGCATCTATCTCCCATCTGATGTGGGCTATGGAAAAAATGGCGTGCAGGGAATCCCGCCTTGGTCGTCATTGATTTTTGAAGTGGAGCTAATCTCTATAAGCTAGGGACTTCAAATCAAGTGTAAAAAAAAGTGGCGCAAGTAATTGCGCCACCTTTTTTATGATAATTAGAGTTGTTCTATCGTATCAATAATTAACTTCGACCACACCCTATACCCTTCGTCTACAAGGTGAATCATATCGCCGCTGTATAGATCCTTACGAGGCTCTCCCTCTGCATCGCAAAACGTGGGGCGTGGGTCTACGAAGGTCACCCTTTTGTCGAGCTTTGCATTTGTGAGTTTGCCTATCACCTCATTAAAAATCTCAAAACGCTCTGGCGATGCAGCAGTGGGCAGCATTCCAAAAAGGATAATCTTCGCCTGAGGAAATTCATCCAAGGCGGCATCTGTCACTGCCATTATCCCCTCAAAAACCGATTGAGCATCATCAGTGGCATTATTCACTCCGATAGCAATAGTTACAAAGCGGGGCTTGGCAGCATTATAGTTGCCATTTTGCACCCTCCACAACAGATTTTGTGTTTTATCGCCCGAAATGCCCGCCGACTCCCAAGTGTAACCTTTGAAGTTATCAGCAATTACAGCACTATTTTTTGAGGAACCAACCAACTTGCGATTCACCGCAAATCGCTGGGTGATAGAGTTACCAAGAAGCAGAATATCAACTTCACCCTCGCTAAGAGTCGTGGTTATATCCGCTGCGGTTTGATTCCAATCCGCACCATTAAACCAACCAGCTCCTGCGCGGTACTCATTTCCTCGAACAGCTTTGGCGCATGGATTCTCATATAGTCCCTCGCTTTGTAGAATTTCTTTTAATTGATCTTGGGTTGTTTTGGAACTATTTGACTTTACAATCGCTGGCTGAGGGTTCATGCCTGCTTTTTTAAGAATCTTCGCAAGTCGATTCTTATCTGTATCTTTATCGCAAGTCACAACTGCAAAACCAAGCTCTAGGAGCTTTCTTTGCAGAGTAGTATTGGCTAGTTTAGAGGTTTCAACGAGAAACCACGAATGTTTGGCGTTAGCAATATTCGGTTTTACAATAGAGAAATTTAGATCATTGCATTCAAACCCTTGGTATCCAACGGTTGTAGTGAAAGTGTCGCTTACATCAAGTTCTTTTTCAATATCAAAATCCTCGTCACGCTCAGCCGAGAGCATACGATAGATATTCTGCGCAAGTATGCCTGCTCCAATCGAAGAGGGGTGTATTTTATCGGGCATCAAAGCCTCATTATACTCATCGCCCAAAATCGAATAGCTATCAAAAATCTCCAAGCCATTACCAAGAGCAAGACTTGCAATGTCATACATAATTCTGCTTCGAATACGCTCATTGGAGATAGCCTCACCCTCGGGATAATAGCTCACAAGGGGTGTGAGCAGAATAATGCGTGGCGAAGAGGGTAGAGCCCTGTAAGAATCGATTAGCTTCTGATAGTCAGTCTTAAAATGATCTATGTGTTGAAAATGTTTCATTTTCGAGTCGTTCGTGCCTAGTTTGATAAGCACTATATCGGGCTGGAAATCCAACGATGCTTTATACTCGGGCGTGCGCATATATGCGAACTCATCGCGATCAAGAGCAGTCCTGCCTGGATAGCCAAAATTGCCTATCTGATAATCATCCCCTAGCAATCCTTGCAATTGGGCAGGGTAGGAATTCAACTCACGATTCACGATAGTAGAACCATATGTGATACTATTGCCAACGCAGGCAACTTTGATTTGGGAAAGTGCAGTACTTGTCATCAACAACATAACACTGCTTATAAGTAGTCGAAGTTTCATCGTGTAGCTTTAGATATTTGATGTTGGAATATGATGCTGCTCAAGAAGTTCCATCATCTGAGGATACTGCTGGTCTGTGTCGCCATACTGCGCTCTAAGGGCGGCTAGCTCACTACGCATTTGTGTGATAATATCCGCATACTCAGGGTCGTTATACAGGTTCTTAAGCTCCTTTGGATCGCGCTCCAAGTCATAGAACTCCCATGATGGAGCCGAAGCAGTAGCATTTTTACCATTCTTGTCTAGAGGTTGCCCGTAGAGGAACATTAGTTTGTATCTCTGATTACGAATTCCAAAGTGAGCCGGGCGGTTTTCCTCTTGAGTCCAATAGCGGTAATACATGCTTTCTCGCCAATGGTCGGGGGTTTCGCCTCGAAGGTTAGCCCTAAAGCTCTCACCTTGTGATTTCTCGGGCGCTTCAATTCCCATATAATCAGCAAGCGTAGCGGCATAGTCAATATTTAGGATTATATCCTCATTGCGTGTGCCTGCGGGAATTTCGCGAGGATAGCGAATCACAAAAGGCATACGTAGCGCCTCTTCAAGCATCATTCGTTTGTCAAACATTCCGTGCTCGCCAAGGAAATAACCCTGATCGGCAACATACACAACTATGGTATTCTCGGCTAATCCAGCCTCGTCCAAATAATCCAGCAGACGACCTATATTTTGGTCAATCGCAGCTGCACAACGCAAGTGGTCTCGAATCAGCTTTTGATAAATCTCCATGCGGTCACTCTCAGGCGATTTGCCCTCTCTGTAGAATGGCAGTTCAGGGTAATCACACCACCACTCTCCGGTGCGGCTAGCAGTCTCCCAGCGAGTTGCGAGATTCTCAAGAGGTTGCCCCTGAAAAGTTCGGCCCGTAGATTGCCAATCCATCACAAGCATATCCTCGGGGTGGGGGAATACTACATCTTTGTACATATCCTTATTGCGAGCGGGAAAATCCCAAGGTTCGTGGGTCGCTTTAAAATGACAGAAAGCCATAAAAGGCTTACTTTTATCATGCCCCTCTATCCATGCAATGGTCTTATCGGTGACGATGTCGGTCGAAAAACCTTCTACCGTATCGCCTACGTTCTTACCCTGCACCCAATTTTGTGCAGTCTTAAAAATCGGATTTACATATTCGCCTTGGTCGTGGAAAACCTCAAAAGTGTCAAAACCCTGGGGTTTACTTTTCAAATGCCACTTACCAAACAGAGCTGTATTGTAACCCCCTCTTTGGGCTTGTTTTGCTATATTATCTCCATCGGCATCAAGAGCGTGAGAGAGGGTAAACACTCCATTGATGTTACTGTAAGCTCCCGTGAGCTGCGAGGCGCGAGAGGGTACAGAGATTGAGTTAGTACAAAAACTATTATCCAACACACAACCCTCGCGGGCTAGTCTTTCAATGCTGGGGTGGTTAATATGCTCAGCAAGTATCCCACCATAGACGCCCCAACTTTGGGCAGTGTGGTCGTCGGAGAGAATGAAGAGTACGTTTGGTTGTTGGGGGGTGGTTTTTTCGGTGCATGAAGTAAGGGTTGCACCAAGGGTTAGAAGTAAACAGGTTTTTGAATTCATATAAAAGGTCTGGTATTGAAGTGAAATTACATTTGCTGGTAGTCCTTGGCTAGTCCGCCCTCGGCTGTTTCTTTGTAGAGCGAAGGCAGGTCGTGACCCGTTTGGCGCATCACCTCGACCACCTTGTCGAACGACACACGATGCACCCCGTCCGAGTAGGTCGAATAGGTATTAGCATCTAGTGCACGTGCCGCAGCATAGGCATTGCGCTCAATACAGGGTATCTGTACCAATCCACACACAGGGTCGCAGGTCATGCCCAAGTGGTGCTCCAGCCCCATTTCGGCAGCATATTCAATCTGAGCAGGACTACCTCCGAACAGCTGATTGGCGGCCGCAGCTCCCATGGCACACGCCACACCAACTTCGCCTTGACACCCCACTTCGGCACCCGAGATGGAGGCATTTGTCTTGACGATATTACCAAACAAGCCTGCCGTGGCAAGAGCCCTCAGTATGCGCACATCGCTAAAATCGCGACTATTTTTCAGGTGGTAAAGCACCGCTGGCATCACTCCACACGAACCACAAGTTGGTGCTGTAACTATTTGGCCTCCCGAGGCATTTTGCTCGCTCACTGCCAGCGCATACGAAAACACTAATCCTCGAGTTCTGAGCGACTGTTTATAACCCGTGGCGCGTATATAGTAGGCAGCTGCTTTGCGCCTTAGATTCAATCCACCGGGTAGCACACCCTCTGCCTCAAGACCTTCTTCAACAGACTTATGCATCACCTTCCACACCTCAAAAAGATAGTCCCACAGATCGGGATTTTCTCTCTCCTTAACATACTCCCAATAGCTTTTTCCGCTCTGTTCACACCATTTAAGTATCTCGGTCATGCTACTCATATCATAGATGAGCTCACTCTCGGCTTTTGTCTCACCCTCCACAATAATCTCACCGCCCCCTACGCTATACACTCTACGGTGGTCGAATTCACTGTGCCCATCCTCGCCCAAAACACAAAAATCTATGGCATTGGGGTGGAAAGGTAAAAAAGTCTTAGGCTCCCACATAAGCTCCACTGGAGCAATAGGTTCTAGGACATCTAAAATCGCTCGATCTGTAAGGTGACCTTTGCCCGTGGCTGCCAGCGACCCATAGAGAGTCACACGAAAAGAATGAGCCTGAGGGTGAGCCTTTGCGTACTCTATGGCAGCATTACGAGGCCCCATGGTATGGCTAGATGAGGGACCCAGGCCTATGCGGTACAGTTCTTTGATTGATTTCATGCTTAAAAGTTGATTGTTTTTTTTACAGAGCGTAAAGATAAGTTTTTTTGACAATATTCACACAAAAATACTATCTTTGTATTTATGAAAAATCTTAGAATTATTAAAGTTGGCGGCAATGTGATTGATTCGCCAGAGGCACTAGAGGCCTTTTTGAGTGAGTTCTCGAAAATCGAAGGATTAAAAATTCTGGTACATGGCGGAGGTAAGATTGCCACACAAGTCTCTAGTGGACTTGGGATTAAGGCCCAAATGATAGAGGGTAGGCGAGTGACTGACAGCGAAATGCTTCGAGTTGTCACCATGGTCTATGGCGGCCTAATCAACAAAGATATAGTAGTTCGACTTCAAGCCCTTGGCTGCAATGCACTAGGGGTGACGGGCGCAGATGGAGGGTTGATTCAATCTAAGCGTCGCTCGCCTGAACCCATCGATTTTGGATTTGTGGGCGACCTATGTTGTGTGAACACCTCGACAGCCTCGACTCTTTTAGATGGTGGACTAACTCCTATCATAGCACCTTTGACCCTTGGGGATGGCGAACTTCTCAACACCAATGCCGACACGGTGGCACAGACCATTGCAACGGGGCTTGCCCAAGAATATAAGGTAACCCTAGAGTATCGTTTTGAAAAAGCAGGAGTACTGCTAGACATTGACGATCCTAATAGCTTAATTAAAGAGATTAATGCCACAAAATTCGCTGAACTAAAACAGAGCGGTGTTGTGGCCGCAGGCATGATTCCCAAGATACAAAACGCACTAGAGGCAGTGGATAAGGGTGTGGAGAGCGTGTATATCGGGGGGACCAAGGTTTGTAAATAGAATATGGAATTCAACATTACAGAATTCGACACTCTCGATTCTACCAACACTCAGGCCTCCACAGGCAAATATCACCACGGAGACATAGTCTTGGCACACTGGCAAAGCAATGGTCGTGGGCAAAGAGGCAACACTTGGAGCTCTAACGCTGGCGAAAATCTAATGTTCTCGCTTGTGATCGAGCCCTCGCATATCAAGGTCTACCAGCAGTACCACACATCGATCATGGCAGCTCTTGCAGCAAGTGACGCTTTGAGTGAAGTGGGCGCCGATTGTAGGCTTAAATGGCCCAACGATTTGTATGTTGGTGATAATAAAATTGGCGGCATACTCATAGAGCATTGCTCTATGGGCGAGTATCTCTCACGATCAATTATTGGGGTGGGAATAAATGTTCTGCAAGATAAGTTCCCCCAAGAGTTACCCAATCCCACATCGCTGATATTGTGTGAAATAGAAAGTTCACCTAAAGCATTACTCGAAACGTTTACAAGGCATTTTGCCCTACGTTATAGGCAAACCATAGAGAGGCTATGTGCAGATTATATGGCAAGACTATGGCGAGGCGAGGGGAAACATATTTTTAGTGACAAAATCGGTCAATTCAAAGCCTCTATACACAAAATAAACCCCAACACGGGCGAACTATCACTACTTAGAGAAGATGGCACAACCTCAAATTACTACTTCAAAGAAGTCGAATTTGTACTTTAATATTTTTTTCTAATTTTATACATAATTAAACACCCCACAAACAGTATATAATATTTCCAGGAAAGTACTCCTTTTCTTTATATATGGGGTAACAATACTAACACTAAAACATAAGAACATGAAAAACTCAATTTGGTTGGCAATTGCCGCAACAACTATCCTATCATCGTGTAAGGATGATACCCCTAAAATTAAATCAGAAGTACTCAATGCGCAACTAAAAGCTGACTTTGGGCAAAGCATCACTAATGTGATTTGGAGTACACGTGGCGACTTTGACGTTGCACAATTTACGGGTGCAACCAAAGCTGACGACGACAAAGTGGAGGCTTGGTACAAATACAACGATGATAACGCAGAGCTAGAGATGGAGTCTCGCGATCAGGGCACTGAAATCCCCACTATCATCAAAGCTGCATTTGAGGCTACTCAATACAGTGATGCCACGCAATGGAAAATCGAAGAAGTGGAGCTAGAGCAAGACTACAACGAGAAGAACATAGGCAAAACCTATGAGGTTGAACTCGAAAACATTGCAGATCCTAACATTGAAGCAACGCTTGTTTTTGACGCTATAACTGGCAAACTACTCTTTAGCACCGAGGAGATGGACGATAACGATGATGACGACACAAAGATCCCAGTATCTGACGAAATTATAGCAGTAGTCAATAGCCTATACCCTGGTGCCGTTGTTGTTGATGTTGAATTTGACGACAATAAGTATGAAATTGACGCTATTCTAGAACAACTTGACGGCTCATACGCTGAGCTTGAAATCGAACTAGATTCATCTTTCAAAGTATTGAACTACGAAATGGAGCTGGAACATTCCTACACCTACGCAACTATGCAGCCTACTGCTGCTAAAGATTCAATTGCCGCTTTTAACGATAAATTTGAGGACGATAACTTCGTTAGCATCCCAGATGATACTAAAGTTGAAATAAAAAAGGAGGCCAAAAAGGAAGGTACTGAGTACGAGGTTGAATTTGAGGAGTTTACTATTGGTAACACAGAGTACGAACTATCATACAAACTCAATGCAAGCTACCAGATCATTGACAGCGAAGCTGATGTAGATGAGAACTAAGATATAGAGCGTTACCACATAAAAGACAAGGGTATATACTCACATGGAGTATATCCCCTTGTCTTTTATACCTTTTATCTAACTTTGATTTTTCGCAAATCTACATCTTATCTCTAACCCAGGGTGGATTACATGCTAATACCTTATGATAGGTAGGACAATCACAAGTATGTGCACCTTCGAGATAGCCTGTGCTCATCAAAAATTCGTTCGTTATCTCGCCTCCAGTAAATTTAAAAGTCTTCTTAAAGAGCTTCACCCACTGATCTTTAGTTTTGGGATGATGATAATCGAGCCAGCTCTTGAAAGAACCATACTCTTTTTGAAGCTCCACAACAACCTGAGCATTATGTATAGCCGCACCCACCTTTAGGCGGTTTCTGATAATTCCTGAGTCTGAAAGCAAACGTTCCCTATCGTTGTCGTCATAGCGCGCAATCTTTGAAATTTCAAAATTACTATAAGCCTCTCGGAAGCCAGCTTCTTTCTTTAGCATCGTGAGCCAATTCAAGCCCGCTTGATTAATCTCGAGAATCAGTCTCCCGAATAACTCATTATCATCCTCAATGGGAAATCCATAGTGAGAATCATGATAAGCTTTGTGATACTCAATCCCGCTGCCGTTAGCGTTTAAAACATATTCGCAATAAGTAGTCATAATGTATTATTTTTCGAGGACAAAGATACAAAGAATCTTTTATTTGAATACTACAATATTAAACTTTGCAATCAAACAGTAAGATAGGTGATAATTTTACGAATACGTTTGCACATTAACCAAAACTTACCTATCTTTGATTGCGTAAAGCTAATATTGGCTTTAATGTTACCACAAAAAAAACAACAAAGACATGAAAAAACTTTTATTTTTTCTGCCCCTTGTGGCAATGATGATCGCATGTGGCGGTTCTCCAAAGTCAGATCCTTCAACTCCAGTGGGACTTGTTAATTACACTTTCGAGATGTACGAGGATGGTAATTGGGACGAGCTTATCAAGTATTTCGACACTTCTGATTATAGTGAGGGCGACACAAAAGCTGTGTATGATATCTTTGACATCCGCAAGAAGGACATCGAGGATTTCGGTGGCATCAAATCTATCGAGATCATAAAAGAGAAAATTTCTCAAGACGGCAACACTGCCGAATTCGAAGTTAAGGTCAACTACAATGACGGCACAAACGAGACCAAACGTCCTTATCTAAAGAAAGTAGAGGGCAAATGGCTACAGGCAATGTAAAGAATCTCGTAAGTACTTAACATCTCTTAACTACAAACAAAGAGCGAATCCCTCGGGTGGGATTCGCTCTTTGTTTGTGTTAAACTATAGTTTCTCGCTTAGAATCTAGCGATCATATTCTTGATATTATTCTCAACGCGCTCCAATACATCCTCGCTTGCGCTGCGTTCGAATTTTTCGCCAATGATATTCTCGTAAAGCTCGATGTAACGCTCAGAAATAGAGGCAACTACCTCGTCGGTCATCTCAGGCATTACATCGCCATCGCGCCCTTGGAAGTCGTTTTCCATCAACCACTCACGTACAAATTCCTTAGAGAGTTGACGTTGTTGCTCGCCTTTGTCGAATAGCTCTTGGTAACCATCAGCATAGAAATAGCGCGATGAGTCTGGCGTGTGAATCTCGTCGATCAAGAAAATCTCCTCTCCTCGTTTGCCGAACTCGTATTTAGTGTCCACTAGAATCAAACCACGCTCTGCGGCTATCGCCGTTCCGCGCTTGAATAGCTCCATGGTGTATTTCTCCAAAACTGCATAGTCCTCTGCCGACACCAAACCTTGCGCTAGGATCTCTTCTTTAGAGATATTCTCATCATGGAAACCCATTTCGGCTTTGGTTGTTGGGGTGATAATAGGCTCTGGGAAACGCTCATGCTCACGCATACCATCAGGAAGTTTCACACCACATAGCTCACGCACACCCTTCTTGTACTCTCTCCATGAGGAGCCAGTAAGATACGCGCGCACGATCATCTCCACAGGAAACGAATCGCAACGGTAGCCAACAGTAACCATAGGATCTGGGCAAGCTATCTTCCAGTTGGGGCAAATATCGTTTGTGGCATCCAAAAATTTAGCTGCTATTTGATTGAGTACCTGACCTTTGAATGGAATACCTTTGGGGAGTACCACATCGAATGCCGAGATACGATCACTTACAACCATTGCTAGATAGTCGTCCTTGATTGTGTACACATCACGTACTTTCCCTTCGTAAAGCGAGATTTGACCCTCGAAATTGAAATTTGTTTTTACTAGTGCTTTCATTTTTTTGTAGTATTATAATGTTGTTTCGTTTTCTTGTTCACTTTTTGTTTTGCGAGGCTCTGCGTCTCTATCAAAAGCCTTGACTATTTTACCCACCAAGGGGTGACGAAGGATATCTCCGCCCTCTAGTCTCACGATTCCCACACCCTTAATATCTTTGAGACGCTCCAGCGAGTGGAGTAGTCCTGAGTCTGATTTACGTGGCAGGTCAATTTGAGTCAAATCGCCCGTTACTATAAATTTGGCCGTGCGCCCCATACGCGTTAGGAACATCTTAAGTTGCTCGGTTGTAGTATTTTGGGCTTCATCCAAAATCACACAAGCATTGTCCAATGTTCGTCCTCTCATAAAAGCCAAGGGTGCAATCTGCACTATTCCTTCCTCTAGGTAGTCGGCTAATTTTTTGGCTGGGAGCATATCGCCCAGGGCATCATAGAGCGGTTGCAAGTAAGGATCTAGTTTTTCTTTCATGTCCCCGGGCAAAAAACCCAGCTTTTCGCCCGCCTCTACCGCAGGTCGAGTAAGGATAATACGCTTAAGCTCTCGATTCTTGAGCGCTCTCACAGCCAATGCAATAGCCGTATATGTCTTGCCCGTTCCAGCGGGGCCGATAGCAAACACTAGGTCGTTATTGTTATAGGCCTCGACCATTTTCACTTGGTTTGGTGTTTTGGCTTTCACGATGGTGCCGTTATTACCAAAAACCAGTATATCCTTTGTCGCCTCGCCTTTGGGGGTCGTTGGCTCGATTGTCGAGTTTTTCAAGGGAGCACTATCCACCAATTTATCTATAATCGCGGGCGAAAGATGCCCATAACGATGCAGATAGGCGATTAGCGAGTTCAATCTCTTTTGATACTCCATCGTCTGCTGGGGACTGCCCAGTACTCTGAGGGTCGATCCTCGTACAATTACTTTGAGGGTCGGAAACTTCAGGTTTATTTGGTCGATATAGCTGTTATTGGGTCCAAACAAATCACGCGGATCTATCGAATCAATGGTAATGGCTATTTCATTCATACTAAAAGAGATTTACTTTTTCTTTTTGCTTCGTTTACGGTAGTATTTAGATTTTGGAGCGTCTTGCTTTAGGTCTTTCACTTTCTCGGGCAGAGGTGTAAACGCACGTGTTGTGTAGTCTATCATTCCGAGCATTTTAAAGTCAAGCTGCTTTCTTAGTAGGTCAGCACGTTTAATCTCGATTCTTACACAATCTCCCAAGCGGAACTTGCGGCCACTGGTTTGCCCAACAACCTCAAAATTCTCACCATCAAAAGCGTAGAAATCATCGGACATCTCACGCAATGGCACCATGCCCTCAATCTTGGTTTCATCCAACTCCACATACACTCCCCAATCAGTCACACCCGAGATAACACCCTCAAACTGCTCTGTGATCTTATCCTGCATATACTCGACCATTTTATACTTGATCGAAGCACGCTCTGCCTCCGAAGCCTTGATTTCCTGCTGCGAAGAATGGCGACAAGCCTCCATGTATGGATGAGAGTCTACCGAGCTACCTCCATCGATATAGTGCTGCAACAGGCGGTGAACCATCATATCAGGGTAGCGACGGATAGGCGATGTGAAATGCGAATAGAAATCAAACGCAAGTCCGTAGTGTCCTATATTGTCGGTCGAATAGGTAGCCTTTGCCATCGAACGAATAGCAAGGGTTGAGATCATATTCTGTTGCGGGGTGTCTTTCACTTGCGTCAGCAGAGCGGTGAGTTCCTTGGCTACTGCTCGTCCGCGTTCAGCTCTAAGGTTATATCCAAAACGAGTGATGAAGTTGCGGAACTTATCAAATTTCTCTTGATCGGGTCTATCGTGAATACGGTAGATAAAGGTTTTCTTTGATTTACCAATGAAAGTAGCGACCTTTTGGTTTGCTAGCAACATAAATTCCTCGACAAGTTGATTCGAGTCTTTCATCTGCTTGAAATACACTCCCAGAGGTTTTCCATGCTCATCGAGAACAAATTTAGCTTCGTCACGTTCAAAGCCTATCGAACCATTATTGAATCTCTCTTTGCGCAGTTGCTTGGCAAGACGGTCAAGTGTTAGAATTTCGGTTTTCAATTCATCGTCACCACCCTCGATTACCGCTTGAGCTTCTTCGTAGGTAAAACGACGGTCAGAATAAATGGCCGTACGTCCGAACCATTCACTGACTATATTCGACTGATCGTCCATCTCGAACACTGCCGAGAACGCCAATTTTTCTTCGTGAGGACGCAGCGAGCACAAGAAATTAGAGAGCCTCTCGGGTAGCATAGGGATAGTTCTATCAACCAAATACACCGAAGTTGCGCGCTCGTTCGCTTCGCAATCGATTGGATCGCCAGGGCGAACATAATGCGTCACATCGGCTATGTGTACTCCGATTTCCCAATTACCATTATCGAGCCTTTGGATAGAGAGCGCATCGTCAAAATCCTTAGCATCGTGAGGGTCTATAGTAAAGGTGGTAACCGAACGCATATCTCGGCGTTTTTTAAACTCAGCATCTGTCAAATCATTAGGAATTTGCTCAGCGATCGCCTCTAACTCCTCGGGGAAGCGATAGGGTAGGTCGTACTCAGCCAAGATAGAGTGTATCTCGGTCTCATGATCGCCCACCTGACCTAGAACTTCCAAAATCTTGCCCGTTGGATTTTTCGAACCCTCCTCCCAATCAGTAATAGAGACTAGTACTTTTTGCCCATCAACCGCACCGTTCCAATATCTTTGGGGAACCAAAACATCTGTAGGGACTCTTCGAGAGTCGATCACCACAAAACCAAAAGTTTTTTCTGGGCGTATCTCTATGCGACCAACAAACTGACGCTTGGTTTTTTGAATAATCTCCACAACTTCGCCCTCGGCACGTCCGTCGCGTCGGCGTGCTATGATTGCTACCTCCACGATATCATCGTGCATTGCGCGATGAAGATTTGCTGGTTCGACCAAAATATCTTTCTGCCTATCCCTTGGAGCCGAATTATCATCAATAACTATAAAAGCCGCACCGCGAGCAATCATATCGACCCTGCCAACAAGTTTATGAAGCTGAGCACGAGTAAAACGATAATTAGAACGATCGAGTTTTTCGATCACACCATCCCCTTGTAGCTCATCCAAAAGAATCTGCACAAGATCCTTCGCCTCGCCCCCCGAAACTCCAATACGCGAGCTCGCCTGCTTGATGTTATAGGTTTGCTGCGGGTTACGCTCAAAGAGCTTAAAGAGCATGTGTTTTAGCTCTTGTGGCTCAATTTGTGGCTGTGGTGTTTTTGATTTCCTACTCATCTTGTAATCCTTTCTTTCAAATCAAAAAATCACCTAAACGTCCAAAGAACTAGACATTTAAGTGATCTTTTATGTAGTAATTAATTTTTTATAGCTTGATTGGACATCGCATTAGGCGTCAATTTTTGCATATTTTGCGTGGCGCTCGATAAACTCACGGCGTGGTGGTACCTCATCGCCCATTAGCATCGAGAAGATTCGATCTGCCTCAGCAGCATTATCGATAGTCACCTGACGCAATATACGATTCTCTGGGTCCATAGTGGTATCCCAAAGCTGTTTATCGTTCATCTCACCCAGACCTTTGTAGCGTTGGATGTGAACCCCTTGCGTTCCAAATTCAGCAACTGTTTCCTCGCGCTGCTCTTCGTTCCAGCAGTATCTCTCACGCTTACCCTTGCTCACAAGGTAGAGTGGAGGAGTTGCGATATACAAGTGACCTTTCATGATCAAATCGTTCATATAACGGAAGAAGAAAGTCATAATCAGTGTTGCAATGTGGCTACCGTCCACATCGGCATCGGTCATGATAACCACTTTGCCATAGCGAAGTTTACTCAAATTCAGCGCTTTAGAATCTTCCTCTGTGCCTATGGTCACTCCAAGGGCCGTGAAAATATTACGAATTTCTTCACTCTCGAAGATCTTGTGCTCCATAGCCTTCTCCACATTAAGGATCTTACCTCGAAGTGGCATAATCGCTTGGAAAGTACGATCGCGGCCTTGTTTTGCCGTTCCACCTGCCGAGTCACCCTCCACTAGGAACAACTCTGCTTTGTCACGATCTCTTGAGCTACAATCCGCCAATTTACCAGGCAAGCCAGCACCCGAAAGCACTGTCTTACGCTGTACCATCTCGCGCGCCTTGCGTGCAGCATGACGAGCCGTTGCCGCTAGGACAACTTTCTGAACAATGGTTTTGGCAATAGCAGGATTTTCCTCCAAATAATTGCTCAATGCCACCGACACAGCCTGCGACACTGGGGTTTGCACCTCTGGGTTACCTAGCTTGGTTTTGGTCTGCCCCTCAAATTGAGGTTCGGCAACCTTCACCGAAACAATAGCCGTAAGTCCCTCGCGGAAGTCATCACCCGAAATGTCTATCTTTAGTTTATCCAAAGCACCACTCTCACGAGCATACTTAGTCAAAGTATTAGTTAGTCCACGACGGAAACCAGTTAGGTGAGTACCCCCCTCGTGGGTATTAATGTTATTTACATACGTGCGGATATTCTCCTTATAGTCTGTGTTATACTCAAGGGCAACCTCCACAGGGATACCATCTTTCTCACCCTCAAAATAGATAGGCTCAGGGGTAATCACCTCGCGCGCTTCGTCCATATAGCGAACAAACTCACGAAGTCCATTTTCAGAGTGGAAATACTCGGTCAAAAACTCGCCCGTTTCCTCATCTTTCTCGCGACGATCAGTCAAATAAATGTGTATTCCCTTATTAAGGTAAGAGAGTTCGCGCAAGCGGTTCGCTAGTATATCGAACTTGTAGGTTGTGGTCTGCGTAAAGATTTCAGCATCAGGCTTAAAGGTCACCGTTGTACCCGTCTCGTTGGTTTCACCCAAATACTCTAGTTCAGTCTGAGGGGCACCTTTCGAGAAAATCATGCGATTGATTTTACCTCCACGCTTAACAGTAGCCTCCAGACGAATCGAAAGTGCATTCACACACGACACACCCACACCGTGAAGTCCACCCGAAACCTTATAGGAATCTTTATCAAACTTACCACCAGCGTGGAGCACTGTTAAAACCACCTCAAGAGCAGATTTTTGCTCTTTTTCGTGGAAATCAGTAGGGATACCACGACCATCATCGACAACCGTTATTGAGTTGTCCTCATTAATCATTACATCTATGCGCGAGCAGTGACCCGCCAAAGCCTCGTCGATAGAGTTATCCACTACCTCATACACAAGGTGGTGAAGTCCCTTCTCGCCTACGTCTCCAATATACATCGCAGGGCGCTTACGCACTGCCTCCAAGCCCTCTAGTACTTGAATACTGGAGGCTGAATATTCTCTTGATTGTTCTTCTTGACTCATGAATTCCGTTTATCTATTTTTCGGTGGGGAAAAATTTGCATTCCCCTAAAATTATACCCAACAAAGGTAAGCATTTTGCGGGGGAATTAAAAATTTTTTGACCATTTTTATTGATTTACCCAAACACTATCGAAATGGCGCTCAAATATCTCACGCGCTGCCTGAATTTCCTCGTTTGTATTAGTGCGAAGCCCTTTAAGCCTATAGGGTACGCCGAGATTCTCATACTTGTGCTCCCCTAGGCGGTGATAGGGCAGTAGTTCTACTTTTTCAATCGAGCTATAGTCCTTAAAGTATTCACACATAGCCTCAATATCCTCGCTTTGCGATGTGAGGGTGGGTACCAAAACATAGCGCAACCAAAAGGGAATACCCTCACCTTGAAGATGTTGTGCAAACTTTAATGTATTGGCATTACCAAGCCCAGTTAGTTCTCTGTGGCGCAGATCATTAAAATGCTTAACATCGAGCAGCACAAGATCTGTCATAGTAAGCAACTCACACACGCCCTCATTCCAAATCGAACCATTAGTATCCAGAGCGATATGAATCCCATTGGCTTTGAGCTCCCTAAACAAGGGGATCAACTCTCTGGCTTGCAGCAAGGCCTCGCCGCCACTAAAGGTCACCCCGCCTCGTTTGCCGAAGTAGGGTTTTTGGCGCAGAGCCATATCGACTATCTCTTTGGGTTCGACCTCACGGGCATCGCCCTTTAGGTCTATCGTATCGACATTGGCACAGTATAAACAACGAAAGTTGCAACCTTGTAGGAATACTACAAGGCGCAACCCCGGTCCGTCTACCGTACCCATCGATTCATACGAATGTACTCGTATCATTTTGGGTAGGATTATTATTGGGGTGATTCAAAGAACTTCCCCACTAGTTATTAAAGTGCTTCGTGGAATGAGCGTTGGATTACCTCCAATTGGTGCTCACGGCTCAGGCGAATAAAGTTCACCGCATATCCCGATACACGAATTGTTAGCTGCGGATAGTTCTCTGGGTGCTCCATTGCATCCTCCAACATCTCGCGATTGAGTACGTTCACGTTCAAGTGGTGAGCTCCTTTTATAAAGTAGCCATCCATCATACCCACAAGGTTCTCGATACGACTCTGAGCATCAACTCCTAGCGAACGAGGAACGATAGAGAAAGTATTACTAATACCATCCTGGGAGTCACGGTAACGTAGTTTTGCAACCGAGCTCAAAGATGCCACCGCACCATGAGTATCACGTCCGTGCATAGGGTTAGCACCTGGCGCAAATGCCACACCAGCCTCACGTCCGTCAGGAGTAGCTCCTGTTTTCTTGCCGTACATCACATTCGAGGTAATGGTCAAAAGCGATAGGGTAGGATCTGCATTCTTGTAGATATCTAGTTTCTTAAGCTCGTTGTTGAAGAAGTAAACTAGGTCGATTGCCATGTGGTCCACACGGTCGTTGTCGTTACCGAAATAAGGGAACTCGCCATCGATGTCAAAACCTTGACTTAGGCCTTGTTCGTTGCGAATAGTCTTAACTTTAGCATACTTGATTGCCGATAGTGAGTCAACAGCAATTGAAAGTCCTGCAACACCATAAGCTAGGTTGATTGCTGGATCAGTATCAACGAAAGCCATCTGAGCACGCTCATAGTAGTACTTATCGTGCATGAAGTGGATGATGTTCATCGAGTCGTTATACACACGAGCCATTTCCACTAGAACTTTCTTGTAGTTTGCCATCACTTGTTCAAACTCAAGCACATCGCCCGTTAGAGGTTCGATACCTTTAATCATCAGAGTACCGGTATTCTCGCAGCGACCACCGTTGATAGCCAACAGTAGACATTTCGCCAAGTTACAACGAGCACCGAAGAACTGAATCTGCTTACCAATCGCCTGGTAAGACACACAGCACGCGATACCGTAGTCGTCGTTATTGCGAACCTCACGCATAAGTGTGTCGTTCTCGTACTGAATAGAAGAGGTGTCGATAGAAACCTGCGCACAGAACTCCTTGAAACCTTCAGGTAGCTCTGGAGCCCAAAGCACAGTTAGGTTTGGCTCTGGTGAAGGGCCTAGGTTGTATAGAGTCTGAAGGAAACGGAACGAAGTCTTAGTCACCTTGGTGCGACCATCGTTGAAACGTCCTCCAATTGCCTCGGTTACCCAAGTTGGGTCACCAGCAAAGATGTCGTTATAGCTCTGCATACGAAGATGGCGAACCATACGTAGCTTGATAACAAATTGGTCGATCAATTCCTGAGCAAAAGTCTCATCAATTGTTCCATTTGATAGTTCATAATCTAGATAAATATCCAAGAACGACGACACATTACCAAGCGACATCGCTGCACCATCTTGCTCCTTAACAGCTGAAAGGTAAGCCATATAGACCCACTGAACAGCTTCTTGAGCCGAAGTTGCAGGCTTCGAAAGATCAAGACCATAGCTCTCGCCCATTGTCTTAATCTCACGAAGAGCTTTAATCTGCTCGGTCACCTCCTCGCGAAGACGAATCTTGTGATCGGTCATAGGGCTAGTAATAGCGTTCATGTCCTCCATCTTAGCTTCGATCAAACGGTCGATACCATAGAGTGCCAAACGGCGGTAGTCACCAATCACACGTCCACGAGCGTAGTTATCAGGCAGACCTGTAAGGAAACCCAAAGAACGGAATGAACGAATCTCAGATGTGTAGGCATCAAAAACACCATCATTGTGAGTTTTGCGGAATTTAAAAATATCCAAAACTCGTGGGTCTAGTTCAAAGCCATTCTCTTGGCAGGCTTTCTGAACTACATTGATACCTCCGAAAGGTTTGATTGCACGACGCAAAAGTTCGTCAGTTTGAAGACCAATAATTAGTTCGTCTTCTTGGTTGATATAACCTGCAGCGTGAGAAGATATAGTAGAGATGGTTTTAGCATCCAAAGAGCGAACACCGCCGCGTTCGCGCTCTTCTTTTAGAGCAACTAAGCACGCATCCCAAAGACGCTTTGTGCGAGGAGTGGCCGAAGCCAAAAATGAGCTGTCACCAGTGTAGGGGGTGATATTTGCATTTACAAAATTTGATACATCAATGGTTGTTTTCCATGATGTTCCTTTAAAATCGTTTAGCATTGTGATTTATAAAAAAATTAAAAAATTGTTACTATTAGAACGCAAAGGTAATTATTTTATTTTAGATGCATACAAAATAGTTAGTCAAAAATCATAAAAATCTAAAAAACTATAACTACGACTGAAAATACCAAAAAATAGCTTAACTTTGTTATGAGCAATTTCGATTAAATTCTCGGAAAGATAACAACACCAAATAACATGAAACACTCGTCAAAAACTTCAATTCTACTATTTCTACTGCTACTAAACGTCTCTGTGGGTTTTGCCAGAGAAGTAAAAAATATTAATCGCTCATGGAGATTCACTCCCGGACACGAGGTGCGCCACGGAATTTCAACCGAGGTGAACATTCCTCACATGTGGAACCAAGATGCGCTTTCGGGCAAATGGGACTACTATCGTGGCATCGGGAACTACGAGAAAACCTTAGAAATTCCTTCGGATTATCAGGGTAAGAAGCTCTATCTAAAGTTCTACGGGGTGGGCAATATTGCAAACGTATTTATTAATGGTGTTCACGCCACAGAGCACCGTGGGGGCTACACTGCTTTTGTGTGTGACATTACGGATATGGTGCGCTATGGCGAGAAGAATACTGTAATGGTCAGAGCGAGCAATGCGCCCACGTTGGACATTATGCCACTGGTTGGGGACTTTAATATGTATGGCGGTATTTATCGTGATGTGGAACTCATAGTCACCGAGCCCGATCACATCTCGCTAGAGGACTACGGCTCAAATGGCATTTATCTGTTACAAAAGGAGGTGAGCGAAAAGAATGCTCTTATAGATGCGACAGTAGTTGTTTCGACCCGCGAGCCTCGCACCCTTAAAGTAGAGGTGAGCGATGGTGAAAAGGTTATAAGCAGCGAGAGCGTGAAAAGTGGAGTAGGAGAGGGGCAGAGGATAACGATTCCGCTCACCATCAAGAATCCTCACCTTTGGAATGGAGCCAAAGATCCGTTTATGTATGATGTTACGGTGAGCGTTATGGATGGAGGTGAAACTCTTGATAAGTTGGAGGAGCATCTGGGGGTGCGTTATTTTAGTGTTGACCCCGACAAAGGTTTCTTGCTCAATGGCGAGCATTTGCAGCTGCGTGGAGTGAATCGCCACCAAGACAGAGCGGTGCTGGGCAACGCACTTAGCGATATGCACCACAAGGAAGATATGGAAATTATGCAGGAGATGGGCGTTAATGCCATCCGTTTAGCACACTATCCGCAGGCGAAATACATGTATGATCTGTGCGACCAAGCGGGTATGATTATCTGGGCTGAGATACCATTTATTGGCCCAGGAGGTTACCGCGATAAGGGATTTGTCAATCAGCCTTCGTTCCGTGAGAACGGCAAACAGCAGCTGCGAGAGCTTATTCGCCAAAATTTCAACCACCCTTCTATTTGTTTTTGGGGTCTGTTTAACGAACTCAAAGAGCAGGGCGACAACCCTTGTGAGTATGTCGAGGAATTGAACACTCTAGCCCTTGAGGAAGATCCCTCACGCACCACCACTGCCGCTTCGAACCAAGGTGGAGCACTAAATCGCATCACACAGACCATCGCTTGGAATCTGTATTACGGATGGTATGGCGGCAATGCAAAAGACATCGGAGCGTGGGCAGACCAAACCCACAAGGATTTTCCTAATACACCTATCGGCATTAGCGAGTATGGCGCAGGGGGTAGCGTTATACACCAGCAAGAGGAACTCAAAAAACCTGCTGCCAACAGCTACTGGCACCCCGAGAATTGGCAAACCCACTTCCACGAGGAGCACTGGAAAGCCATAGACAAACGCCCATTCCTTTGGGGTACTTTCGTGTGGAATATGTTTGATTTTGGCGCGGCTCACCGCACAGAGGGTGATAGTCCGGGAATAAACGACAAAGGTTTGGTGAGCTTCGATCGCAATATTAAAAAAGATGCTTTCTACTTCTATAAAGCCAACTGGAACGCCTCTGAGCCTTTTGTACATATAGCCGACAGCCGTCTGCGTGAGCGCACCACTGCCCAACAAGCTATCAAAGTCTATTCAAACGCTGGAGAAGTGGAGCTAATCGTGAATGGAAAATCACTAGGCAAGCGTTCGGGTGATTACGGCACTTTCCTTTGGGATGGGGTAGTGCTCCACGAGGGCGAAAACACCATCACCGCATGTGCGCAGAACACCCCCCAGCAAACAATAGTTCTGACTCTAAAAGAATAAATCTATGAAAAGAATCCTCCTATCACTGCTACTTGTAGTGTCTGCGGTTGGGTTATCAGCCGCTCAAACCGACTACTACCCCAATGAGTCGGGAACAATAGCTAAAGATGGGTATACATTTAAATATCGAACCCTTCACGGTCTGTCCCTTGAAATTTATAATGTCGACCAAAAGTATTATTTTTCAGAGGAAGCCTATAGTGATGGGTCAAAAAAAGGCTTTGATTTTCTTTACGAAGATGATTTTAACCCACACACAGGTGCTAATTTATCCAAACTCGATGCCTATGAAACGATTAAAGATTTCTTTAGCCAAGAACAACTCGCCTATTTACGAACGGAGACACGCTATAATCTATTCATAAATATGACGATAGAACCATCTACTGGAAGAATTGCCGATGTATTCTTCAGTTTCCCTCTTGACGCTAAATACAAGACGATCTCACCCGAAGTATTCAGGCAGATAGAGCAGTTCCTAAAGGAGAACATGAGCTTCACTATGACTGATCAAGGCCGAAAGCTAGTTTACGCCTTTAAACTCTTCGATATTAACTTTTACGATTATACGCCTCAAGGAAGTTTTTAGAAGAACTCTACGATCGCTCAAAAAGCATACAACTATAAACTGTACAACCAAGATGTGCATTATTGAGATATGCAGCTTTTAATTCATTTAACAAAGAATCGTTAGCGATTCAATTTCTACGATTGCAACCCTCTCTAACCTTTAGCCGCCATATTTTTGACCGAATATGGCGGCACAAATTAAACCTTTCAATCCCATGAAAAAACTTTTTTTCACACTACTACTCGTAGTGTCTGCGGTTGGGTTGTCAACCGCCCAAACAAACTACTACCCTAATGAATCAGGAACCTTTAGTGGCGATGGTTATACTATGAAGTATACAAGTATAGCAGAGGGTTTAGCTGTAAAACTATATAACGCTGACCAGAAATTTGTCTTTACTGAGACCACCTATAAAGATGGAAGACCACTCCCTCGAGATATTGCATTTGGGGATACCAAAGTATATCTGTATTCAGGTGCAAACATTTCCAAGGTGGATTTATTTGAAGCAATAAAAACTCTTCTTTCTCCCGAAGAGCTAAACTATCTACGCACTGAGACGCACTATGACCTGCGAATAAAAATATTAATAGACACTGAAACCGAGGGGAAGGTTACAGATGTTTGGTTTGATCTTATGACCGATTCCAAATATTTACATATTCCTCCCTCTACATATCATAAAATCGAGGAGTTTATTAAGGAGCATCTACGATTTACACTGACAGACGAAGCCGCAGAATTTAATTATGCCCATCACAGTTGGGCGATCAACTTCTACGACTACAACCCTCTATAACCTTTAGTCGTCATATTTTTGACCGAGTATGGCGGCACAAATTAGACCTTTCGACCCCATGAAAAAACTTTTTTTCACACTGCTACTTGTAGTGTCTGCGGTTGGGTTATCAACCGCCCAAACAAACTACTACCCCAATCAATCGGGCACTTTTAATGAAGAGGGGTACACTATGAAATATGTTAAAGAGTATGGGTTATTTATAAAGCTATACAATTCAAATCAAAGATTTGTATTTACAGATATTAAATACAAAGATGGCAGAGAGCTGCCATTTGAGATGGTAGTTGGAGATTCAGATGTTCGTCTTTATTCGAGTGCTAGTGTGTCCAAAAGTGATTTGTATGAATCTATACGATCATTTTTTACATCTGAACAGCTTAATTATCTTCGGGGTGAAATACAATTCAATCTGTATATTGGATTAAAAATTGATACAACGACAGGTCGAGTTGTAGATGTATATTATGATTTTCCTTACGATTCAAAATATACATCTATTCCTCCCTCTACATATCATAATATAGAGCTATTGATCAAGGAGCATTTGCGATTTAATCTAACTGATGCAGCCTCTCAATTTACACACGGCTACGAAGATTGGGAGATCAACTTCTACGACTACAATCCTCTATAACCTTTAGCCGTCATATTTTTGACCGAGTATGGCGGCACAAATTAAAACCTCATTCACTATGAAAAAATTAATTTTAATTATC
>CAYJLY010000025.1:0-27041 GCA_964371385.1 uncultured Rikenellaceae bacterium
GCCATAGCCTCGGCGATGGCATCGCAGGCGGCGAGTTGTTCTTGAGTTGGGCGTCCCAGAATATCAACGGGTTCCGCAACCATTTCCCAGCCTATTGTCTCGGCAAATGTTTTCAGGTTGCGCACTCCCCCACCATTCCAGCTATATGAGCCAAACAGACCAAGTTTGCGCCCTTTAAGACCCATGTGTTCAATCTCGCGAGTGAAAGTCTCCATCTTGGGGAACATCTGTGCATTATAGGCACACGAGCCCAAAATTACACCCTCCCATTTCCATAGGTCCGAGATTAAGTATGAAAGATGAGTTTTACTTACGTCGTGCACCACTACGTTACGTACACCATTTTCAACTAGCTTACGAGCTATATATTCTGCCACTTTCTGCGTATTACCATACATAGACCCATAAACAACCATCACACCTTTTTCGCCCTCTCCCTTGCTCCATTGGTCGTATTTCTCCACAACCCACGCTGGATTCTCACGCCACACAGGGCCGTGTAGTGGGCAGATTACTTTTATGTCCCAAACGGGCAATTTCGTATATGCCTTTTGCACCATATTACCATACTTTCCAACGATATTCGAGTAGTAGCGGCGCATCTCATCCTCGTATTTGGTAGCATCCATCTCGTCATCGAAAATCGCACCATCGAGCGTTCCAAAGCTTCCAAATGCATCGCCCGAGAACAGTACGCCTTGGGTTGTATCGAAAGTCATCATGGTCTCTGGCCAGTGGATAAACGGCGTGAAGTAGAACTTCAGCTCATGGTGTCCAAGATTCAAAGTATCACCATCTGTGATGCACATTTTATTTGATTGTTCACCGAAGTAACCTTCGAGAATTTTAAAGGCCTTATCGTTGCTCACTATCTGCATATTGGGATAACGCTGCAATAGACTCTCGATCTCTCCCGAGTGGTCTAGCTCCATATGGTTGATAATCAAGTAGTCTAGCTCACGTCCATCAAGCAAAGCATCTATTGTTCCGATGAATTCTTTGTGCGATCCAAGCTCAACGGTATCAAGCAGGGCGGTCTTTTCGTCTTTAATCAAAAAGCTATTGTAGCTCACACCCTTAGGCAAAGGCCACATGTTTTCAAAGAGTTCTTTGCGGCGGTCATTTGCCCCTATCCAATATATTTTATCTGTTACTTTTACTTCCATTTCTAATTATAAGTTGTTTTATTGTTTCGCAAGAGCATCAACCTGGCGAGTGGCAATCTTCGGATTTGCAATCACATTACACCCATTCACACAGCCACCCTCACACGCCATTACCTCGACCATGTTCCCAGGACAAGATTTCACGTAGCTCTTAAGGTCTCTAATGGTTGCCTTTGTGATGCCATTAACCACAACTGGCACCATTTTATATTTATCGCCCACAGTAGCAGCCACAGCAGCAGCCACTCCGCCTGTGTTAGCATAACCACGCGAGAGCGCTCCTATGCTCTCATCGCGTTTGTATTCACTCTGAGTCATAGCATCCACTCCCATTGCAACGAGCATAGTTCCGAGTTCCTCGAAGCTTAGCGTATAGTCCACATTTTCATCGCCATAACACTCAAATCGCTTCGCCAAACAAGGGGCGATAAAAACAATTTTTGCAGTCGGGTTGTCAGCTCTGACTGCCTCGGCAGTATAGAACATTGGGCTGCGAGTATGCGACACATAAGGGTGTACTTCGGGTAAATGGCGAGCAGCCAAATTATAATATGATGGACAACACGAAGTGGTCATAAATGGTTGTCCCTCCTCCATCTTCTCTATAAACTCCGCAGCCTCATTGGCTGTTGTGGTATCAGCTCCTTTAGCCACCTCAATCACTTGGTCGAAACCCAGTTTCTCGATCGCACCAAGGATATTCTCGAGCGAGGTTTTAAACTGTCCCGCAATTGCAGGCGCAACTATGGCTATAACCTTATCCTGAGACTTAAATGCATTGAAAATGTCTACAATATGCGAGCGCTCCATCACCGCTCCAAAAGGACAAGCCGAAATGCAGCGACCGCAATATATACATTTCTTGGGGTCAATATGCTCCTTGCCTCTCTCGTCTTTGGAGATAGCCCCCACAGGGCACGCCTCCTCGCAGGGCACGGGTACATAGATAATCGAATGGAAAGGACACGCCTTTTGACACAAACCGCAGTTTACGCATTTCGTGGGTTCGATGTGTGCTTGACCATTTTGAAAATAGATAGCGCCTTTGTTGCAGCTTGCCTGGCATGGGCGCGCCACACAGCCGCGACACATATTGGTGACTACATAATTAGTCTTAACACATGCCGAGCACGCTGTATCCATTACCGATAGTGGTTCTTTCTCGATTTTCTCTCGCTCGAATGCCTTTAGGGTATACTCAGCAAGAGTGGTCATTTCGTCTGTCTCGTCGTCCATCGAAAAACCCAACAGGCTCATGGCTCTGTATTTGAGCATCGCTCTGTCCTTGTAGATACAACAGCGTGAATGCCCTCCATCACGAGGGCGCATAAGGTAGGGGATGCGATCTATCTCTTGTTCCAAATCACCATCTTTGAGGTGCTTGATAATGCGCATGAAGAGATCACGGCGCAAGAGGGTTGTATTGGTTACTGCCATAATTGCAGGGGTTTTAGTTGAGTTGACTTTCGATGCAGGCTATCACCTTAGCGATAGTGGCATTCTCAACCACCTCATCGCCCACTTTCACAAAGGGTGCTTTGCTACTACCGCTCACATTGCAATAGTCCAAGCAGGTTGCCCCCCTGATCTCCACCTTGTCTTTGAGATTCTCGGGCAGAAAGTCCGAAAGGATTTGCAGCTCCGAACCGCCCATCACATAACAAAGAGTTCCTGTACAGATTTTAACTTCAATTTTTTCCATTTGTATTTTTACTATTTTTACTATTTTCTTATCAATGGCGCAAAGTACACCATCACAGAGCAAATTTAGGGTAAATATACTCACACACAAAAGTACAAAATCTTCACCACTTTTCAAATAGTTAATGCAAATTTTACTCTCACTTTTATATTACCCATCAAAAAATGCTACCCGTTGCATCACAAGTAGCATTTCTTAGTATTGAACATTCTACTCCACCCCATAGCAACAGGTTGGAGGTAAACTCTCACATTCAATTAGTTAGTCATACACATTATAGCGCGACCAAGCATGCGAGTAGCTAGTAGAAATAAGATAATCAAAATATGCAGAGTTAACCGCTCCTTCTGAGTAAAAAGTAGTCAAAAAGTTTATCTCATTGAGATCAAGGGCAACATATTGAGCCCCCAATGGGTAAACATCAATTATACTCATGTAAAATTTCCTGATCGCTTTCTTGCCTCCTGCAAAATAGTGAACCTTAATCTTTCCACTATCGCCAACCATCGAAATTTCAACATCATATTTATCCGTCGCAAATCCATATAAGTAAGTCGTATCCTTTGATTTTACTACCCTATCAGTGAACACAGGCTTTTGATTTGAGCGAAAAACATCCAAACCCAGCTCTCTGGCAATTTCTGCATCTGCAAGACCACCAGCAGTGAGACGAAACTCACCGCTCTCTATCATAGTCTTAGCATATTGTACCCCTTGGGCAATAAACTCACGTTTTAGTTCCTTTTTGGATTTTTTCTCACTTTGTGCAATCACCGCCGATACTCCCATCAGGGTGAGCACTAGAAATAATGAAATTCTTTTCATAATAATTACGTTTTGAGGTTAGGTGTATATATTACATTTAGTTGCCATAAAAAACTTAACAATTTATACCACATTTCATGTAATGGTACATGATTTTATTTAACTAACGTAGTGTTAAACATACTATCTCAAACCCCTCCTCCCTCGCTCATACACAATCATACCCCTATGTTACAAATATAATAAATCCCACACAAAAAACAAGCATAAGCGCAAAAACAATACAAAAAAAGTGCTCTGATTTTAATAATCAAAGCACTTTTTGTAGCATTTAAGAAAAATTAGTAAACTTTCTTAAAATATGTAAGGCTAAAACTAGAATGATTTAGCGATAGCGATAAAGTTTTCAGCAACCAAAGCAGCACCACCGATCAAACCACCATCAACGTTCTCTTTAGAGAAGATCTCTTGAGCGTTGGTTGGGTTGCAAGAACCGCCATAAAGGATAGGAGTTTTTGCAGCAGCAGCCTCGCCGAATTTCTCAGCCAACACCGTACGGATGAAAGCGTGGATTTCTTCTGCTTGATCAGAAGTTGCAGTCTTGCCAGTACCGATAGCCCAAACTGGCTCATATGCGATAACTAGGCTCTCGAACTGCTCTGCACTCAAACCAAATACAACCTCCTCGATTTGCTTGCGGCAAACATCGAAGTGTGCACCAGCCTCACGCTCGTCCAATTTCTCACCAATACAGTAGATAGGAGCCATGCCGTTAGCGTAGCAAAGCTCTAGTTTCTTGCAAAGAGTCTCAGAAGTCTCTCCGTAGTACTCACGACGCTCAGAGTGACCTAGAATAACATACTGAACACCTAGTGACGCGATCATCTCAGCTGAGATTTCGCCAGTGTAAGCACCCTTAGCTTGGTCAGCACAATCTTGAGCCGACACAGCGATACCAGCCTCTTTAGCTACCTCGCTCACGCAGCAGATGTGAGTGTAAGGTACACCAACGATTAGTTCGGCACCCTCAGAGATTTCGCCTTTAAGGGCAGCAACGCCTTTTAGTAGTTCAACGCCTTGAGCTGGGGTGGTATTCATTTTCCAGTTACCAGCAACGATTTTTCTTCTCATTTTTTTAGAATTTATTAGTTATGTTTATGTGTATTGTTATTTGATATCAATTTGGTAGTTGGGTTGGTGTTTTTTGACGACCCAGTGTTTATTTTTCCACAGCCCCTCTTCCTTCTCGAAGTGATAACTTGTTCCCAAAGGGCGAAATTGCTGCGTATCAAGATCCACGAGCGCATCCTCACCTAGAGTTTCTCTCATCTGGTCGGCAACCATCACCACATCATACCCACGCATAGAAAACAGCGTTGGCAGAGCTCCAAAACTATCAGCATAGTCCTTATAGAAAGCAGCAACTTCGGTAGTTAGCATACTCGAAGAATAGGAAACAGGAAACATCACCTTGGTTTTGAACATTAGATCGTAGTTATCCATATTCATCTGTGAACGCCAGCGTGATGTACCCACAACCGTTATGTCATACTTTGATATAGGTGCATTGAGAGCGGCAACCTTCGAGAGTATCTCCTCCACCGAATTACTAGCAATTGGTACAAAAATAACATTTCGTTTGTCTTGCTCCAACAGGGGTAACATAGAGCGAGCAGAAGTAGCTCGACTGTAATTTACAACTGAGGCTGCTGGTGCGAAAGATTTAAAACTCTCCAACGCATTTTTATCCACACCACTAGCAGGGTTAATAAGGATAATATTATCGTCCTGAGGGTCAATTTGTGAGAATATCTCAGAATATTTAGTGTTCTCAGAGGATGGGAATTGCAAAACATAAGGGTTATCAAGATTTATCTCCGAGAGAGGCGACACAACCACAGCTCCATTTGCAACTGCCCATTGAGCCACAGGTGCAATTTGTTCGGGGTAGATCGGGCCTATAACCAGATTTGCTCCATCAAGTTTTCCTTCATCCACTATTTGTTGTACCCCTTGGGCATCCTTCGCAGAGCTAATGATTTTTACACTAATTGAACGCCCCATACTCTGGAGCTCCTTCACACCCAACAACACTCCATTGGCGATGTCACGGAGGTTTCGATCCATCATAGTGCCACTACCAAAAGGCAACATTACCACTATCTGAAAATCTTCACCCATGCGAGGTAAATTCCACAGAGGGTTATCAAACTGCTCCTGAATAACCATTTGCGCCTGTTTTATGCTATCCTCTATGCGCTCCTGCTCTAGCTCTTGGAGTTTAATGCTGTCTGTTTGAGCCTGCTCTTTTTCGAGAGCGCGAGCGAAACTATCAAGTGTTGCAGGAGTTGGAATAGCAATTTGCTGTTTGTTTTTTATCTCATTGTTTTCGATCTGCGGATTGGCTTTTAAGATGTCCTCCACGCTCACTCTGTAAGCACGTGCAATCGAATAGAGGGTTTGTTTTCGCTTGACAGTATGCAGATAATAGCTATATCCATCGTTTTTATACATAATCTCCGAAGAGGTATGCACTGGAGGCGCAAGCACTGCTGATGCAGGATTAAGCCCCAAAGATATGACGCACATTGCACTTATAAACAATTTACTCACAGACATTTTTATAGTTCTATTTAAACATTTACATTAACGTCCGAGATTTTTCAATCTCAGGGCAGTTACAACACTTTTTGTATTGAGCGAAAAATCACTCTTAATTATCCAATCATAATAGGATGAGTCGCGATTAAAAACATCTGCAACTCTTTGACCTTTATATTTTCCAAAGTTAAATATAGGCTGATCGTTGTCGTCAAGCACTACCCTGCCTGCAAGATCTACGTTGCGTTTATGACTAGAGAATTCCGATAGAAAATCCACATTTCCCTCCAGCTCTTCATATTTTTCGATCTGTGCCAAAAGCACCTGGTAGGTTGCCTCTATATCCGCCTGAGCTGAGTGAGCATTATCCAAACTCTTGTCACAATAGAACCTGTAGGCAGCCGAGAGGGTGCGTTGCTCCATCTTGTGATAGATAGTCTGAACGTCCACCAGCTTGATTTTGCTTGTGTCCACTGTAATCCCCGCTCTTTCAAACTCCTCCATCAAAAGGGGTACATCAAAGCGATTGGAGTTAAATCCAGCCAGATCCGCCCCCTTGATCATCTCGAAGAGCGATTTAGCTACTTGTGCAAATGTAGGCTCGTCCTTGACCATATCATTGCTGATTCCATGCACAGCACTTGCCTCAGCCGAGATAGCAATAGTGGGATTAAGCCTACGAGTTTTTATCGAAGTCTCACCATTAGTTTGAACTTTGAGTATCGCAATCTCAACAATGCGATCCTTGACGATGTCAAGCCCTGTAGTTTCAAGGTCGAAAAACACTAATGGTTTTGTGAGTTTTAGCATTGTCTTACGTGTCTTAAACATTAATTGTCATAGGCATAAGCAGCATCAACAATGAGCTATCACCCTCTTCTTGGTCCACAGGTTTGAAAAGACCTGGGCGCGCAGCATCTGCAAGCTCAATCAAGACCTCGGATGTCGAGATAACCGAAAGAAGATCTTGCAAGAAAGACGATTTAAAACCTATGTGAATCTGCTCACCTGAATACTGACACTTGATATTATCCTCAGCCGAAGTTGCGAAATCAACATCCGACGCCGACAGTTTGATATTGTCCTGAGTAATCAAGAACTGTATAAGCTCGCTGGCCTGATTTGAACACACAGACACACGTTTGATTGCAGCCAACAGATCCAATCTATCGACTGTGATTGACTTATCGTTAGACTTTGGGATAACAGCATTATAGTTTGGGTAGTTACCCTCGATTCGGCGACAAATCAAACGATGTTTTGGAAGTACAAATTCGATATTCTTAGAATCGTAAGCCAACTCCACTTCAATGGCCTCGTCTTTTGGAAGGATGGCGCGAAGTAGTTGCGCTGGTTTTTGAGGCAAAATGAACGATGATGCCTCCGAGGAGTTAATAGTCGTGTTTTGCTGACGCACCAAACGATGGCCGTCAGTTGCAACGAAAGTAACGCAAGTCTCATCCACCGACACATTCACTCCCGTCATTACTGGGCGCAATGGGTCGTCGGTGGCAGCAAAAATAGTGCTCGATATACCCTCCGAGAGGATACCTGTTGTCACATTCATACGAGTTACGCCTTCGCCAGCAAATTCTGCGGGCTCTGGATAACCCAGGGGCGAACTCCCAGGAATAGCCAAGCGGCCACTCTGCCAAATCATAGTAACCTCCCAATCGTCGGTGTTCACCTCGAAAGTAAGGGGCTGCTCCGAAAATTCTTTGATAGAATCTGTGATTCGTTTTGCTGGAATAGCCATAGCACCATCCGATGCAAGATTTTCTATGGTCAGAGTGGTCTGAAGGGTTGTTTCCAGATCGGATGCAGTGACTTTAAGCGTATTACCTTTCACCTCAAATAGGAAATAGTCCAAAATTGGCAAGGTATTCTTGCTGCTGATCACACGGCCAACCGCCTGAAGATTTTGTGCTAGGTGAGAACTTGATATACTAAACTTCATATCTACTTTATGATTTAATTGTTATTTGTTGATTTGTTAAAATTTGTTAAAAATTTAGCTTTTACTAGCCACAAAGATAATCTATAAAAACTTTATTTAAAAATATAATTTCACCTCAAAGAGTCTGCCATTACATCAATCATTGATTTGTAAAGAGTTAGACATGTTGGCTTAAAGTTTTAATTTCGATAATTTTTCTCTTTGGCTTTCACGCTCTCCACACGTGAGGAAATATTCAATCCTGAGCTTTCAATGCAAATCACTTCGCCTGGGGTTGGTTTTTCCCCTTTGTGTAGGAGCCTCCCATCTGATAGTGTTACAATAGAATAACCACGCTCGAGTACGCGTTGGGGATTGTGTGCATGACACAGTGCGTGCATTTGAGTGAGTCGATGCTGCTCACGTTCTATGATCAGATGTACGGAATTTGAGATGTTCCTTTGCAGGGTTTCACCTCGTTGGGATTCGCTGGCGATATAATACTGCGCTCGCGAGGTGATAGTATGAATTATTCGCTCTAACTTTAGATTTTCTGCGGAAATAGTCTCGGTGCTTACTCTTGCTATGGCAGAGCTTAGAGCGTCCATCTGTTTGTGAGAGTTGGTAAGAAAATTTTGAGCAAGTCGCCCTACCCCAGTACACAAAGTATTGATTTTCATGTAGAAATCTGCAATATTATCGATCAAAAAAGTTGCAACAGCAGTGGGCGTTTTGAGCGAAATGTGAGCCACCATATCTGCAACTGTATTATCTCGATGGTGGCCTATGCCTGTTATCACCGGCAGGGACATTTGGGCGATGTAGCTAGAGAGGAAATAACCATCAAAGCATGCCAGATCGCTTGTCGCTCCACCACCTCGTATCATCACCACTGCATCAAACTCCCCTGAGCGTTGCTCAATCTCACTGAGAGCCTCACAGATTGAATCACTTGCCGCCTCCCCCTGCATCAGCGAGGTAAAGACGGTACAATGAAACATATAGGCACTACGCTCAATTTGATCCATAAAATCACCATAGCCAGCCGCAGTAGGCGAACTCACAATCGCCAAACGCTGAATAACCTGTGGCAATTCGAGCAAGTGATTCATATCAAAGACACCATCCTCTTTGAGTTGGGCTATGGTCTGAAGTTTTATCCTCTCATTTTCGCCCAATGTGTAACTAGGGTCGATGTCGGTAATATTCACAGAAATACTGTAAATCGGATGGTAAGATATACTAACCTTGCAGAGTATTTTCTGTCCGCTAGAGAGTTCGCAAGAGGTGGCACGATGGAAATAGTCAGCTATCATGCGATAACGCGACGACCAAATAATAGCCTTGATAGAGGCGCTCACTAGATTACGTCCAGCCTCTCTCTCGATGAGTTCCAAATAGCAGTGGCCTGAACTTTGATTCACATTTATGCTATTAATCTCAGCAACTATCCAAATATCGTGCAGAGAGCTATCATTCAAAGAGTATTCAATTCTTTGGGATAGTTCACGCAGGGTTATATGAGAAATGTTACTGGATGTCATGGTGAGATTACAGTGATTTGTTAAGTTGAATTTATAGTCGTATGTGCTCTATGTGCTTATTGTACTTCTGCTTTAAAAGGTAGATAATCTCACTCACAAGAACATCTCGCGGAGCTATTTTTACGGGAAGTTGAAGATTGTCATAGGCTGGATTCTTACGCAGCCCTTCAATTACGGTGATATGTTCAAAAGCATCTAGCAAACGTAAAATCTTATACTTAATTCCCTCTTTTGACACAAAACTAGTTTTGCTTATCAGTTCTCCTTCCAACAAAGCGTCTCTAATAGAAGTGAGAGTAAGCACCCCCTCGCACACTAAATCAAACCCCTCCATCTCCGAATGAGAAGGCAGTCCCGAGGGGTCAAAATCTAAGCAGACCTTCAGCTCCAAGTTCATTTCTCGTGAAATTACACTAGCTGTTGTACCGCCCATAATAATTTTAGCTCCAAATGCCCATGAGGCATAATCTGCCAAAACCCTATCACTCGCCCTATCCACGGGGACCCCCGTGCATATCAATAGGCTATTTTTAGGATAAAGGTTTGACATATTATATATTTGTTAGTTTAAAGAATAAACCCTAACGACATTGCGCGATCCGTTGGGCGAGGTGCTCGCTTTCCATCAAATAGCGCACCAACGACCAACTCTGGACGCCTGTGGAGCGCACCAAATCAAGGTTCTCAGGAAAAAGTCCACCTATGGCAACTACGGGCACTTTTGAGAATCCAACCACCTCACGCAATAGATCCACACCCACAACTGGGTCGGGATTCACTTTGGTCGGAGTTGCATAGACGGGCCCAAAACCGATATAGAGCGGATTATACTTTTGCGCCTCTTGCGCCTGTGCAAGCGAGTGGGTCGAAAGTCCTATGGGCATGTCTTGGACGATTCTGCGAGCATCCTCCACACTCAAGTCCCCTTGCCCCAAATGCAAGACATCAGCATCCGATAGAACTGCAATATCCGCCCTGTCGTTAACGACAAAGCGAGTCTTTGACCCTCGGGTAATGCTCTTAATGGCTCGTGCTTGGCGCAGCAGCTCCTTGTCATCTATGCCGCGTTGGCGTAATTGAAGAAGGGAAATTTCTTGTTCAACACAAATTTCGGCTACCCTCTCAAAAGGTAACACGGGGTCAGTTATAATTACATACAGTCCGGGATTTTCCATTAAAATCATAATAATGCTAATTGAATTCTATACCACAAATATATACAAAAAAAGTATGTTTCTAAAGAAAAACATACTTTATTTACACAAAATAATCTCACCTTGTGCTTTGGGTAGATAGTTATCGCCTACTCATCACTTCCGTCTGAGAGTTCGTCTGCAAGTTCGCTAGCATCTTGCATCTGGTCTTGAGTTTGCTCATCGAAAGTATCTTTTTCGAACTCTTCGGCTGGATTCGAATCGATTTTCACTTTCACCTTGACCAAATATGTGATATCAGGGGTCTCAAGGACAACAGCATTGAAAAAATCGCCATTTGGTTTATCAATGCGTATCATACTGTCGCCATAGCCCAAAGGAAATTGCTCTTTGAGGGCACATGTAAGTTCCTCTGGGAGATTCTCTTGACTGATCACTACTCTCTTTTTTATCACTCTTCTATTTGACATACAGTTCTTGTTTTGTTGTTGTTATTAATGATGAATTAGTGCTGAAATTTTGTGCAATATTAAACATTTTTTTTGTTGTCACAACACTAAAAAAACTTTTTTTTATCGCATTTTATTTCTCTACCTTTGGGGTTTGCTTAAGCACCTAAAGTAATGAAAGAAAAAATAGCCTCACAAATTCAAGCCCTACGAACTGAAATTCAGGAGCATAACCACCGATACTACATCGACAACGCACCCATAATAAGCGATCAACAATTCGATCATCTCTTAAAAGAGCTCGAAACTCTTGAAAAAGAAAATCCAGAATTTTTCGACCCCCACTCCCCTACCCAGAGAGTGGGTGAAGACACCTCAGAGGGATTCACCCGAGTCTCTCACCGTTGGCCCATGCTTTCGCTTGCTAACACCTATTCTCGAGGGGAAGTCGAGGCATTTATGGCACGCGTAAAGAAAGAATTTCAAGGCGAGGTGAACTATTGCGGCGAACTAAAATTTGACGGAACTGCCATATCTCTCACATACACGGAGGGCAAACTCACACGTGCTGTAACACGTGGAGATGGCGCTTTTGGCGATGATGTCACCGCGAATGTGCGAACAATTAAATCACTACCACTGAGACTAAAGGGCAGTGATTTTCCTTCGTTGATGGAAATTCGTGGTGAGATTTTCTTCACCGACAAAGCCTTCGACAAACTTAATCAAACACGAGCGGAGATGGGCGAAGAGAGTTTTGCAAACCCACGTAATGCTGCCTCGGGAACACTTAAACTTCAAAATCCTAAAGAAGTAGCCAACAGAGCTTTGTCTATTGTATGCTATGGACTCCAGGCAGACGAACTCCCCAGCAAATCTCACTTCGAGACTCTTGGATTACTCAAAAAATGGGGGCTACCCACCTCCAGCGAGAGCAGGCTATGTAAGAATATTGAAGAAATGTTGGACTTTCTTGAGCATTGGGACAAACAACGAGAGCAGTTGGACTATGCCACCGACGGGGCTGTGATAAAAGTTGATAACATTGACCTGCAAAGAGCAATGGGAGCCACCGCCAAGTCACCTCGATGGGCTGTTGCTTATAAATTTAAGGCCGAAACGGTCTGCACACGCCTGCTCTCGATCGACTATCAAGTTGGTCGCACGGGAGGAGTAACACCTGTTGCAAACCTGCAACCCGTCTTTCTCTCGGGAACAACAATAAAACGAGCCTCACTTCACAATGCCGAACAAATCGAGCTGCTGGATGTGAGAGTTGACGATTGGGTATGGATAGAAAAAGGGGGCGAGATTATCCCCAAAGTGACACGTGTTAATCTCGACAAACGCGACATGTTCTCTGTGCCCGTCGAGTTTATCACCTCATGCCCCGAGTGTGACACTACGCTGGTGAAGCTCGAAGGTCAGGCAAAACACTACTGTCCCAATGCGGAGGGTTGCCCACCACAGATTGTGGGACGAATTGTGCATTTTGTTGGGCGAAAAGCAATGTATATTGATGCACTAGGCGAGGAGACCATCGAGATGCTCTATCGAAATGGATTAATCTCTAATGTCGCCGATTTGTATGATTTGACCATAGAACAACTATTACCCCTGGAGAGGATGGCGCAAAAAAGCGCTAACAACATTATAGATGGCATAGAAAAGTCAAAAAATGCTCCATTTGCCAAAGTGCTTTTTGCTCTAGGAATCCGACATGTAGGAGAAAATACAGCTAAAAAAATTGCTAATGCAGTTGGTTCAATAAAAAAACTTGAGAGCGCAAAACTAGATGACTTAATTGCAATAGAGGAAGTGGGAGAAATCATCGCTCGAAGCATAGTTGCCTATTTTAATTCACCCTCAAATATTGAAATTCTTGATCGTCTAAAGTCAAAAGAACTGCAATTTGAAGAGGTAGCCAAGGAAAAAGCATCCACATCATTGGATGGTAAAAAAATTGTTATAAGTGGAACATTTTCAAATATTTCGAGGGATGCAATTAAAGAATTAATTGAGGCACACTCGGGCACTAATCAATCCTCTGTAAACAAAAACACAGACCTTTTGGTTGCAGGTGAAGGCATAGGGCCATCGAAGCTCGAGAAGGCACAAAAATTGAATGTAAAAATCATATCTATCGAGGAGTTTATGCAACTTTTAAATCTGTAACGTGATTCTTGAAAATCAAAGAAATTACTACGAAAAACACGTTAAAACAAAATAAACATAGTATAAATTTTGTTTATACAACTAAAATAGTTATCTTTGCAGTGATACGCTAGAGGCATATCCTTTGAGAATATTAAGATTAAGAAGAAATAAAACCTTAATTAGAACCAACCCATTGGAACACATCCCCCAAAAAGTGATCCACGCAAAGAGCTAGTAGTAATTACAATTACCAAAGCAGGATGCTGATTATTTATGAAAATTAGGTGTAATAAACAATGTGCTAAATACGCAAACAAAATGCTATGGTTGCCGATTGCAGCCATGCTTTGTTGCGTTTACACCTCTTCTGCTCAACAGATCAAGGTGGACAGCACTGTTACACTCAAAAATACGACTACATTCACCCCTGTTCACACGGAGGGAACACGCAGTGCAAGATTCTTTTTTGAACTAAACACCTATCATTTCGACCCCACATTCAAGAACAATCAAGCAGAAATTGCACGTCTGGATGCCCTTCTAAGAGACACACTGGCATTTACGGAAATAAATTCTGTTCAAATTTTTGCAACCTCATCAATTGACGGCCCCTATAAGGGAAATGAAATTCTTGCCAATAGAAGAGCTATCAATATACGCGAGTTAATGCTCGAACGTTACCCCGTAATCGACTCTAATACAGTGACTATGAACACCCTTGCGGAAGACTGGGACACTTTCGAACAAATGGTAAAAAACGATCAGAATATCCCAAGTCAAGAGGAGCTGATACGTATAATTGAGAACACACGTCATCGTGATCCAGATGCTCGCGAGTGGTTAATAAAAACCTTAGATGATCGTAAGCCATGGAATTACCTAAAGGAGCATGTTTTGAGTGAGTTGCGCTATGGCGTGGGAGTAACACTCTACTATAATATCACTAGTGAGCGTAGCGAGAAAACTGAGCGCACTGTCACCTACGACACAACATTGATCGAAGAGCCAAAAACTCAGATCGTTGTTGAACCAAAGAAGCCTTGGTTTGCACTAAAAACAAACTTATTGTACGATGCAGGGACACTTGCAAACATTGGATTCGAGATACCTATAGGACAAAAATGGAGTGTTATGGGCGAATTCATGAATATGTGGTGGGTGAATGACAATGGCACGCCCACGAGCACACGTAATCGTAGTCAAATCCGCAATATTTCTCTCGAAGGACGCAGGTGGTTCTCAAACAAGGAACACCAACTCACAGGATGGTTTGGGGGAGTGCATGCCACTTATGGATCTTTTGACTTTGAACGCAACAAAAAAGGGAAACAATCTAAAGACATCATTTCAGGGGGTCTTGTAGGAGGTTTTGCCCATACTATTAATAAGAGTGGAACACTAAGATTGGAGTACGCTCTAGGGTTTGGTTACGCCACCCTCTCCTACAAAGAATACACCGCAGAGTGGAATAGCACAAAGGGAGAATGGGAGGCTTATTTTGATCAAAAAGTGAAGTATAATTGGTTGGGTCCAACAAAGGTTGGGGTTTCATTAGTTTGGATGCTCAACACCCCGAGGTGGTTTACAAAGAGCAAGGCGCATA
Source organism: uncultured Rikenellaceae bacterium (assembly GCA_964371385.1). Taxonomy (GTDB): domain Bacteria; phylum Bacteroidota; class Bacteroidia; order Bacteroidales; family Rikenellaceae; genus Mucinivorans. The sequence goes on from CAYJLY010000025.1 coordinate 15,078, forward strand.
GAAAGGAGGCGGCTAGATGAAGAAGATATTAGTTTTAATGAGCGCCGCAGTGTTGGTGGGAGGGTGTAAGTATCAACCCATATTGGAGCGACCGAGAGAGTATGTCGAAGCTCAGATTCCAGTAAAAGTTAACTGGGACACATCTGGTTTCGATGTGACCGACACTGGAAAGAGTAAGCAGTCCACTGAGATTGAAATCCTTAAAACGACCTTTCGATTCTTCCCTAAGGATGGTAGTTCGCCTTTTGAGAGATACATTGGTGATGGACACTCGATTACTGAGGGCTACATAGAGGTTCCAAAGGGCGAATATTCGGTGATAGTGATGAACGACCAGATCAACGATGCTCGTTGGGAGGGAACAGAGAGTGGTGGAGTGCAAACCTTGGCCTTCGAGAATGTAGATAGCTACGATGATTTCGCTGCATTTGTTCACATTAGCGATCAAGTGTCAAGTGGTTATTACTGGCCTGAAAATCTATACCGCTATATCTCGCTGCCGATGCGCATTTCTACATATAGTATTGATAATTTTGTCGTCACCGACAGTATGGTAAACTACCGTCCCGACCTAGGCAAAGGCAGTTTGAGTGAACAAGAGATGGAGTATTACCTCTCCCTTTCGCGCCAATTTCCTAGCGACACTAATGGTTTGGATATGCGTAAACTATGCTACGATGTGGATGTAGAGCTACGCATCCAGAATCTTAGTTCTGTAGCGTTGGATGGACTAAAGGGGGGTGTGATTGGCTTTGCAAATAAAGTAAACATGCGCTCAGGTCTTGGCTTCATCGAGCCAGCTTTAGGCGCGCACACTCTACAGTATTTCACATTCTCACAACGTGGAAAATGGGTAGACCCTCAGGGCAGAGAACTCCCAGATGGATGGCAACCTGCCGCAGGAGATAACACATACAGGGATTACAGTGGGTCTGCATACGCAAACTACTTGACCCTTGGACGAAATCTCGTTAGCGGATACGAGCAGTATGGCGTGCAATTGGATTTTATGTATATTGATGGGACTCTAAGAGATCGTTCGCTACCACTTAAAATGTACAGAGATACTCCAGTGGAAGGGGCGCCAACTAGTCCAACAGATGAATTTGAATATGTCACTCTTCCTATTGATGTAACAGAACAAATCGTTGATGGTAAACAAGGTGTTATAACTAAGCAGACGAGTGCTGTTGTGGAAATTGATATAGATCTTTACCTTGCAACCTTCGAGGTGCCCTACACTAGTGGTGACATCGAGGTGACAGAGTGGGAAGATGATGAGGTTATACCCATACACTAAAGTCTACCAAACAGATACTAACGACAATAGTATTCAAAAACACCTAACGTGTATTGTCGCTCAGTTGGATTGATTGAATCGCAGTATGCCCTGTGTTCTTTTGAACATATATAATATGTATCAGAGAGATCGTAGAAGAGATTATAATTGCTGAAGAACCGGAAAAGTATCAAGATATAACCTACGGCATATGATAAGGCGGATTTTGCACCACTTACCTCACTCAGACCTGACTAGCCGAAAAAGCAAAAAGGACTACAAGCATAACTATATGTTATCATTTTTGATTGACATAAAATATTTATCACTACTCATATTTTATGACCAAAGTATTAATAATCAATAGATATAATCGTAAAATATTTGAATAAAAGTTTGTTTATTCAATAAAAAAGCATTAATTTTGCCGCATAAAAACAATAAACGGATATACTGTCAGTTTATAGATAAACAAACTGTTATACTTATAATAAACAAAGATTAAAAGTCGACATCGAAAACCTATTTTCGTATGAGAAATATATGTAGAAAGTAACAATAAAAAAACAAAATAAGCTAAACAGCAAAATTTAATCTAAATTATGAAAAAGCTAACTTTGAGTGCAATAGCACTCGCAGCAGCCTTGACAGGTTGCCAAAATTCAGAGGTGGTAAACGAAATCAATGGGACCACTGATTATCACACTTCAGAGAGCATAGGATTTACTAGCAACACTACTCGTGCTGCCGCGCTAGATCTTACTTATCTTCAAGGCCTTACTGGTGGTTTCACAGTCTATGGACACACCAAAGATGCGAGCAGTTGGTACGGAGAAGGAGGAGTTACTATCGATGGCGCGACCTCTAAGTACAAATGGAACACAAGCTTCTGGGTCTGGGCAGACCAAACTGGTGCGCAAGAAGCAAAAGCACCAAAATGGCCTGCTGAGGATGCTGCCACTTACCCTATGACTTTCTTTGCTGCCAATCAAACAGCAGCAATAGAGGTGACAGGTACAGCAGCACCAGGGGATGTTACAAAAGAAATAGTTATTTCTGGAGCTCCAGCTGACCAAAAAGATCTAATGGCTGCTTGGGGACAGGCTAACGAGATACCCGAAACTGGAAAGATTGCTCTAAACTTCAAGCACATTCTCTCTAAGGTAAATATCGGTGCTTCTATCGATGCTGGATATGGTGTAGAGATAATTAGCGCAGAGTTTCACAACGTTCGTAACAATCGTAACTACGATTATGCTGTTAGTAATACTACCACTGAGCTAGGATGGGACCCTTGGAGTGCATGGTCAAGCACAAATTTGCTTGACGTACCTTATCTTACCACTTCAGCAACAGCTGCAACTATCACAGGTGCAAGTGCAGGTACGCAACTAGTGGGAGCTGATGGCAATATGATGCTTATTCCACAGTCACTCATTGGAGCTCTAAGCGCAGACCCTGCAAAGAGTACAACCTTTGCAAACTATTCAACAGACCACTCAATGGTTGAATCTACGGCGCTTACTCAGCCTACTTCAACAGCTGGTTCTGACCGTGGAGCTATCTCAGCGGGTGCTTATATCACTCTTATCTATCGTATGTATAAAGATGATGGAACAACTAAGACTGATATTGACAAGTTGGGTATGGCTGACTATGAAGACCACCCTTACATAGTAGACGCTACTAAAAGACCTAATGGCTTTATTACAAGTGGGCTACCAACTGGAGCTACTCCTCTATACATCAAAGTTTTCATCCCAATTACATATGATAGCTGGGAAGCAGGAAAGGGTTATAAGTTCGTAGCTGCTCTAGGAACTGATGGCGCAGGTAGCTATTTTGATGACACCTACTATGACAACAAAGGAGGTGACACCAACCTGCCTATCACTTCGGACAAAGGTACTGGCATCTCTCCAGTAGATCCTAACGAACCAGTGACTGTTAAATACATCCACTTCACTGTTACTGCTACTGATTGGGATGGCGAAGAGTCAATGTAGTAACACACTTCTTTAGAAGAAACTATATAACAGAGGGGTTTAAGCATTGTGCTTAAACCCCTCTGTTTTTTATGTTCATTATCCTCACACTACCCTAACTCAGTCCAACTACCCCAGCTCCTCTCCCAGCCGACATCCTGAACACGATTCTGTATCCCCGCTACGAGCCGTAGCGGCAATCATTTGGCTCGAACTGCGTCTTTCCGAACCCATGCCGCCAGTGCGGCTCGCACTAGTTTGAGTAGGAAATAATCGTAAATAATAAGCCAAGAAGTAAGCAATATTTTTTCGGATATAGAGATAATTAAAAATAATGTTTACATTTGCAAAAGTCGCATAGAATCAAAAAAGGATTTTACTCACTATCATTTAACCCAACCTTAACACCTTTTTATCCTCATGTACAGCTCAGATCAACGTATAGTTATGACTCTCGATGCTGGTCGCACAAAGTTTGTATTCTCTGCAATCCAAGCCAACCAGCCCATCGTAGCGCCGATTTCTTATCCTACTAACCCCGAAAACCTCGAGCAATGTTTAATGACCATTGTCAAAGGATTTAAAGAGGTTCAAGCCCACCTGCCCTCGCCCGCCGTGGCTCTTAGTTTCGCATTTCCAGGGCCTGCCCACTACCCCCTCGGAATTATTGGCGATGTGCCTAACTACCCATGTTTTCGTGGAGGCGTTGCGTTAGGGGCTTTCCTTGAGCGCGAGTTTGACCTACCAGTATTCATCAATAACGATGGCGACCTATTTGCCTATGGCGAAGCTCTCGCTGGCGCACTCCCATCTATCAATGCCCGACTTAAGGCTGCTGGTTCAAGCAAGCGTTACCGCAATCTTGTGGGAGTGATCATAGGCACTGGCTTTGGAGCTGGGGTGGTGGTCAACAAGCAGCTCGTCACAGGAGATAACTCCGATGGGGGTAATCTGTGGTGCAATCGCAACAAACGTCACCAGTGCAAAATCGTCGAGGATAGCGTAAGTATACGTGGCGTGCAAAGGGTTTACCGTGAGCTCAGTGGCGATAATGGACTTCACACACACCAAGACATATACGAGATAGCTGAAGGACTAAAAACAGGTGATAAAGCCTCGGCAATCGAAGCCTTCAGAGAACTTGGTGAAGTAGCTGGAGATGCTATTGCTCATGCCTCAAACCTCATTGATGGTATAGTTGTTATCGGCGGACAACTCTCTATTGCTCATAAGTATATCATTGATTCGATTGTTAACGAAATGAGTTGCAAGACTTCGACCTTTGAAGGTCACTGTTTAACTCGGATGACGGTAAAGGTAGTAGATTTGGTAAATAATTTCGATGAACTACTAAAGGAACAACCCTGTCGTATTAAAATACCCATGTCGCAGGACTACATAGAATACAACGCCCAAAAACTCTCGGGTGTATATCTCTCGGATATTGGTAAAGCTAACGCTATCGCCATAGGTGCATACAATTTTGCACTTGAGAAAATTGACAGTTCTATCTAAAGAAAAAAGCGAGGCGAACATCACTTGATGTTCGCCTCGCTTTACTTTTATTTAACCGCTACTGGCGTCTTATTGCGCCATAGAAGGCATTTCTTTTTGATATTCACCCGAGCTTAGCTTTTCTTTAATATTGCTAAAGGTGTCTAGCGTGTACTGAACATCCTCAAGAGTGTGAACAGCTGTTGGGATCAATCGTAGGATAATTTCGCCCTTAGGAATTACTGGATAAACAACCACCGAGCAGAACAAGTTATAGTTCTCGCGTAGGTCCATCACAAGGTTTGTCGCCTCGTTCACACCGCCCTTCATATAAACTGGAGTTACAGGCGAAAGAGTACATCCGATATCAAATCCACGCTCTGTTAGACCTTTTTGAAGCGCGTTCACAATAGTCCACAGTTGGTCTTTGTATTCAGGATGATTTTGTAGTAGTTCCAAACGCTTAAGTGCACCCATAGTCATAGGCATGGGTAGCGATTTTGCGTAAAGCTGCGAGCGTAGGTTATAGCGGAAATAGTCGATAAGGAATTTATCGCCCGCAACAAATGCTCCGATGCCAGCCATAGATTTTGCGAAAGTCGAGAAGTGTACATCCACGCCATCTTCTACCTCTGGTCCGAAGTGCTCCATACTACCAGCACCTGTCTTACCCATAGTACCAAAACCGTGAGCATCATCCACCAAAAGGCGGAAATTAAAGTCTTTCTTAAGAGCAACAATCTCGTCCAATTTACCTAGGTCGCCTTTCATACCAAAAACACCCTCGGTGATAACCAAGATTCCACCACCAGTTTTTTCAACTAGTTTGGTAGCGCGCTCAAGTTGCTTGCGGCAGTTAGCAATATCGTTGTGAGGGAACACAAAGCGCTTACCGCCCTTGCCCTTATGGATCATAAGTCCATCAATAATACACGCGTGAGACTCTGAGTCATATACGATTACATCACGAGCACCAACCAAAGCATCGATAATCGACACCATACCTTGATAACCAAAGTTCAAAAGGAAAGCATCTTCTTTACGAACAAATTTCGCCAAACGCTCCTCGAGCAATTCGTGCCATTTTGTCTGACCACTCATCATACGAGCACCCATAGGAGATGCCATACCATACACTGCTGCACCTTTAGTATCTGCTTCGATCACCTCGGGGTGAGCTGCCAAGCCAAGATAGTTATTCAAGCTCCAGTTGAGCATTTCTTTGCCGCGAAATTTCATTCTCGGGCCGATTGTTCCCTCTAGCTTAGGGAATGAAAAATAGCCGTGGCTATACGAAATATACTGTCCGATTGGACCGCCACCTAGCTGTTTAATTCTGTCAAAAATATCCACTTTCTTTGTTTATTTAATTTTAAAACCACGCAAAGATAGTGATTTTTGGATAAGCCACCAAAAACTATCTGCGTTTGTTTGACTTAGCTTTTGAAAATTTTTTCTTAAGTGGCTTTCCGCCATAAGATTTAGGTTTATTAGTGTATGGTTTAGAGGTGTTTCGCGAGTAGAAATAATCTTTCTGTGCGTTTTTACGCTCGCGTGTGCGCTCTATATACAAAGTCTCGCCCGTGTAGGGATTTTCACCCAAGAAATACATTGCAGAGGAGAGGGTCATGGGCGTTGGGGTAAAATCCTGTACAGACTCGATGTGTACATTTTTTTCTAGGCCCCGTATTCGTCCCGAGAGCGCTCGCATGTCCTCCATAGAGCAACCAGGGTGAGAAGATATAAAATAAGGCACCACCTGTGAGGGAAGAGCATTTTGGGTACAAATCTTATGAACTTTCTGAGTTAAATCTTCAAACCCCTTAAAGGATGGTTTGCGCATAAGTTTTAGTACTTTATCCTCCGTGTGCTCAGGTGCAACTTTAAATCGCCCCGAGGTGTGGCGAGTAATCACACGGTGCAAGTATTCATCCGTTCCATCAAACATATCGTAGCGGATGCCGCTTCCTATGTAGAATCTCTTGATTTGAGGCAATTTTTCGACAGCATCGTACAATTTCAATAGCCCGTGGTGGTCGTTATTAAGATTAGCACAAATCTTTGGATAAATGCAACTTGGGCGTGTGCACTTATAGCACTGCTCTAGGTTCTCACCACCCATATTCCACATATTAGCCGAAGGGCCGCCAACATCCGAAAGATTACCCTTGAAATCGGATAGTTGTGAGATTTGTTTAATCTCATTTATTATGGATTTCTCACTTCTGGAAGAAATAAACTTACCTTGATGTGCTGATATAGTACAAAAACTACATCCGCCGAAACATCCCCTGTGAATATTCACCGAATGTTTAATCATTTGGTAGGCAGAGATTGGCTTGTCTTTGTAGCGAGGGTGAGGCAAGCGCGCATAAGGCAAGTCAAATGCAGCATCCAGTTCCCCTTGACTCAAGGGGGGATATGGCGAATTGACCACTACGAATTTATCTCCACACTGCTCTGCCAATACACCCGCCACGTAGCGATTACTTTCTATCTCGAATTTCACAAAATTCTCACCCCACTTTCGTTTATCCTCCACACAACTCTCATAACTATTGAGCACAATGGCACCCTGGGGAGCAGAATCTGCCAAGTGAACCACCTGAGCCGTCGCTCGCCAGTTACCTCCATCCTCAATTGCTTTCGCCAGAGCAACCATGGGTTTTTCACCCATACCATACACGATTGCATCCGCCCCACTTTCGACCAAAAACGAAGCTCGCAAGCCATCCGACCAATAATCATAGTGAGTCAAACGGCGCAACGAAGCCTCTATGCCACCCAATATCACAGGCACATCGGGATAAATTTCTTTGAGAATCCGGGTGTAAACAATTGTGGGGTAATCGGGTCGCGCTCCAGCCCTTGACGAGGGTGTGTAGGCATCATCCGAGCGCAGACGTTTGGTTGGGGTGTAGTGATTCACCATCGAGTCCATCGCCCCAGCAGTCACTCCAAAAAACAAGCGTGGTCGCCCTAGTTTTCGAAAATCTCTCAAATCGTCTTGCCAATTAGGCTGTGGAACTATTGCCACACGGTAACCCGCCGCCTCGAGCACACGCCCAATAACTGCCACCCCAAAGCTGGGATGATCAATGTAGGCATCGCCCGAAAAAAGGATAACATCCAAATAATCCCAGCCCAAACGAGCGACTTCTTTGGCTGTTGTTGGTAAAAATCTTGCGGTTTCCATTATTTTATAACATCAAAAGGTTACTATCACCATACGACAAAAAACGAAAATCATTGTCCATAGCATATTGGTAAATCTCCCTCCATCTCTCACCCACTATTGCCGAAATCAGCAGCAAAAGAGTGCTTTGGGGTTGGTGGAAATTTGTAATCAGACCCTTGATGGTACGAAACTTATACTGGGGGGTAATCATAATTTGGGTCGAGGCAACTATTTTCTCCAACCCACTTCGTTGCATATACTCCAAAAGAGTATTTAATTCGCTGCCCGATGGGCAGTCGTCATAGGGCTCCCACTGCCCCACTGCTCTGTCTGTAGCTATTTCCTCTCCCCTCTCTAGTCTGCGTCCAAGCGCTGCTAGCGACTCAAGGGTTCGCACCGAAGTTGTACCCACGGCTATAATCTCACCTTGTTTAGGGGCTAATTTCTCTAACTCTCCAAGGGTTACCTCAATAAATTCCACGTGCATGGAGTGATCGCGAGCATCCTCGACTTTTACAGGCAAGAAAGTGCCAGCGCCCACATGTAGGGTAACTTCTGCCCTATTTCTCATCTTCGAAAGCATCTCGGGGGTGAAATGCAAGCCAGCTGTTGGAGCTGCCACCGATCCCTCTAACTTGGCATAGGTAGTTTGGTAGCGGTGGGTGTCGGTATCGTCTGAATCCCTATCCATATACGGGGGAATAGGCACCCGACCAAGCATCTCAAGCAGTTCGCCAAAGCTATGATCCGAACTCCACAGAAACTCAACCAAATCACCCTCACCTCGCCGAGCAGTCAATCTGCCACCTTCATAATCCAATGAAATATCGCGATTGAACTTCTTGGCATTACCCACCATTGCATGCCACACACACGACCCTTTCACTGAAAAAGCATGCTCATAGGCTGAGGGAACGCTGGGTTCTAGGCAAAATATTTCTATGCGCGCGCCCGTTTCTTTAAAGAAAATTAGCCTAGCGCGTATGACCTTGGTATTGTTACACACCAAAAGATCATCACTCGAGAGATAATCAAAGAGCTCACTAAAGTGAGTTTGAGAAATTTGAGAATCTCTATAAACCAACAGTTTAGACTGATCTCTATGCTCAAGGGGGTATTTTGCAATGCGCTCTGTGGGCAATTCGTAGTTGAATTGCGAAATATTTATAGCGTGAATCATAAAAATATTTGTAATTTTGCACAAAAGTACACAAAAAAGCTCAATAATAAGATGATAAAGATAGGAGATCGTGTCAAATTTGTCTCTGACACAGGCGTAGGTATTGTTCGTTCGATAGAAAAAGGCATAGCACAAGTCGAGGTTGATGGCTTCCAGATACCAGCGATGGTGTCGGATATAGTACCCGTGGACAACCAAACCGAAGACGAGGTACGTCGTAGAATTGGCCCCTCAAGCACTAATCATAAAACCACTGCTGTAAGCAAAAAATCAAACAGCTATGGCCGCATCAGCATAGAGGATGAATTTGAAGACGACACCCCCATAGATATAGCCGCCCTCAAACGCAACTATGCCGCACAGCAAAAAGCCACGGTTAAAGACCAAGCAGCACCCATTAAAATTGAAGTGCCCATAGAGCCACCTCACCACATAACAGATTATAGCGTTGCGCTCGCTTTTGAGCCCACCACTTCGGATCGCAGCCCAGAGGAGGCTGACTTGAATTTATATCTTGTAAACGATAGTAGCTATACTCTTGCATATAGCATAGGTCGCTGGGAGAAAGCCGATTACATCACTACACTTAAAGCAGGAGTTCTAAGTGAGGACAGTCAAGAGCTAATCTGCAAATTCCCTCGTCTCCAGCTAGCCAACCTTACTCGATTGCATATTTCGCTTATGCCCTTCAAACACACTTCTTACACCCCGCAAGAGGCAACAGACACCACAATTGAATTGCATCCCCTAAAGTTTGTGCGCCCTCATAGTTACAAGGAAAGCGAATTTACGGAACTGCCCTCGATAATCTTCGATCTAACCTCTAAATAGCTGTAAATAAATGGATATTTTTCTATACTCTTGCTCAATTCTCTGCGGCTTTATTGCAATCATAGGCTCGATAGTGCCCATGCTGCCAGGCCCTGTGCTAGGATATCTATCGCTGTGGATGGCGCAGTGGAGCGGTGTTGTAAGCTTTTCGAGCAACTTCATGTGGTGGCTTTTTGGTATAGGTGTGGTAGTATTTGCTGCCGATTACGTACTTCCCTCGCTAATCACCAAAAGCACTGGTGCATCAAAACAAGCCTCTTGGGGAGCACTTATTGGCTCGATAGCAGGAATGTTCCTCACCCCCATTGGAATGATACTAGGAATGATGATAGGGGCGTTTATCGGACAGAGCATGTCGCAAAACAGCAGCACCGAAAGATCTGTAATCGCAGCCTTTGGTGCATTTCTAGGATTTTTAGTAGGCACTGGAATTAAGCTAATGTACTGTGGTTATATACTTTGGGCTATAATTGCTGAACTATTCTAACAAAGCAACACATCAATGAAACATCACGATACAATAGTTGCACTTTCAACCGCCACCGGGGGAGCCATTAACGTTATACGCCTGAGTGGTAGCGAGGCGTTGACCTTTGCTCAATCTTACCTTAAAACAAAAATTGCCGAGCCGCGAAAAGCCTATTTTTCTGCATTTTTAGACAAAGAAGATAAACTTATAGATGAGGTGGTTGCTCTGTGGTTTGCTGCGCCAAATTCTTACACTGGCGAGGATGTGATTGAGATCTCATGTCATGGTTCAAAGTGGGTTACTTCCGAGATTATACGACTTCTGATAGCCACTGGCGCACGTTCCGCCACTGCAGGTGAGTTTACCCAACGAGCATTCTTAAATGGAAAAATGAACCTCTCGCAAGCCGAAGCTGTAGGCGATTTGATTGCAAGCGAAAGTCGCTTGAGTACACAGATTGCCCTATCTCAAATGCGTGGTGGATATAGTACTGAACTGCAGGCACTTAGAGAACGTTTGCTAAATATAAAATCCTTGCTCGAATTGGAACTTGACTTCGGAGACGAGGATGTTGAGTTTGCCTCGCGCGATGATCTCAGACGTTTATTAGAGGAATTGGGAAAGCGTTGTGAGTTGCTCTCTGATAGCTTTTTGGCGGGTAATGTCATTCGCAATGGAGTGCCCGTTGCGATAGTGGGAGCGCCAAATGTTGGCAAATCTACCCTACTCAATCTACTCCTAGGCGATGAGCGTGCCATCGTGTCGGATATTGCAGGCACAACGCGCGACTACATTGAGGACAGAGTACATATAGATGGTATAGAATTTCGTTTTATAGATACAGCTGGTATTCGTCACACTGACGATAAGATAGAGGCTATAGGAGTTGAACGCTCACGAGAGATGATATCCAAAGCGAAGGTAATTCTACATCTTGTTGATAATAATAACTTTGAGCACTTTGAGATAAACCAAGATCAAACTCTCATTCTCGTAAATAGCAAGGCAGATAAAGTAACTGTTGCAGGCTGTGATCTAGCTATTTCATGCCATACCGGCGAGGGTATCTCGGAGCTTCACACACGTTTGATTGCTAGTAGTGGAATTTCGGGTGTTGATTTCACCTCAGGTATAATCGTGAGCAATCAACGCCACTACGAGTTGCTGATGAAGGTCAATGCAAGCGTGCAAGAAAGCCTTGAGATGCTCGCGCGCAATGCAACAGGCGACCTACTCTCCTACTCTCTCACCTCCGCTCTCGACCACCTCGGCGAAATCACCGGCGAATACACCACCGACGAAGTCCTTGGCAATATCTTCTCAAATTTCTGCATTGGCAAATAGCCATCTGATAATAAAGTAGTTACATTACTACAAACTGCTAATAAGCACCCACTTAGGGTGCTTTTTTCGTTTCCCCATATTTGGCAATATTAGCCGTTTTTAGCCCTTTTTGGAGCCCCTCTTGTCCCTATATTGTCCCTGATTGATAGGCACTCACCATATAGGTGGTTATTTCGCCCGTGATGTCGCCGAGAATCTCGTTTT
>CAYJLY010000026.1:0-25478 GCA_964371385.1 uncultured Rikenellaceae bacterium
CTGTTGTTTTACTCTCGAACCAATACACATCGTTGATACATGAAACAAACTCTAACAACTCTGCTGCTGTTGTTTTTGTGTAGCTCACCTGCGCTATCTCAAGTACAAATACTCAAAAAAGATTCGCTTTCTGCAAAAAATCGCCGACTAATCGAATCGGTGCAAAGCAATATTTTCCGCGATGCTCGCACCCCTCAGTTCTATATGACCGATCGCAGCGAGAAGTTTCTCTTTGGTATCGGGGGCTATGTCCAAGCCAAAGGCTACTATGATTTCACGGGACTTAAAAATTCTTCGCTCAATGCAAACGCTCTCCCTAGTGTGTTTGACCCGTCGCTTCCCGATCAGGCAAACCTTTCAGCGGGTGGATCGCTACTAAAATTCGAACTACTGGGCAATACTGAGCTTGGAATAATAGAGGCTAACTTTGAGACCGATTTCGACAACACCTCCAATTACATGCGCCTACGCAAGGCCTACATACGCCTTGGGGGTTTTCTTGTGGGTCAAGACCGAAGTATCACTACCGATATGCTGGGGGTGCCGTGGGTGATAGACACCGACCCTGTAGCCTTGAGTGGTTACCGCCTGCCTATGATTAGCTATGATTTCAACATAGGGAAGCGCTGGGATGTATTTATTTCGCTGGAATTCCCTACGCTCTCCTACTCTGAACAGGCAAAAGAGGCTTTTGAATATTCTGAACATCGTCCCGATTTGAACACAAAGTTTGTGTACAAAGCCCCCAGTGGCAAATACATAGGCCAGCTAGTTACCATAGCGCGCTACCTCTACATGAAACCCAATGCTGAAAACCAAGAATACTTCAATGAATATTCAGGTTTTAACTTCGGTTTTGCTAGTTCCCACCAAATGAACTTCTCCAAGAGCTCTATCTATCTTCAGGCTATTGGAGGTGTGGGCATTAGCGATTATATCTCGGGCACGTCGGATCAAAACATTCTCAGCGCCTACACCCCCTTGGGCTCTAAATTGGATGTGAGGCCTCTGTGGGAATGGGGAGCAATCTTGGGTTACACTTATCGCTGGAGCGAGAAATCGCAGTCTAACATTGTGGCATCTTTCCTAAACATCATGGACTTCTACAACTACGACAGCGGCTCTGGCATACGTGATAACCAAACCAACAGCCTATTTAGTGCAAATATCAACTACCTCACCGAATTAATCCCACGCCTGAGGATAGGGGGCGAGCTGAGCTACGCTAGCAAACGTTTTTTAGATACCCCATCCACCCACGGACTACGCACCACGCTACTATTTCGCTATAATTTCTAAAGGACAGTGGGATCAAAGATCCTAAGATCAGTTATCGCTAAGTATGACTTTGCGAAACTAAATACAGCGATGATAAAAAATTCCTATACTGATTGACCATAAGTAATTATATGAAATTTAACCATGAAAATCCCTAGCCTATGAAACGAGTATTACTGGCTCTAATGCTACTGGTGGCGTTCCCTTGGAGGGTGGATGCCCAGATCGCTGATAGCACCAATACTCATATTCGGGAACTGCTCGAGAGCGAATCCTCGCTAATGGTTTTTACACCCGAGATGGAAAATTCGGATGGGTATTTCGAGAGGTTTTCGACTTTCTCGCTTTCGTTTTTGCGCTATCGCCCGCGGGGTTATGACGCTCGCTACACGCAGCAAAGGTATTTTGGACTGAAGATCGATGATTTTTGGAGCGATCGACCACGCTGGGCAGCACTCTCTGCGGTGAGCTATCAACTCGGGGAGCAAGTGCGCACTGGCGGACTTCAGTTTGACCTCCAAGGCACAGGTATAGGCTCGCTGGCGGGAACCTCCGCCTACTACCTCTCCCCAGCACGAGAGGAGCGCCTCAGGGGGAGTTATTCGCTATCGAATCGCACCTATACCCACAAGGGTACTGTGAGTTATCAAAACCCCCAACTAAAAAACGGATGGGCTGTGAATGGTGAAATATCTTACAGAGGTGGCGAATCACTTACAACTCAAGGTGTATTTGCCAATAGTGCAGGGGGCATGTTAAATATCCAAAAACACTTTAGTGCAAGGCAAAACCTAGCCATAACCCTACTCTACTCCCCCACTCAAAGAGCCAATGCCTCGCCTTCGACCCAAGAGACCTACACCCTCACCGGCACAAACCAGTACAACCCGAATTGGGGGTGGCATAACGACCAGAAAAGAGCTGTGCGCATCTCAAGTAGCTCGCAGCCAATAGCCTTTGTGAGCCATAATCTTAGTGTGTCACCACGCCTGCACCTGTTTACTTCGGCAATGGTAAGCTACGGCACAAACTCTTACTCGAATTTCAATTGGCGCTCGGCTCCTAACCCAAATCCCAACTACTATCGCTATCTGCCTTCCTACCAAAGCAGCATCAGTGCACAGCAACAGCTACAGGAGCTTTGGGCTGAGGATCAAAGTGTATCGCAGGTAGATTTTAATGCTTTATCTCAATATAACTCACTCTCCCCTTCGGCACACTACATTATCGAGGAGCGCATAAACGATGTCTTTCAAATGGGAGCACAGAGCACACTGCAAGGTGCATCGCTCAATGGAAAGCTAGTCTATGGCGCAGGGATTGAGTTTTATCACACCACCCAAAAGAGCTACAAACGCATCAAGGATCTCCTTGGAGCCGACCACTGGATAGATATTGACTATTTCGTCGAGTCGGACGATGATTACGCTCAAATGACCCAAAACAATATGGCTGAGCCCAATAGAGCGGTTAGTCAAGGCGATATATTTGGATATAATTACTCGCTCTCTCACAGCGAAGGTTCGCTGTGGGGTTGGGGGCGCTACCGTGCGAGTGAGAATCTATATTTTTCGTTGGCTCTCTCGGGGGTGCACTCAGCTGTGCAACGCACGGGCCACTGGGAAAAACAGATGTTCGCAGGAGTGCAATCACTAGGCAATTCGCCCGTTGCGCAATCATGGGAAGGAAGCATCAAAACGGGGGTGGAATATCGCCTTGGAGCTCGATTGAGTGTCGCACTGACAGCCATGCTTGAAAGCAGTGCACCCTCACCCGAAAATCTATTCTTGGATGCCACCTATCGCAATGCCATTATCGAAAATCCCACCAACGAGAGCCTCGGAGCATTGGAGCTTAACTTCAATTACAAAGACAACAACCTAAGGGTTAATTCCTCGCTCTACTATAGTTCAATGCGCGGTGGGGTGGATGTCACACATTTTTATAGTGACTACTACTCTCGCTATTCGAATATGGTCATAAGGGGCATTGATCGTCGCTATTTGGGTTTTGAACTAGGTTCACAGGTGAGGCTCTATGATGAATTGTGGCTCAAAGGAGCGCTCGCTATCTCAGACAACCGCTACACCAGCAACCCCAGTGCCACGCTTTACTACAACACCGACGGCTCGCTCCTTGCCAACACCACTCTCGAATATAGTGATTTATATTGCTCACCCTTACCCTCGAGCGTTGGCTCGCTATCGCTTGCCTACGAGCCCTATGGTTGGAATGTCTCGCTCTCACTCAACGGCTATTATGGTACCCGCGAGGTGCTCTCGCCAGCTCGCTACATGAGTGAGACGATAGCCGAGGCCTACGATCCAAGGGCTTTCACCCATCAAGATAAACTTCCCTCGGGGGTCACACTCGATATTTTCGGTGGACGCACATTCACTCTCAGGAGCGGCTCACGACTAAACCTCTACGCTGGGGTGAATAACCTTACGAACAGCCAGAACATACAAACTATCTCCTACCAATCTTCGCGCCTAACAAGGGTGGATTGGCGTTTTGAGCCGCGTGCCAACAACCTATACTACGCCCTGGGGATCAACGGTTTCGTCTCTATCTCCTATATATTCTAAATCGCTATGAAACATATTTTCTTTCCCCTTATAACTTTGGTCATGGTTAGCTGTCGATTCGATAGCTTCGAGCGTATTGAAACTCCAACGCAAAAAGAGTGGGTAGCCAATAGCACTATTGAGGAGCTTAAATCCTACGCAGGCGATGGAACGATCAACGAGGATCTGATTATTAGTGGTTTTGTAATTTCGTCGGATTCAACGGATAATATCTACAAGAAAATTTATATCCAAAACAATGAATCCTCGGCAGTGGTTCTAGTTGGGATGTATGACCTGTGGGTGAGCCATCCTTTGGGCTCTCAGCTCAATGTGAGGGTAAAGGGAGCTGCATGTGCTATGATGGACTCTCTGCTGCATATTGGTTTTCAGGGAGAACTTAATGCGGTGGCGCGCTACACAGTAGTGGAATCAGGTTCTGTGGCTCTAAACTCTAGGCTTATCCAAAGAGGCGAGCAAATACACCATGAGCAGCCGCGCAAGATAAACATTGAGGATATCACCCCTTCACTGGCAGGACAATTAATTGAACTAGAGGGTGAGTTTGATGAGCACTACGATGAGACTTTCGCAGGCACCCAACGTTTTGTCAACACCGCAGGTAAAAGCATAGGGGTGTACACTTCCTCGTGGGCACTATTCGCCAATACACCCCTCCCTCAAGGCCACATTCGCCTGCGAGGCATACTCACCTATCATCAAGGCCGTCCGCAGCTTATTATGCGCTCAGAGGATGATGTAATCCTAGGGTTCTAACCTCTATTGCTATCGAGTGCACTGTAAGGGGAAATTGACTGGCTTCAAGACGGTCGCCCTTCGGGGGGGGACGTTGCGCCCACCTCTCTGTATTAACTCTCACTGTGCCTCTGCAAACAATCGTTCGCCTCTGGCACCATAATATAAAATCTCAGCAATAATACTACACACAAAAAACGTCGGTCGCCTAGGAGAAAATCTCTCTTGGGCGACCGACGTTTCTATTGAATAGTTACTGGTGTTAAATACTACTTAGCATTCATTAGACCATGCGCTTTGACCATACTGGTTGAATGGATTATCATAGTCTTAGTTTCGTTGATAATAGTCAAATAAAGCATCGTACCACGAGACGACAAGTCTTGTTCGGCAACTCGGTGTACTTGATTATTGAGTACCTTATTAACCAATACAAAGAACTCATCACGCTCGGCTAGTAGTGCTTGCAAATCAAAAGGCTCCGTAGAATTAAACTTGGCAATCTGTACCTCAAGGAACTTATCTACTGCCTCAGATAGATATTCAATATCCGAACGCTGCTCACCTCCAAAGCAAGTATGAAGGTTGTCGATATGATCGAAACATGGCTGGATTATATGTTGTAGAGCATTGGAAATTTCATCAAAATGACTAAGGAGCTGAATATAATAATGTCCCTTTTGTTTGTCGGTATCAACAAAAGTACGCAACACATCCACCAATTGATGGTTTTTGTCCTTAGCAAGGGTTTTAATTTCCTTACCCACCTTAAGCATATCTTTCAGACCTCGACGATTGTTAGCCATAAGAGCATCCAGAGCATTGGTGTAGGTAGTTCTAACCTTATCAAGTCCCTCTAGCATTTCTTGGTTGGTTTTGCATATCATTGCGCTATCTCCTTGCTTTTTTTCTTCACGCTCCATAGCTTGTGCTTTTTTTCGTGCCTCGCGACGCTTATACAACAATTTGCTTTGGATCAAAAGGAATACACACAGAGCTGCTAGTGCGTAGACCGCAACGGTTTGAAACTGCATCAAAAGCAGAGCGATGATTGCCGCTACTGTGAACGCCACAAAAGCAGTCATAAACCATCCACCCACTACCGTAATAACGCCCGTGATACGATAAACAGCGCTCTCACGCCCCCAAGCCCTGTCCGCGAGCGATGTACCCATTGCAACCATAAAAGTCACATAGGTGGTCGA
The DNA here is from genome assembly GCA_964371385.1 of uncultured Rikenellaceae bacterium. Taxonomy (GTDB): domain Bacteria; phylum Bacteroidota; class Bacteroidia; order Bacteroidales; family Rikenellaceae; genus Mucinivorans. Next base: position 5,807 of record CAYJLY010000026.1, read on the forward strand.
AAGAGGTAGTTTATAAGAGGTTGCGATTGAGATCAGGATAGAGGCTGCTGCAAGGTTCACTGTTGCACGAATCAAGTCGAAAGGCGCCTTGTCTTTTTGTACCTCTACACAAGGCTCAAAGCGACGAGAAATAAAACGTTGTACTGGTTTTGGGGTCCAGCGCATATAGTGCTCATTGAAACGGAACGCCCCACGCACCAAAGCGCGCGAGAGTACAGAAGAACCAAATCTTTCGTCACCACCTCCATCACGAGCTAGATTTATCTCGGTTTCGGTCACCGTGCGTGCTTTCTTAGAGAACCACAGAGTGATGGTCATAATCACACCCGCGCCCACCAAATAGAGCGTTGGCACAGCCACATCGCCAGCCAGAGCAGTCATCTTCAAAGATTCCAAGGCCCCACCTGAAGCTATATGATCTTGGGCAATTTCGTAAGAACTAAAGCCCGCCATTGACACCCCGATAAAATTCACAAGGTCGTTGCCTGCAAACGCAAGTGCTAAAGATAGCGTTCCCATAAGCACTGTGAATTTAAGAATATTAATCCTAAAGACGTACTGAAAGAACGCCACAAGTAGAGTCCAAAAACCAAAGCTCGCCACAACCAACATCACTGTGTTATTGGATATAAAATCTTTTATATCAGCACTCAACAGGTTGGTGTCTTTTAGGCCTTTGAAAATCGCGAAGTACGAGATCGCTGTTAGAGCCACACCACACCACAGTGCGCCTATGTACTTTAGGTTACGTTTAAAATTGAAGGTAAACACCACCCTCGAGAAGAACATCACAATTATCCCCGTAGTAAAGGCTATGACCACCGAGAGTAGTATCCCCGAGATTATCCCCAGCGCTTTAGAGGCATTGATATATTCGGCAAGCGACTCACTAGTACCCCATGTGGTGTAGAGAGATACAGCAACCGCTGCTCCCAAAAGCTCAAACACCAACGACACAGTGGTCGAGGTGGGTAGCCCCAAGGTGTTGAACATATCCAGCAGGATTACGTCGGTTATCATCACCGCCAAAAACAGTAACATCACATCATGGAAGGAGAACTGCCCGGGGAAGAATATTCCACTTCGTGCCACCTCCATCATTCCTGTGGAGAAAATCGAACCAATCAAAATACCCACCGATGCTATCATCAAGATAGCCCAGCGTGGTGCGGCCTTAGAACCGATTGCTGAGTTCAAGAAGTTTACGGCATCGTTCGAGACGCCAACAATTAGATCTGAAACGGCAAGTGCCATCAGAATAACAATAATTACAAGATATAAAGGATCCATTTAAAAAAAGAGTGTTATTTTGTTTTTACGGAATGGGGGAAGTAAATGTTTACTCAAGAGATAGAATTATAGCTGAGAGAGAGCCTCACGAATAAGATTCTCTGGTGAGATACTGGGGTCTTTTTGGTAGATTTTCTTGGCAACTTTCTCTGTTGCGCTTTTGTTGAAACCAAGTACCAATAGTGCTGAGATAGCCTCCGCAAGATTTTCGCTTTGAGGCACACTATTTGCCAATGATGAATCATCACCCAGCTCAATAGCAGAGATTTGCTCCAGCGAAAGCAGGTTCACAACCTTGCCTTTAAGCTCCAACACGACCCTTTCGGCAGTTTTGGTGCCTATGCCTTTGGTTTTTTGGATGGCGTTTACATTGCCAGTGGCTATCATATTGATTAGCTCTGCGGGCGAGTAACTCGAGAGCATAACCCTTGCGGTGTTGGCTCCTATGCCCGAGACCGATATCAGCAGCCTAAAGAGTTCTCTTTCGGTCACCGTGGCAAATCCATACAAAACTGGTGCTTCGCCTTGGAGCGCATACATGTGGACATAGAGTTTGGTCTGCTCTTTAGCCTCCAGTTCTTTATGTGTCTGCAGCGAGATATTAATAAAATAACCCACACCCATCACATCCACAGTTGCGGAGGTGGGCGTGAGCGTATCTATTTTGCCTGAGATATAGTCGTACATGTTCTTGATTGATAAACTAGGGGGTGGTCACTCTGCACGTAATATAATTATCTCTCGTTGTCTAAACTTATTTCTTTTGAACCGCTAGAGAGTCTTCGTAACGGCGATTAAGCTCAGCGAGTACCTCAGAGGTGATATCTAGTGATGGATTTCCCAAAATCACTGGACTTCCTCCTATGGTTTGAAGAATTAGGTCGTATTTTTTATCAGCGTTATACTCTGTAAGATAGTCAAGAATCGCAGTTGAAACTTTATTTGACAAAACAGCTTGCGCCTCACTTAGTTCCGCTGCCATTGTTTGCTCGTACTGCATTAGAGCGGTTTGCTCTTTGCGGAGTTCTTCTTCTAGTTTTTGACCTTCATAGCGAGTCACTAGACCTTTTTGAGCCTTCTCTTGGAAGTCTGCCATTTTGCGCTCTAGGCTACGACCTTTCGACTCGTATTGCTTTTGGGCGGTAGCTGTTTTTTTATTAAACTCATCACTCAAATCCATAAACAAACCATAGCTAGCAGTGATTGAATCCATGCGAATATAAGCAATATTGGTCGAGGTTTTAAGATCCGACACCTTGATATTGTCGTTAGTTGCCTCTTGCGCTTTAGGTGAATTTGAACTACAGCTCGCAAGGGTAAGCATTGAGCCAAGAATGGTTAGAGTAAGAATTTTTTTCATTGTTTTAATTCGTGTTTATCTATTTTTATTATTTCCAAAAAAAAGCTTGTGCCTGCACCCCCTAAAAAATGGGGTCGCAAACACAAGCACAAAGATACACCTTTTATACTAATTTACAAATCTAGTGTTAACTTTTAGTTAATTGTGACACCGTGATAAGCGCACCAGTTGGACACACAAATCGGCAGTAGGGTTTATGGATAAATAGTGAGAGTATCAAAAACACGCCCCCCATAGCCAAAACCACATTTGATGCAGCTCCAAAAATAAAAATAGAGAACACCTCATAGCTCATCAACTCAAATCCCATACCCAGCCACATCACAAGCAGTAGTGCCGCGAGGATATAGTAACGCAGGTTTCCAAGAAATTTTGCTGTCTTTTGAGGAATCTTAATCTTGGTGAAAGGTACCTGCGCAAGCAAGCCCTGAGCCGCACCCATAGGACACATCATGTGGCAATAGCTCCCTTTGCGTCCAAAAAGTGGCAGAACAAGCGTTGCCACAAGCATAGCAATAGCGACTATCCCCACGGTGAGGTTAACTCCATTGGCAACCCACGAGGTAAAAATCGAGAGTGACAAAAAACTACCACACCACAGACCCACAACACCCACATTCAGCGCCATCTGCAACATTACTAATGCTTTATTTTTAACTTTCATCAGCGCAAAAATAGCTCCAAGTAGTACCACCACTAAGCCTGCTAGCTCTTTTGCTGATGGCATAGCAAATCCACTCGAGGTGTTCGCTTGCGCCCCTGCTACATATTCTGCGGCACGCTTAACGTTAGCCTCGATTGCGTCGGCGGTAAAAGTCGAGCCTGAGACTGCGTCTATATCAGCAGCGACAGCCTCGCTCGGGGTCATTCCGTCCCAGCTTTTCATCATTCCGCTACGCAGGATGTCCTCCATATAGGTTGGCGACTCGCTATTGGGCAGAGCCTCTACCTTGACAATTACACCATCCTTAACGAATATTTCCACTGGTGTGCGTCCTCCAAATCCGATAATATCACTAGCTATTGGGCTAGAGTTTATCACTCGTGTTCCATCGCTAAGGGTAGTCTCGGGCGAGATTTTTTCCTGTTGGCTTTCTGTGGCCAGATCCTTGATATCATAGCCCACCACACGCCCATCACGACCTATAGCCACTATGGCGAGCATGGCAAACACGCACAACAGATTCAGTATATATGTTATTCTTTCGCTCATTTATTTTTCAGCTCTTTACACTAGTATTTATTATAATGAACCTTGGCTGGGTCCCACTTATCTTTAGGTGTAGACTCACCATCAGGATAGCCAATCACAATAACACTCAGCGCAAGGGTTCCTTCGGGAAGAGATAGTAGTTCGCTCATTTTCTCAACTCGCCCTGAACCATTCTCAGGATAGGCACCACACCACACAGCTCCTAGACCAAAACCATGGGCTGCCAAAAGGATATTTTCGGTCACAGCCGAGCAGTCTTGCACCCAGTAATCGGGAATAAGAGCTTTGGATGGAGTACCCAAAACCACGATGGCAAGTTTTGCTTTTGCTGCCATGTGAGCGCCCGAAATAATTGGAGGAAACGCATCAAGAATAGCTCTGTCGTTGATAACCATCAACTCCCATGGCTGTTTGTTACCAGCGGTTGGAGCTGCCATACCCGCTTTTAGGAGTTTCTCTATGGTCGCCTTATCAACCTCTTGGTCGGTGTAAGAGCGCACGCTAGAGCGTGTCATAATGTTGTTATAGATCACCTCACTTGGATCTACTGCTTCCACTTGTGGAGCTGGAGTTTCTTCGGGTTTCATGAATGTTGTTTTAACGGTCATTGCCACTAGCGCAACAGCTAGCAGGAGAGTTAGAATTTGCCAAATGTTTTTCATAGTTGTTTGTTTTTTGGGGGTTTATAAAATGGGAGTTTGAGTACTCCTTGAAATTCGATTATTTAATCGACTTGGTTATTCGCATAGCACAAAAATTGGGGCCACACATAGCGCAATGGTCGGCATCCTCGCCCACCATTTTGTGGTGCATCTCACGAGCTCTATCAGCATCGAGCGAGAGGTTAAACTGGTCGTGCCAACGGAAATCAAAACGAGCGCGGCTCATAGCCAAATCGCGTGCGATTGCCTGCTTATTACCCTTGGCAACATCGGCTGCATGGGCAGCGATTTTGAAGGTCACCACGCCCTCGCGCACATCGTCTCTATCGGGCAATGCGAGGTGCTCTTTGGTTGTCACATAACACAACATCGCTGTACCCAACCACCCAATCATCGTGCCACCAATTGCAGCGGTTATGTGGTCATAGCCAGCACCTATATCACACACCAATGGACCTAGAGTATAGAAGGGTGCTCCGTGGCACATTTTGTCTTGCAGCTCCATATTCTCACGGATCTTATCCATGGGGACGTGCCCTGGACCCTCGATAATCACCTGTACATCATATTCCCACGCACGTTTGGTAAGTTCTCCTAGGGTTTCGAGCTCGGCAAACTGCGCTGTGTCATTGGCATCTGCAGTCGAACCAGGGCGCAGTCCATCGCCAAGCGATAGAGCAACATCATACTGGGCGCAAATCTGACAAATTTCATCAAAATTATCATACAGAAAACTCTCACATCCGTGGTGTTCCATCCACTTTGCCATGATAGATCCTCCGCGCGAGACTATGCCCGTCACCCTCTTGAGGGCGTGCGTAACATGAGATTTAAGCAGTCCTGCATGGATAGTAAAATAATCGACCCCTTGTTCACACTGCTCGTATAGCGTCTCACGGAAGGCCTCCCAATTTAGATCTTCAACCACTCCGCTGACTTTTTCCAGTGCCTGATACATGGGCACGGTTCCAATGGGTACGGGTGAATTACGAAGAATAGCCTCGCGTGTGGCATGGATATTCTCGCCCGTGGACAAATCCATCACTGTGTCAGCGCCCCAACGCACAGCCCAAAGAGCTTTTTCGACCTCCTCATCAATTGACGAGCCCAGAGCCGAATTACCTATATTTGCATTGATTTTCACTTTGAAATCTCGTCCAATAATCATTGGTTCGGCCTCGGGGTGCTTGCGATTAGAGGGAATAATAGCCTTGCCCTGCGCCACTGCACGACAAACGTCAATGGGCGTAATCTCACCCGATCCGCAACTCTCGCGTATGGCTACATATTCCATCTCGGGAGTAATCACCCCTCGCTTGGCGTACCACATTTGAGTGTGAAACTCCTCTGATAAAGTCCCCCAACTATCTCGCAGAGTGGGGATACCCGCCGCAGTATTACTCTGGTAGGTCGAATCAAGATAGATACCCGCAGTGTCATAGAGCAGGATCTTCTCGCCATTAGTAAGACGCAGCTCACGCATAGCCACCTCAATGGGGTGCAGAGAGCCTGCAACAAGGTGGCGTTTAAAGTTATATTGAGGTTTGTGAAAAAGTTTTCTGAACATTTCTTGTCTTTTAGATAGTACTTAACTAGGAGACAAAGATATAATTTTTAATTAATATTTTTTAAGAAACTCTAACTTTAAATAAAAAATAAGTCCACACTACTTCTCCCACGCAAAAGGAAAATCCTCACTTGGAGTGTGCTCTTGGAGCATTATTCTGCGTGCTCGCTCCACTAGCTCGGGGTGATTATTGGCAACATTCACAGTCTCGGAAATATCCTCAGCGACATTATACAGCTCAATTGGAGCATTCCTGTCTTTATTCAAACCCACAGAGATCGCTTTATAGTCGCCCATTCTCACTGCCATCGCCCCTGCGCCTTCGGTTGCCTCCCAATACAGGAATTTGTGTTGTTTTTGACCCCGCTTGCCACGGAGCGTAGGCATAAAAGAGATGCCATCAGTTTTGTAATTTTTGAGCATAGAGAAAATATCTGCAAAGGTTGGCAAAACATCCCAAAATGCAGACACATGATCGGTGCGGCTACCTTTTTTCACCTCGCCGTCCCAACGCACTATCATAGGTACATGCACTCCGCCATCGCTCAAATCGCGTTTATAGCCACGATAGGGTCCGTTGCTATCAAAGAAATCGGGGTCTGCGCCCCCCTCACGGTGGGCTCCATTGTCGGATGTAAAAATGATCATTGTTTTATCCAACAAGCCCTGTCTCTCAAGCTCATCGACTATCTCTCCCACATAGCGATCGACTCTCTCGACCATAGCGGCAAAAGTGGCGCGCGGGTAGTCCTGAGAACAATATCCCCAGTCACTGCCCTTGTAGGGGCTATCTTCTTTGATTATTCCACGATAGTAGGCAAACACCTCATCCTCGGGCGCTAACAGTTCGGCATGAGGTTGAACAATAGGCACATAAGCAAAAAATGGGCGGTTCTTATTTTCACGAATAAACTCTAGGGTTTTTTCTTGAATCAAATCGGGGGCATAGATCTTATTGCCGAAGTTCTCGTTACCCTCCAATATCACCTTTGTTTGATTATCCCACAGGTGAGTTGGGTAGTATTTATGCGCCAAACGTTGGCAATTGTAGCCATAGAACTCATCAAAACCTTGATTATTGGCATCGCCCGTAGAGCCAGGGAAACCCAAACCCCATTTGCCGAAAGCTCCCGTAGTATAGCCATATCTTTTAAACAAGCGAGCTATCGTAAAGAGGCTCTCGGGCAGGGGCTTCTGCCCCTCTGGTTTAATTTCCTTATTGCCACGAATTGGGGTATGCCCCGTGTGCAGCCCCGTCATCAACGACGAGCGCGAGGGTGCAGAAACCGTAGATCCCGAGTAATGGTTCTCAAATAGCATTCCCTTCTTTGCAAGGCGATCGATATTAGGTGTGCGAATAATCGTCTGTCCATAGCAGCCCAAATCACCTATACCCAAATCATCGGCAAGGATATATACAACGTTAGGTTTTTTAGTCTTGGCGCTCACTGCCATAGGCACAAGAGTAAGACTGGTAAGGAGTAATTTATTCATGGTTATTCTAGCATTTAGAGCATCCTCTCTCTGCTCTGTAGGTTCATTAGTGATATTAACACAAAAGCGAAACTCGACACATACAAAAACAATCGACTATTGACCATAGTGGTCTCCCACACGGCAGGGTGGATAGAATCGCGCTCTAGGTAGGGATCGATAAACACGTTCCACATGGTGGTATCGAAAATTTGTCCTATTATCATGAGAACGACAATCAAAAAAATAAACAACACAGCCGTCCCGTTACCTCCCTTAACGATGGTCGAGAGCAAAAATGCAAGCGCAGCGAAGAAAGTCACAGGAGCTATCAAGTGGGTTGTCATCTCAAAGATATAGATAGGACAAAACAACACATCAGCCAGTACGCTCAGTAGCAACAGTATCAAGAAAGTCTCGATCATCACAAAAAACAACCTCAACAGCCACACCTTGTACATGTAGTTGGGGATAGAAAACAGTATCTCGAGTATCTTTGCCTCATGGTCGTTGCTAATGCCATAGACCGTAGGGTAAAAAACTAGTAGCAGCGCAGGGAACAACAACTGACGATAGACTATACTCTCGGAAGGTGCTACCCCATCGTAGGCCTGCTGGAAAAGCAGGTACACGAAAAACAGCGCAGCAACCAACAAAAACCACACGAATTTACCCCCGAAGATAATTTTCAGGTTGTAGCGTGCAAGCAGGGTGAATGTTTTTATTTTTTCTTTCATTCTCTTTTTTTACAATTTTTTCAACAAGCACAAATAAGCATCCTCCAGCGATTCAATCTCGCGCACAGCATCCTGCGAAGGCTGATCCACCGAGATATATCGGATGCGGATACGACCTCCAGTGTCGCGCATGTGGTTTGCCACACGAGTGTGATCCAAGGCCTCGAACTCAGCCTCCGAGCAGGTGAAACTCCACACCTTACCCTGCGCGTAGCTCATCATTTGGGCAGGGTCGCCAAAGTAGCGCAGCTCACCTCGGTTGATAACCACCACTTGATTACACGAGGATGCGATGTCCTCTATGATGTGGGTCGAGAAAATCACTATACGCTCCTGTGCCAACTCCACAAGTAGATTTCTAAATCGTATACGCTCACGCGGGTCAAGACCAGCGGTGGGTTCATCGACCACCAAGATGCGAGGTAGGTTCAATAGTATCAGTGCAATACCAATTCGTTGTTTCATCCCCCCCGAGAAAGAGCTAATCTTAGCATCCTTACGCTCCCACATATGCACCGCTTTAAGCACATATTCCAGACGTTCGTGACGCAACTCTGTGGTGGTGAGGCCCTTCAGAAGGGCTTGATAATCGAGGAATTTCCACGCGCTCATATCCTCATAGGTTCCGAACTCTTGGGGCAGGAAGCCTATCAAGCTCTGCAACTCTTCGCGATACTCCCTGGTGTCTTTGCCGTTGATCCAAATAGTACCATAACTTTGTGTAAGGATACCCGTTAGGATACGCATAAAAGTTGACTTACCAGCACCATTTGAACCCAAAAGTCCGAACATGCCGTTTTGGATAGTAAACGACACTCCCTTGAGCGCCATAAAAGGCGTTGTGCGCTTGCCAATAAAAGGCATGGCGAGAGCCATCGAATAGAACGTGCGACGAATCGTTGAGAAACGTCCATTGATACGCTCCACCGTAATGTTGCGTTTCTCGGCCTTACGAGCCAGACGATACAACAAATAAAAGAACAGCATCATAAAGACATACAACACCGTCACTCCCGCACTGCCACTGCTTGAAGCAAAACTCACCAAAGCCACCACAGCCACAATCACGGGCAAGGTACGATTTATTATACGCAAGAACTTAGAGGGCTTGCCTCCATTTTTGAACGAGCGATATTTGAACACCTTACGCCACATACCCATACTCAACGATGCCCACAATACAAAACACAGTGTTATCCAGAGTTTATTCTCAAAATACATCAAACCACCCACATAAAGCACCACCATTATCACAGCTTTCCACAGAAGATCTTTCAAATCTGACAGCTTTTGGCAATCGGTATCAAGACCCAAACGGCGACGCAATCCTTTAGCCCCCATCCACTCGCGTTTGATTTTGCTGGGGCGGTCATAAATTTTCACAAGGTTGCGCACCTCGATGGTGATGGGCTCCCCAGGTTCGATAATACGGCTATTGGCAATACGTATCGAGCTACGGATAAGGTAGGTAATCCCTGGAATCAGAGCCACCGCAAACATCACATAGACTCCTTGTGCGAATACTCCACTCACGGTGGTCATCACATAGAACACCACTACCCCCATCGCACCAGAGTGCACCACATACATCCATCGAGGTAATTCTCTATACCACTGAAGTATACTCTCCATCGACATATAGAGCGTTGGAATCAAAATCAGGGTCAACACCGAGCTAAACGCTAGTCCTCCAATCACCGTGATAGCAAATGGAGCGCCTATTGCTCCAGCATACTCCGTGTCGCCAAGCGCCAATGGCAGCAGAGCCACTATCGTTGTTACGGTGGTAATCATGATGGGTTTCAAGCGCGAAGCACCACTCATAATAAGCGCACGGTTGCGTGAATAGCCCTTGCGACGCAGATAGTTAGTGTAGTCAATCAGGATAATACCTCCATTAACCACCACACCGAGCAATATCAAAAAGCCCGTCATCGTGTTGATATTCAGCAAGCTATTACCCGAGAGTATTAGCGCCACAAATGAACCTATGGCCGCAAGTGGGATGGCAAACATCAGCACAAATGGCAACGATACCGACTCGAAAACTATTGCCATAATCATATAGATTAAGATCAATGCAGCGATAATCAAGAACGTGAAATCCTCCAATGAGTCCTCTGGTTCAACTACCTCTACCGCCATACCCGTTGGCAGAGGATACTCCGCCACTAGGGCATCAATCTCGGCTTGATAGCCTGCCAAGATATCTTCCGTAAGATCGCTTTGCAGATAGCGATAGTTGATAGTTATCTCGCGCGAGCGGTCTATGCGTTGGATATTTCCTCGCCCAAATCGTTGACGAATGGTTGATATATCACCCAAGCGATACAAGGCTCCATCGGCATTTTGAACCGTGAGTGCACGCAGCTCATTGAGGTCTTTAAGATCCCTAAAATCTGTACGCAAGCTGTCCTTGCGCTCCTTGGACACAACAATATCTATGTAATCATCATCGATTTTGATTTGCGTTCCGCTGGATAGTTCGTCATTGATAGAGGCAAGCCCACTAGATAGTTGCCCACGCCCTATACCAAGGGCAGAGGAGGTCACAGGGTCTAGCACTATATCCACCTCACGCTGACCACGACGCACCGAAGCATTGGCATTTGCCACAAAATCCAACTCCTCTATCCTATCCTCCAAGTCCTCTGCCACTCGTATCATCTCCTCGTAGTCCGTGCCGACGAGTTTTAGGCTACTGGTCTGCTCACCGATGCCCATTTGTCCGAGCATTTGCCCCATAAAGTCCATCCCTGAACTTCCACCCGAGGAACTAACCCCCGAGGTCACGTTCATATTTACCACACCCTCAACTTGCCCCAGTCTTCCCCACACATCATCTATAATGTCACCTATTTTGCGCCCTCCTCTATCGTCAAAACCATCGCGCAGGGTGATAGTCACCGTGGCGCTCTCTTGGTTGACCATAGAGCGAATTTGCTCCTTCTCGGGCAGCGAATCCACTCGCCCCTCTATTATGGCAACTCTATCGTCATTGGCGGCAATGGTGCTACTCTCGTCCATCTCGGCATAGATACTGATTTGGTCACTCCCCACACTGCGATTCCCTTGGTCGCCACCCGAGAAAGCCCACATGAAAGTCACCAACAGCACAAACATCATAGTGGTAATCACCACCGCAGGGCGACGTATCACATTCTTCAGGAAAATAGTATAGATCTGAATAATGCGCTCGTTGGTCGAGGCTCGCTTTGCAAACACTGCTCCTTTGGATTTCCCACTACGCAGAATCAAGTAGGTCACCATGGGGATAAACAACAGAGCCACACAAAGCGAAAATGCTAGAGTTGAAATGATAGCCACTCCGAGGTTTTTTCCCAGCAGTTGTACCACGATATTGTCGGTGAAAATAAATGGCAGAAATACAGTAATAGTGGTTAGGGTCGAGGCTATTATCGAACGCCACACCTGCGAGGTACCCTCGATAACAGCATCCTTTGCGCTACGACCTGCGCCATAGAGCCTGTAAATATTCTCCAGCACAATGATACTATTATCCAGTAGCATACCCACTGCCAAGGCTATACCAATCAAGGTAAACGAGTTGAGCGATATATCAAAAGCATAGAACAAATTGAACGCCGAAAACACCGAAATGGGAATAGCCAGCGAGATCGCCATCGCCATAGAGATATTATGCAAGAAGAACCACAGTATCAGTATGGCAAGCACAGCTCCCGTCACACCTAGATTGGCAATTTGGTCTATGTTCTCTTCAATTTGCTCAGCATTACTGCTAGCAACCTCAATGGAGATACTTTGATGGGCAAACTGAGCGTTGAGTAGGGCAATTTCTTTTTCGACCGCCTCGGCAACCTCTATCAGGTTGGCACCACTCTCATTGTTGAGCCCAAGGGTAATTGCTCTTTTGCCATCAACACGCGATATGGAAGTCGGTTCCAAGAGTTCGGAGCGCACCGTGGCAACGTCTTTCAAAAACACAGGGCCCTCGGACACCACTATATCGCCAATGAGTTCTACATCGTTATATCCCCCCTCTATAAACACGCCCAAATCCTGTCCTCCACGTCCCGAGCTATAGCCCGCAAAATTACGCTCTGCGGCAGCCGACGAAATGCTCTGCACCACCGACGAGGGAGTAATACCCAAAGACTGAGTCAACGCATCATTAAGTTCAACTTCCACCGAACGTTCACGCCCCCCATAGAGATTCACCCCCACAATTCCGTCCACATTCTCAAGCCTCGAGAGCAGATCCTCCTCGACGATGGCACGTATCTCGTCCACAGTACCCTCGCCCTTGACACTAAGGGTCATAAACTGGTTTGAATAGCTGCGAGAGGAATTAGCACGAATGACATTTACATTAAAACCATCGGGTAGATCACGCGAGGCTTGATTGACCTCCTCGGTAAACTTAATGGAGGTTGCCTGCATATCGACCCCAGGTTTAAACTCAACTATCACCCTCGCTCCACGAGACCAGGCCAGTGAGGTGATTTTTTCTATACCTGAATTCTTAGCTACAACGCCCTCTAGTGGGATTACAACGTCAGATTCGATATAGCGCGGATCATAGAATGACTGCGCCGACACATTCACCGAAATAACGGGTAACTCGGTGGTGGGCAGCAGCTCCACACTCAAACGACCATAGGATATCCAGCCCAAAAACGAGAGGGCGATGAATATCATCGAGATGGTCACTTTTCTATTTATGAGAAACTTCATAGGTAAATTCTTATTTTTTCTGTCCCACAATTGCTCGCTTCATCGACTCAAGGATATGGTACACACATGGGATAACAATGAGCGACAAGGCGGTAGATGCCACCAATCCTCCGATTACGGCTATTGCCATTGAGCTCTGAAAGTCTGAGTTTTCTCCCATAGACAAAGCCATAGGCAGCAGTGCTAGTATGGTGGTTGCGCTGGTCATCAATATAGGACGTATCCTCTGCTGGGCAGCTCCCACAATTGCATCCACAAGGCTCAAACCCTCGCCTAGAAGCTGTCCAATTCTATCTACCAACAGTATAGAGCTATTTACCGCTATACCCACCAGCATCACAATACCAATGGCCGCCATAATATTCAGGCTCTTGCCCGTAAGGATAAACAGCAACAGCGCACCCGCCACCGCCAAAGGAATAGTCAGCAAAATAGTAAAGGGATGAAGCAGCGATTCGAACTGCGAGGCCATCACCATATAGACCAAAATAATAGAAAGCGCAAGGGCAAACAACATCCCGTTCATTGACTCTTCGCGTTTGAGCTCCGAGCCTTCGATGCTCACTCGATAGTCTTGAGGAATCTCCACCGAGGTGATCACCGCTCGCACTTGGTCTGATAGTTCACTCAAGGGTGTATCTTCGGTAGAGGTAATTGCGATTTCCATAGTTCGATTCTGACCACGGCGAAGAATCTCACTAGAGGCAGGAACGCTTTTAATCTGTGCCAACTCACCCAGTAGCACATTGCGCTCGCCTATGGTTATGGGTGTTGCGCGCAGTTGTGAAGTGGGCACCTTGGGTAGCGCAACACGTATGCTGTTAATCTCGCCCGAGAGGGTCATTTCGCCCGCTTGGGTGCCTTGAAGCAAGTTGCGCACTTGTTCGATTATCTCCTGCATGCTCACCCCGTAGAGGCTCGCTGCCACACGATCAATCGAAATCACGATTTCGCTATCATTGCTCTTTTGGCTAAAGCTCAAACTAGCTATATTTTCCAAAGTCTCCAATTCGCCCACTAGTTGATCACTGAGAGCTTGCAATTGTAATAGGTCATCGCCCGAGATATCTACCACGATATCTCCTGCGCTCTGCTCCAATAGCGAGTTGATGCTTCCTTGTGCATCGCTAAAGGTCGCCTCAATATCGCCCGAACTCAAGAGGTATTCTTGGAGTTGGTCCTGGAGGTTTTTAGTATCAATCTGAGTATTCTCGCCCAAATGCACCATGATGGTTGCTTGGTTAGCCAAAGGGGTAGTACCTCCATCTGCACCAGCCACACCCACCTGAGAATACACAGTGGTGGTGCTATCGGCACTTAGTTGCATGATGATATCCTCAAGGGCTCTCACGCTCGAAGAGGTAGTCTCAATGGAGCTACCTTGCGAGAGTTGCAGATCGATTTTCATTGCCCCCGAATTAGTACTGGGCATAAACTCACTGCCTAGATTTGTTGCCATCATAAACACTCCCCCGACAAAAGTTGCAGCCACTAAAATCACTGCAAATCTGCGGCGAAGCACACCTCGTAGCCAACGACCATAGCCTCGGATCTCTATAGATTTCTCAGCTTGAGGCGCGGCTTTGGTTTCATGTTTTTTGCCACCGAGGAATTTTTTGTACATCACCGGAATGGCAAGTATAGCCACAAAAAGTGAAGAGAGCAGCGCAAAGGTAACACTCCACGCCTGATCCTTAAACAGCGAGCCTACCTCCCCCTGAAGGTAAACAATGGGTAGAAAAACTACAATAGTGGTAAGAGTCGAGGCGATAATCGCACCGCCTACCTCGGAGGTACCTTCAATAATGGCATCTCTCACCGAAAGGCCTTCTTGGGTCTTGCGAAAAATACTCTCTATCACCACAATGGCATTATCCACCAACATACCGGCTCCCAGTGCCAATCCCCCTAGGGTCATTATATTGAGGGTCAAGCCCCCGAAATAGAACATATTGAAAGTTGCCACTATCGAAATAGGGATAGCAAGCGACACAATGATGGTTGTGCCCACACGGCGCAAGAACACAAAGAGCACCAACACAGCCAGAGCCATACCCAGAAGTGCACTCTCTTGTACCGCCCCAATTGAGCCTTCGATAAATTCGCCTTGATTATTCACCACCTCCAGTTCATAGCCCGAGAGAGCGGTGCGAAGCGAGGGAAGTTTGGCGAGTATCTCTTGGGTGGCTTTAAGGGTGTTAAAATCACGCTCCTTGAAGATCTCTATCCCCAGGCCCAAATCGCCCCCATGGCGAACCTCGCTTTGGAGTTCTTCGGGTGCCACAAAAACTTCGGCAACTTGCGAAAGATAAATTGCGCCTTTTAGATTATCATTCGTTTGCTCACTCTGACTATTGGTTTGATTCTCGCTGAGGGTACCCACCGCTCTATCGCGATAGCCCACAATAATGGAATTGAACTGCTCTATGCTTCGTAGGGTGTTCTCCCCACTAACTATATAGCGTAGCCCCTTCTCTTGGATGCGTCCACCCGAGGTACGATAGTTATTATCTTGAATACTCTGGGCAATGTTTGCCACGCTCAGCGAATACGCCTCTAGCTTATAGGGATCAGTCTGAACTATCACCTCGTGGGCACGTTCGCCCTCAAACTCTACATCGGCTATACCCTGAACGCTCAAAAGCGTGGGACGAATATAGTTCTCGGCTATGCGAGTGAGCTCCACAGCGCTCATTTCGGGGTTCGAAAGCGCAAGTAGCATAATAGGGTCGGCTGAAGGATCTCGCTGGGTAACACTGATTTGGTTGATCTCGAGATTCTGCGAAAAGGCTGCCACTGCACGCTGAAGATCCATAAACGCCTCGCCCATATCGCTACCCCATTGATACTCAACAGTGATAAGCGCACCACTCTCGCGAATAACAGAGGTAATACTCTGAGCGTTGTTTGTGCGGATTGCCACCGCTTCTATGTCTTCGACAAATTTACTCTCAACCTCAACGGGGGGATTCTCCACTGTCTCTAGCTCCACATAAAGCTTCGAGGACTCTATCGTAGGAAGCAAATCAACCCCTAGGCGGTCGTAGGATATTTTACCAAGCAGCAGTATCGCCAATATCATCATGGTGATTGACACAGGATAGTCTACCGCAAATTTTACTAATTTTTTCATATGAATATGCTTGAGCCTAGAACTTATCTAACACTAGACAAGAACTAAGTATATAATTGAACCTTGATTTAGGAGAGGGGGGGGGAGAATAAGGTTCTTGAGATTAGTTCGTCACTCGAATACGGCTATTATCCCTAAGGGTTTCATAGCCTTTGTCGATAAGGCGTTCGCCTACTTTCACACCCGAGAGAATTTGAACCATCTCCTCGTTCTCTATGCCCAAAACCACATCGCGCATCTGTGCCACACCTCCATCTGCCACAAAGACAACATCACGTCCTCTGATCGAACGAATAATTTCGCGTGGCAACACCACTACGCTATCTGCCTTCTCCACAACAATATCCGCCTTGACAAACATACCTGGTTTTAATTTCGCTGATGCATTATCTATCACCACGCTCCCCTGATAGGTGCGGGTTTCGGTGTCTATCATGGGCGATAGATCGCCAATAGTTGCAAGGATAGTGTCCCCAGGGAAAGAATAGTGGGTAATGTAGACTGTTTGTCCTTTTTTCACATTGCCTATGGTGCTTTCCGAGAGTGCCACACTTAGGAGCATTTTCGAATAGTCCATCACGCTCATAATCTCTGTACCAGCCTCGACTCTCACCCCTGCTGTGTGATGCGGAAAATCGACCACAGTGCCCGAGATGGGCGAGGTGATAGACATTTTCTCAAGCGCTATCTTTCCGTTCTCATAGTCAGTTTGAGCATTGGCAAGCGATAGTTCGGCATTGCGTATCTCTGTTTTTGTTGCACCTCCTTTTTTCTCTAGTGTTATCAGTTTTTCGAGCTGTTCCTTGGCTATCTCGGCACTAATGCGTTTGGTCTCGACTGCTGTATTGTTCTTATATTCAGGGTCAATTAGCCTTACCACTACATCACCTTTGCGCACACGATCGCCCACACGATACAGACTCGAGGTCGAAGGGTTTTTCGCAGGAGTGTACTCCCCTGCTATTTGGCTGGTGATTACTGCCTGTTTGGTTGGGACAACATTGCCGGTGGTGGAACTAAATTTTTCGATATTAGAACTTTGCACCTCGCTCACCGACACGGGGATAGCTATGTTTTGACGGGATCCATTCTGCGGACTGCTGCCACAAGATTGCAGAGCGAGAGTTAAAACTGAGGCAGTTATTAAAGTAGAGATTGTTTTCATATTGTTCTATTTTTTCTTCTTGTTTTTCTTATAATTTGGGTCTGTGTATTGGTCTAACTGCTCCACATCGTACATGAGCATAGGAGAGATGGGTTCACCCTTCTCGAAGTCATAGAGCGAAAGGACTTTTAGATTCAGCAGCTCGACTTTATAGTTTACGAGCCTTTGCGCAAGAGTGCTTTTCTGGCTCGAAAGCTGCGACTGAAACTGGCTCATCTCCAGACCACTAATCTCGCCTGCGCGGTACTTCTCGACATTCAGATCGTAGGTCTGCTGAGCATTATCGACTGAGCGTTTTGCCATCGATATTTGCATCATTTGGTTGTGTAGGTTACGACAAGTGCGACGTATGCTCATTTCTATGTCCACCAATTCCTGCTCGGTGTCTATCTTTTCCATCTGCATCTTGATTTGCTGAGCGCGGATGCGGTCGCGACGAGCACCCCAGTCGAATATGGGCACCGAAAAACTAAGCTGTACGCTAGGGTTGGTGGTCGGGTTGTCGTAGATATTGGTCACACTTGGGTTATCGCCCATCAAACCGATAGAAAGTCCCAAATCCCCTTGGAATTTGCCATCATCCTTGATGCGAATCAGGTCATACTCCGAGAGTTTATTTACTATCTCACGTTGGCGAAGCTCCAGACGGGTTGCAAGGGCATTATCGACTGCCATTTCGGGATCAACTATAACTGTACCCTCCTCTATCTGAGCGCTAACTTCGATCTGCTCGCCAAAGCCAAGTCCTAGGATTATTTTCAATTCATCTTTTGCCGACTCAAGGCTCACCACACTATTCTCGACATCCGATTGAGCTGTAGAGAGGTTCAACTCAGCCTGAAAAAGCTCAGAACGAGGCACCAAATCCAAGTTCACTTTCTCTTGGATAACCTCATAGTTCTGCTGGGCATTCACTAGTTCCTCCTTGGCTATGCCAAGACTGTTTTGCGCCAAATATACATTATAGAACTGCTGAGTGAGGTTCTGCTCCAATGACAAACGAGTGAGGGCGTACGACAACAGCGCATTTTCGTAGTCCATCTCTATGGTCTCAAGCTCCACTTTCATACGATTGTAGGTGAAAAGTGGTTGATTGAGGCTCAAATACAGTGAGTTTGAGAAAGCCCTATCGGTGCTAGTTATTCCCCCTGCAAGATTAGAAGTATTATTCTGCCACCCGAACTGGTTGTTGAGCGATAGCGTAGCTCCCGTCCACACGATGGGTTGAGATATAGAAAAAGTACCCGAACTCTCGAAACTCTCGTTGGTGTACCACTGCGAAAGGCGACTATCGAAATCACGCGATTGGCGATACGAAAGGGGCGAAACATTCAAAGCAAATTGCGATTTGAGTGATGCTCTTTGTGCGTTGAGCAGTTTTTGGTAGCGTTCCAAATTCAGAGCCGACTGCTGAAGCTCGGGGCTACCCGTGAGGCTCAACTCGATGGCATCCTCCATGGTGAGCACCCTTTGGGCGAGCGCCTGCGAAGTGGCAAGCGCCCCAAAAAGGGATAGTAGAGTTAGAAGTTTTTTCATTTTTTATTTATATTTTCATTTCTTTACAAAATTTTGCAGAGTTAAGTATGTGGAGAATTAAGTCCATTTTGAAACTAAATTCTCACCCATGAGGCTCCCACTAATCCATCCTTACTGCTTTTACTGCGTCCGCCGTAATAGTCCATAGGTCCGAACGATTCGAGAGCGTTATTGTCACTGTGTCTGAATTCACTTGATAGTCATTAATCCACACCCACGTGGAAATCCAATCGTTGCGATTGAGCGTGCTTAGGTCCACTTCGGTTATTTCTTCACGCTCACCTGTGTTGATCGTAAATTCATAGGTTGGTTTTAGCTTGCGTCCTCTCCCTCGTCTCCAACGCATCTCGCGTGGGTAGGAAGCTGTACAATAGAAAGCATAGCGCCCCGCCTCGGGGATGGGTATCTTCCACTGCACATTCTGCGAGCCGTCGCCGCTGCGAATAGTCATTGCAGAGAGAATAGCATCGCCATAGAATCGCTGATCTGTTACGGGTGTCCAACGGAAAGGCGGACGACCCCACACGCCCTTATATTTAAAGTCGTGCTCCATGCTACGATCTATCCACGCATTCATATAACCCGAAGCTGGAGGCGCGCTAACCGAGAAGAGTTCTTCATTCTCGTTGTCTACAATTATCTCTTTTTCCAAGAAAAGCTCTTTCTCTTCGATAATAAATTCTCCTTCTTTGGGCGGCACTTTCGAGGGTTTAGCATCCTCAATGCGCAGGGATTTTAATTGCGGGAGGTTATAGCTATTGAGAGTATTGGCTCTATGGTAGAAGTAGTTTATGGGGAAATGTTTAACCACTCTCTTTAG
>CAYJLY010000027.1:0-21571 GCA_964371385.1 uncultured Rikenellaceae bacterium
CCAAGACGCGAAGTGCCCGTGGATGTGTATGATGCAAGTGGTCTAAACGTGATCCATCAGGTTCAAAAAAAACAGTACAGCTATCCCGATGATGGTCGTTTTGCGCGAGTATCACTCTCGATGAGTTACGGGCTGGGCGCAGTATCCACAACTTCGTGGTACCCCAGCAAAATATTGCACACGCAGTTGAACGCACAAAATATATTTAGCTCTCGTACTACCAGCACTGATGGTACGTGGTCTTTGGCACTCAATATAACTGCAACACCTTGGCTAGAGGTTTCGGTTCCTTTTATTCTAACCAAAAATCAAGGCGAACTCGAAGACCTACCAATGGGTTATATTTCTCCAAGTTATCGCGAGACATGGTTCTCGATGATGCCAGGAATTAAAGTGTCTTGGCTCTATAATGATTGGCTACACGTGTATTCGCGTGCAGCAGTAGGATGGACGCTTGTAAACCGCCACCAAAATAATGATACTGAAATTAACCATAAATTTGCCTTAGCATATCAGGCCTCGCCAGTGGGAGTTGAAATGGGTAGACGTGTGGCATTCTTCCTAGAGGCTGGCTACGGCTATACGGGGATGGTGACCGCGGGTCTTAAGGTGAGATTCCATGAGACTAAATCGAAAAACAACGAAGGACACCGCAAGCGCAGTAACTGGTACATGAGATATCTACGCTAGGGTTTTACTTGAGTGTGATATGAAAAACTGCAATCTCCTTAAAGTGGGGATTGCAGTTTTTTTTGTGTATCTTTGCCCGTATTATGACAGGAATCTTTTTTATACTGCTTTTTTGGCTTGTTGGCAATGTACTGAGCCAATGGTGCGATGGCTACGTCTCGGGAAATATCATAGGTATGGTTCTGCTGTTTTTGGCTCTGTGTTTTAGACTTGTGAGAGCCGATAAGGTGGCGCCTGTGGCAAAATTCCTACTGGGCTCTATGGCGTTGTTTTTTGTGCCCTACGGAGTGGGGTTATTGGTCTCGTGGGAGGTGTTGCTAAGTAACATTTGGGCAATAGCTGTAGCTGCTATCCTAAGCACTTGTATAGTGTTGGTGGTGGGTGGCAGATTGTTTCAATTAATCAATCGAGGCAGATGATACAGACTATTCTTTCGTGGGAACTCACGTGGCTCTTTGCAACTATCGCTATCTATACTCTAGCTCTGGGGCTGTACCAACGTACTCGGGCAGCTTATCTTCATCCCGTTCTGCTGACTTTTGTTGCGGTGATAGTTATGCTGAGGTATTCGGGAGTGAGCTATACGAAGTATCGAGAGGCCACTGAGGTGTTGGATCTTATGTTGGGAATGTCGGTGGTGTCGTTGGGTTATTTGATGTATGAACAATTACATAATATCAAACGATACATCCTGCCGCTGTTGGTTTCAACTGTGGTTGCCTCAGTGGTGGGGATACTCTCTGTTGTCTATATTGCTATGGCATTCGGTGCTGATCGAGTTATTCTCACCTCTATTGCCCCTAAATCTGTGACTGTGCCTATTGCAGTGGCAGTATCTGAACCTCTGGGTGGGGTGGTGGCCATTACTTCGGTTGTGGTGTTTTGTGTGGGACTGTTTGGTAGTTTGTTTGGACCGTGGTTGCTGCGTCGGTTTGGAGTGAGCAATTCTGTTGCTCAAGGCTTTGCTTTGGGGGCTGCCTCGCATGGCATAGGAACTGCACGTGCCATTGAACTCGGTGCACTCCAAGGGGCAATTAGCGGCCTTGCAATGGCATTAATGGGCATCGCCACTGCCGTGATGATGCCCATTATTGAGAAGTATCTATATTAGGTATTATTGCTTGAGCGATTCAGCCCACTCTAGGCGGCGTTGGTCGGGTAGGTGTTTAACCGAGAAATGCTCAAATGTCGCCTTAAAACCCTCGCCATCGGGCGAGGCAGCCATCACTCCCACCATCATAGGAATGTTGTCCTGCATCCACGCATTGCGCATCATGGTGTAGGTTTTGTCGTCGAAAGAGTAAAAGATTTCGACAGCATCTATGCGGCGAACTGCTTTTATCCAGATGAAATCAACAGGTTCATTGAGCTCAATTACGCTCCAATCGCTAGTTTTGTGAGTGACAACTGTGCTAATGTTATATTTGCCATTAACAAATTCAATTCCTGCCTTGATGTAGTTCTCGTGGTCAATGCGCACCATAATACCTGCTTGATCGTATTGCTCGATGTAGTCGCCCGATACTTTAACTTTCGCCTCGAACTCACCGCCATAGGTACCATAGTAGAACGGTGCGTCATCTACTGTAAAACCATAGTGTGAGATGCGCCAATAGTCGGTTTTGGCTGGTACTTGCATTGTGAATTTTTGTGGGTTCACAATTTCCCAACTTTCTGGCTCGTTAAACCAGTTCATTTTCTCAAGACTCTGTCCCAGGGTGTTTGATGTTGTTAGAAGTAGTGTGCCGATGGCGGCAATTAAGATTTTTGGTTTTTTCATTGTGTAAATTAGTTGAGTATGTCGTTTTAAATAACCATTGATTTTTATACCTTTGCAAAGGTAATAACTATTCCAAGCATACACAATGGTCAATAATAACCATCACTTCCAAGAGCTAGAATCTGAACTCTTGGGGCAAGATTTTGTTGAAAACCCTCAATCCGCCACTCTCGAACATTTCAAGGGAGTGGCTAAGGGGTATTCTCAGACTGAGAATTGTATTGCTGTTTTGAGTGACCTCTCTGAGAATCAAAGTCATATATTCTATGGCGATTTTGCTCATACACTAGGGTTGTCACCGCAGGGCGATCATCAGATTAACTCAATTTGGGAAGAGGAAATCTATGAGCGCATCCATCCCGACGATCTGGCGCAACGTAATATCCAAGAATTGTATTTTTTTAGGATGATAGAGAAAATGGACATCTCCCAAAGGCATAGTTTTATGACCCACTCCTACTTGCGAATGAAGAATGCCCAGGGGAGGTATATCCCTGCGCTGCATCGTACGCTTTATTTGTGTTCGCAAGAAAGCGGTGCGTTGTGGCTGGTGTTGTGTTTGTATAATTTTTCGGCACTTGGGATTGAGCCAAAGCCTTTTAGCGGTGTGATTCAGGATTGTAGCTCGGGTCGCTTGTACACTCCTCACCTTGACAGTCCCTTGATACTCTCGCAGCGAGAAATAGAGATTCTACGACTCATCGAGCAAGGCCACATGAGCAAGACCATAGCCCACACACTAGCCCTTAGCATTAATACTGTCAATCGACATCGACAAAATATATTCGAAAAATTGCGAGTCCACAGCTCAATAGAGGCTATTGGCGTGGCTCGCAATTTAAGAATTTTATAGAGTTTGAGTGAGTTATATCTTTCGTATAACTCTACACGGATTACCCGCTGCAACAACTCCCGAGGGAATATCCTTGGTGACGATGCTACCTGCACCTATGGTTGTCCCTCCTCCGATAGTGACCCCTGGGAGTATGGTTACTCCACCACCTATCCATACATTATCCTCGATGGTGATAGGGTAGGCATATTCTAGGCCAGCATTGCGGCTTTCGACCTCTAGAGGGTGACCTGCGGTGTAGATAGAGCAATTAGGACCGATGAAAACGTTGGAACCTATGCTCACTTTCGCTGCATCTAGGACCGTGAGATTGTGGTTGGCGTAGAAATTATCTCCCATCTCTATGTTATAGCCATAGTCACACCAAAAACTGGGTTCTATGATTATATTCTCGGTGCATTTTCCCAGCAGTTTTCTCAGAAGTTCTTTTTTCTGCGTAGACTGATTTGGAGCGAACCTATTATACTCAAAGCAAAGCATCTTGCAGTGTTCTCTTTCTGCGAGAAGCTCCTTGTCGTAGTTCGCATCATAGATCTCACCGGCGAGCATTTTTTCCTTTTCGCTTTTCATTGGGTCTATTTTTTCAAGGTGAAAGTAGAGAGCACCAAACCGTGATCCGAAGCGTAGAAATAATCCTTGCCATAAAGATTAAGCATTTCTCCTAGATCTTTATTATAGGTTTCAGATGTGTCGCAACTTAGTTTTGCACCTTGATAGTAGATGTAATCAATGCGGTCTTGAGTATTGTTTGCCACTGGGTGCAACCACGTAGTGCCATAATTTGCGTTAGGATCGGGGTGAATCTCACGGAAAGAATCAATGAAACCTGCATCGGTCATCATCTTTGAAATGGTCCATTCAACGACCGCTCCTCCGTGATTACGAGTATCCTTGGTGCTCTCAACCCAGTCCAGATGAGAGTGAGAGTTGAAATCACCACCCATAATCACGGGGATAGAATCAGCTTGCGCAAGATAAGGCTCAATGCAATTGAGTATCGCACGCAGTTCGTTATCGCGCGAACCTGCAGTTTCCCAATCAAGAATCGCCTGATGAGAGCTATCCAGAGGAGCTTTGCGGGTGTCGGGTAGGTAGTGCAACCAAGTATCGAGGATGCGCACTGGCTGTCCGTTTACGTCAATCTCAACGCCGCCAAAATTGAAGGTGCTGATCGAATCGGGGAAAGTTATGGTCTTGGTGATGGGGTAGCGAGAGTAGATAGATAGGTTGCTCGATAGCAGACGATGGTAGTAACCAAGGTAATCGGCAACTATATCGGCAGCACCATAGGTTTCGATCATCATAATCACGTCAGCACCACTGTTTTTGAGTATTTCTAGGGTTCCTGTTTCGCCTTTCTTTCCATATTCTTTAAGATGTCCAGCGTGCCAGATGTTCCATGCCATTACTTTGAGAGTGGTGTCGGTTGGTTCTTGTTGTTTTGGAGTGCAAGCTCCCAAAAGCATGGTTGCCGAAGCTAGCAGAATAAATAGTTTTTTCATGTTTGATAAATTATAAAAGGTTTAGAATTTGATTTTTCTATTAGAAATAGTGGGAGTCAATGGCCATCCATACAGATCCTCTGGCACACCCAATTCCTCGAGCGAAGGGTAGGTGAATTCTGTTTTAGTGCCTTTGATAGTTAGAGAGTTTTCTTTCAGAGTGACAATACAGTAGAGCGGATCTTTGTAGGTTGCTACATTGCGAAGATTGTAGCGCTGCTCGTACTGCTCGGGAGTGAAACGAGTGGTGTGAGCAAATTTTTCGCCCAACCAAATATAAGATGCGCTATTTAGCTGCACGTAGACTATGCCGCCAATCTCTTTTTGATAGTCGGTATGGTCGTGTCCACACAGAGCAACTGGGATTTTAGTGTAGCCTGCTCTTTGGTTTTCGCCTTCTAAAATTGCGCGTATTTCTTCACGATTTGCCACCGAAACCTCCAGAGATTGGTGCGAGAAGATGATTATTCGTTTGAAATCTCTTTTAACCTCCTCCTTTAGCCATTCAACCTGCTGAGGGTCTATCCATGTGCGCTGTTTGGAATCTATATAGAAATTTGAGTTTCCATAGGGCGAAATCTTACCCTCCACATTGATATTGTTAGGATCAAGGACAATAAAAAGCACACCCTCCTTCTCAAAAGAATAGTAGCGGCTTTTCATTTGAACGTATTTCATGTGTTGTTCCTTAGTGGTCACATCCATGTCGTGGTTTCCAAGGGCATTGTAGCGTTCGAATTCGCAGTTGTTCCATTGGTCAAAGATAGGCTGATTTTCGGGCTTTGCAAAAGCAAAATCACCAAGATCAATAATGAAATCTACTTTTGCTTTTCGCGATGCTTCAAAGAATTTTTCTAGTCTCTGTGGTGCATCGAAAACCAGATCATGGTGAAGATCCGAAATAATCGCAAACTTCAGATTCTGCGCACCTGCACTACCTATTGCTAAGAATAGAATTGCTGATAGAATTAGTTTTTTCATGTAAAAATAATGTGATAGATGATTATTTATTTGTAATAAAAGCCTCTTCGATTGGTCTTCCAACCCAAACCTGAGGTCTAGGTACTCCTAACGTTTTTGCAACAGTTGCTGCCATATCGTAGACCATGGTGCTAGAGTTAATCTTATGTCCAGCCTTGATGCCGGGTCCCGAGATTGCAAAGGGAACCTGCATCTCGACCATAGTCTTACCACCGTGGCCCGTGCCCGTACCACCATGGTCAGAGACATAGAGTATCACGGTGTTATCGTACATGCCGCTTGCCTTGATCTCTTGGACGATGATGCTTGCCAATGAGTCCATGCGACTTGCCGTTAGCATGTATTGCTCGCTTTGCCAGCCGTGGGTGTGTCCAGCTCCATCGGGCTCTGCAAAATAGAAGAACGAGAGTTTTGGTTTGTCTTTTAGGTGTTTTTTTGCAGCCTCGACAATATCTTCATTGGCCGAGAGCGAATAGCTGTGTTCAACAGAGAGTGTGTCATAGAGATAGCCTATGCCCCCCCAGTTGTAAGCCACAACTGATTCCGACTCAGGGAAAGCCTGTTTTGTTGCCCAAAAAATACAGGGGAAAGTACCATTTTCGGTTACTACTCTCGAAGGCAAATCGGGAGTTTGTGAACCCCAAGTGGTGTAACCGTGTAGCTCTGGGCCAGCACCCATTAGATGTGAAGCCCAATTCACCGCACTCGACGAAGGGAGCACAGAACGCATCTCAAAGGTCGAACTCCCACTCTTTGAGAGTGAGCCGAAGAGAGGGAATCGCTCAGGGTATTTCTGTACTACCTCTGATGAAAGGCCATCAAATCCAAGGATAACCACGTGTGGAACGCTTTGCTCTTCTTTGGTACATGAACCTAGGAGCATCAAGGCACCTAGCGTGCCTAATAAAAATGATCTTGTTGTTTTCATTGTTGTTTTCACTGTTGTTTTTATCTTAAATAAATATTTTAGTTTTCGAATAGTCCATTTACAATAAAGTATGCTCCACCCCCAGGGGCGATAGTCTCGATTGGTGAGCCGTCATGAACACCCTCAGCCTGCACAGGGGTGATTTTAGCGTTCTCAAACCCTTTAACCTTGAAAGTTGCCGACTGCTCTGTGTCGCTCCAGTTGCTTAGAGCCACTAGCGATTTACCGCTACTAGTATTGTAGTATACGGTAGCTCTAACCTCAGGGCTTTCGCACACTATTGGATTGCGAGTGTCCCAATAGCCAATAAGTTGAGAATGTTTCATCCCGAAATTATCCCACAGTTTCCACATCGCAGTAGGATTACCGCTCCAAGGCATACGTGGCAACATACCATAGGCCATACCACGAGGAGAACCGTGTGCATCGAGACTCTCGCTCAAAAGACCGAAAGGAATACCGCTCATC
Organism: uncultured Rikenellaceae bacterium; assembly: GCA_964371385.1. Classification (GTDB taxonomy): domain Bacteria; phylum Bacteroidota; class Bacteroidia; order Bacteroidales; family Rikenellaceae; genus Mucinivorans. Next base: position 7,203 of record CAYJLY010000027.1, read on the forward strand.
TCGATGAGCCAAAAATCTTCGGTATTATTAGCAGGGAAACCCTCTCCCATCCAACACTTATCCACGTAGGGTAGGAGCTCAAGATAGATGTGGAGCGAGTTTGCATAACCAGCCCACTGGTTGTTGTGGTTCCACGAGTGGATATCTATTAGGCGACGAGTGCCATCAGCGTCCAAGATACGACGAGCACGCTGCAGCGTGATGCGATCAAGGGCGCTATCATCAATATAAACCCCACGAAGATCGATGTTTTTAATCATCCAATCTAGACCTTGCAAATAGTAATTATTCCAACGACTATCGGGAGTGGTAATGACCGAGAGATCCATGTCGCCTTTGTATTTGCCCTCATTGAAAGCATTATACCACGCAGGGATAAAGTTCGAACGCAGATTGTCGGTGAGCCACTGGTGAGGGCCATTGCCATGGATAAGCGTGCGTGTGTCCTTGCCAGGACCATCGTGGATTACCTCTCCACGTAGACTGTGAAGCGCCCATAGTTCTGGTATCTTAACAGTTAGCTCGCGTGTGGTGTAGTATAGTCGCATATCCAGCCCATGGCTTTGGGCATCGTTAGAGAACTTTTTTAGATCCTCCAATGATTCATCATAGTATGGGTAGTTGATAAACGGATAGATTTCTTTTTTGTGGTGTACGTTGATGGCAGTCGCACCTGCTTTGCTTGCCTCATCTATATAGGTCGAGCTTAGGTCGCTATTTGAGTGATAGAAACGCTCGGTGGCGTGCAGCTTCATATCTAGAGGCTTCACGGGAGTAATAAGCATATTGAAGTTGTAGCTCAACTCTTCGCCTTTTTTCATCTCTCTTGTACCGCTATATGCACTAAGGAGCACCATTTCGCCTTGCTCCGAGATGGTGATACCGCCTTTGTTGTCATTGCCCCATGAGGTGGGTAAATTCAGTTTCCCCAGAGCATAGTAAACGTTAACTAGCGCACGTTTGTAGTTATCGCCCTTGAATACAAAGTTCAAACCTCCGTTAATATTACCCATCCAGATCTTGTCTTGGTGCTTGTTGGTATCCCAACCCCATTTGATATCCTCCGATGCTCTATAACCACCTTTGTGGCCTAGACCCATCATATATTTTGCAGCCCAAGTGGTGTAGGGGACCTCTAGGCGGATGTCCTTGATTTGCACCTCGTTCAACGATTTGAGTTGGCAGTTGTATTGAACCATGCCATCGAAATTGAAGGTCCCGTTTACTGAGAGTTCAATTTCTTTACTACGTAGAGTAGTTGTCCATCCAATCGAGGCTGGGGTTTGTCCTGTGATTTTAAGTTTACTGTTTTTGAATACCACCTCACCATTAGAGGTCTCGACAATGAACTTCATCCCAGCCTCTAGCAGTTGGTTTTGTATGCTTTTATCCAGAGCGTTACTTTGGTCGTAGTTAGTGATAATTGAACTTGGCAGTCCGTTCTTTCCAATGGCAAACTCTCCACCGAGGTAGTTGATAGTTTGATTCTGTATTTCCAGAGCGGTGTAGGGAGCCGTAGGGGTTTGATCTATACCTATTGTGCTATTGAGCCAGCGTAGTCGCCCCTTGCGCCAACCCTCTCCATCGCCATGGTCAGCGAGAGCTTCTCCCTTGAGGGTGATAGAAATTTGCGCTTTTACTGCAGCAGCATTACGTGGTTTGATGGTCACCTCGCCACTATAAGTACCCTTTGCAGTGGTGGGTATATCAACCCCCACCCAAAGTGGCTGAACTTCTCCTTTGGCTATGGATAAATCTTTAGAGAACCTCTCACCGATGGTGTTTACACCACCCGTATTGAAACTCTCCATCGCCGAGGCGGTGATTTTATCGCCTTGGTTGTTTTTTAGGGTAGAGAACTCTAGCTCGATATCCTGCAAATCTTGATAGGGCGTAAAAATAGCAATCTGGTAGGTGAGGTACTCCCCCGGTGCGGCACTAGTGCTGAGAATTGTGCGCTGCTCCGCAGAGCGATCACACCAACGCTGGGGGATAGAATCACGCATGGCCACATCGAAATTACGCTCTTCGGTAAAGACAAAATAATTGGATTCAGGCTTTTGGGATAATAGTTTTTCGAGATCCTGCTCGCTAGCGGGTATTTGCATGTCTGAGACCTGCGAGCTAAACTCACCTTTGCGCGATAGATCTAAAAATGCGTTTGTGGGCTCTTGAGCACTCGCACTGCCTGCAATACAGAGAGTGGAAAGAAGAGTGTAGAGTGTTTTTTTCATAATGTTTTGAGTTCGTGTAACGATTAACTGATTGTATCAATAAAATTCATCCAACTGCAACATTCATTCGAAATAGTAATAGTGAAGTGGTTGTGTTGGATGAATGTAGTGATTAGGTATTTAAGTACGAAATTATCGTTTAAGTTAAGACTAGAATTTGGTGTGCGGAGTGCGTTTTGCGGTGAGCACTTGCTTCTCACCCTTGGTTTTCAGTTCCGCTTTTACAGCCTTCTCATTTGAGCTAGATTTGAAATTACATGAGAAAGTGATGGTTGATTCACCTTTGGAGATATCGAAATCGCTTTGATTAACAGCAAATTCCTTAACAGGATTCCAGTGTTTGTCGTAGACCACCATTTTATCTGCACCCTCGTACTTGAGGGTCTGACCCTCCTTCAAACTAAATGGAACTTCGATAGTGGCAAAACCTCCAACAGAGATGGTAATGTTCGAAATGTCGTCATTTGCCTTGATCAGCATCTCGAGAGTAGCATCCGAATAAGGGTTATCAAATTTCCATTTGGTTAGAGATGGTTCTCCGGGTTGGCGCACAAAATTCTTGTGCTCGAAACGCTGTACACTATAAGGATAGAGATCCCAAGTGTTAGAGGATGTCTCGGTTAGGGTGTACTCATTTTCGGTGTTTTCCATTTCGAGTTTTAGCTCTTTGGGGAAAGCCAGTGATAGGCGAGCGTTCTCCCACTCTCTGATTGCCTTAATCAAGCGAGGTGAGTTGCCATTGCCCTTGACAGCATCGCCATCAGTGACCAGAGTATAGCCCGCGTCAAATGCAGCTGAGCGTGCCATTAGCCATTCCAGATCCTCGATTGAGGTAGTCTCATCATACTTGAACCAACCAAGCATTGAGGGCATCAAATTGCGACGATAGAAATCCTGATTCATCAGACGATAGGCCATTTGGCTCTCTCTAAATCCAGCATACCATGGCTCACCCCAGTTCATACGAGTGAAGATATACCAGTTATAGTGAGTTGTCATGCTCGCGTCGTTGATGTTATTACGAAGCTCGGGCCTTAGTTTATCCCACCACTCCTTGATCATTATCGATAGGCCATACTGTCCAAGACCAGTTGACCAAGCACCTTCAAGGCCATCGAATGAGATTTGTTCTAGACCGGTATTATTAAACAGCTCAGCGAGATTGTGCGACTGTTCTTTTGTTAACTCAATGTCGGTGAGAAATACGTTATATGGGTGGTCTATCAACTTTGAGATAGTATCTCCCGCGCTGTGATTGCTAGCCTTAGTTCCCCAAGCGCCACGCTCACAGTCAATGAGCTTCCAAGGGGCGCTGTCAGAGACTCTCTTGTAGCGAATTAGTTCTTCGCCCACCATAACACCATGCAGCGAATTGTTGCCCATTTGATTGAAAAACATTGGAGAGCTGATTTCGATTTCTGTAGCATCAGCCGAAATGTCGCCCACCAAAGTAGAGCTACCAACCTTACCCAAACGCTTGTCGGGCACAGGCGAAACATATCCATCGTTAGTTGTGGTGAAATTAGAAAGAGTGTGAACACCAAGTTTTACTCCTTGTTTTGCTGCTGTTTCAACGCATTGTTTCATACCCTCGACTCCGGTTGGAAATTCATCAGCGGAAAGCTCAAATTTTCCCCAAGTCTTGAAAGGGCCTCCGTGGTAGAGATACTTAAGACCCGTTGATTTGGTGAAATCCAGTGCCTGCTGAATATTGTTTTCGTTGAAAGGGTAGATGATATATGCTTGTGCAGCATCGGGATTTGTTTTGTTCCAGCTACCGCTGATTTGTGGATAGGGCATATCTTCACCCACCACAATAGCCTCAAGGTAGTCCATCGTCTGGTCTTTTGGAGCACCAAATAGCGCAATTGCCGAACCAATCACACCTCCATCATCGTAGGCAGGTGCGAAGTAGTGTTTGTGTCCCCATTGTTCAATGACTCTGTCCTTATCGCGATTTCTGACATAGGCGTGAACTTTCGACCCGTAGTCGGTGTGCATCGCTGTGTGGCCTCTGTATAGCACCTTCACCGAATCCTCCACATCAACAATACTATTGGTGGCAAAGATATCATAGAATGGATCTATGTCGTTTTCGTTTGAGGGATAACCTCCAATGGTTTTGGGGTTCAGTGCGCGAATACCAAAAGCAAAAGTGCTATCGCTCACAACTCCAACACATTCACCAACAGTGCCCTTGATGGTTGTAGGGTAAGATCCCCAGATTGCCAAATCAATGTGCTTGTCCTGAGGGTGTTCTACCTCCACTAGATCCAAGCGTGCATATTTATCGGTTTGTTTGATAGCGAGCTTAGCTATAATATCTCCGCCATATTGTAGGCTCATAATTCCAGCCTCTTCGCTCCATTCACTGGCTGTCGGGTAGAGCATTACTGAGTCTACTTGCAGAGCCAACAAAGGAGCTTGTTCTTGAGAGTAGAGATACTCCGCTCCACTGGAGGTGCTACTAATTGAGGTGATAAACCCCTTGTTGTCAATCTCTAGTGTGAAACCTTGGGTTGCTATTGTTAGCTCACTAGAGCCACACGAGCTTAACACTAGGCTTGAAACTAGGGCGTAAAAAAAATTCTTCATTGTTTGTTGGTTTAGAAATTATTAAGTTTTAGAGCAGTAGTGTCGTTATACTGCTTTTGAAGGTTTACCAGCTGCTCGCGAAGATCTTTTGTGATCTGCTCAGTGCCCTGCTTGCCGTAGATGTTATTCATCTCACGAGGATCGCTCTCTAGGTCATATAGTTCCCATGTGTCGATGTCGTTGTAGAAGTGAATTAGCTTATAGCGATCAGTGCTCACTCCATAATGGCGCTTAACCGCATGCTCGGCAGGGTATTCATAGAAATGATAGTATAGCGCCTCGCGTACACCCTCTTTTTTCTCACCCTCCAAAATTGGCATCAAAGATTCTCCGTGCATATCTTCTGGAATCTCCATACCCACAAAATCAAGGATAGTTGGAGCGAAGTCGATATTTTGAACCAAAGCCTCGGTCGATCCTAGTTTCTTACCCCCTGGCATACGGATAAGTAGGGGAGTGCGGTAAGACTCCTCGTACATAAATCGTTTGTCGAACCAACCGTGCTCGCCCATATAGAAACCCTGATCGGCAGTGTACACTATCATGGTGTTGTCTAGTTGGTTGGTTTCTTCCAGATAATCAAAGAGCTTGCCTATGGTGCGATCTAGTGATACCACTGTTGCAAGATAATCACGCATGTATTGTTGATATTTCCACTGGGCCAACTCTTTGCCGCTTAGGTTTGCTTCTTTGAAAGCCTTAATAATAGGATCGTAGTGAGCATCCCAAGCCGCTTTTTGCTCGGGGTTTAGATTGTTGTACATAGCGCGCCCGTGTTGTTCAAGTGGACCACGAATTTCTTTCTCCTTGTCTGCCATTTTTAGGTCATACACCAAACACATGTCCTTCTCGATGCTCATCTCTTGCTGGGCTGCTGCGGTGCGACCCTCGTAGTTGTCGTAGAAAGTCTCAGGCAGCTCAAACACTGTGTTGTCGAACTTAGATAGGTCTTGAAGGTCGGGCATCCAAGTGCGATGGGGGGCTTTGTGGTGAAGCCACATCACATAGGGTCTATTTTTATCTCTACCGTTTTCGAGCCAATCTATAGCGCGATCGTTAGTGAGTTCGGTGGCGTAGCCTGTGACTTGTTCTTTTTTGCCGTTTAGAACAAAATGAGGGTTGTAGTACTCTCCCTGCCCGATGAGGATGTCCCAGTGGTCAAAACCAATGGGGTCTGAGCTCAAGTGCCATTTCCCCACAATGGAAGTTTGGTAGCCTCCCGCTTGTAGGAGTTTGGGAAGGGTCTGTTGTGTACCATCGAATACAGAATTCACATTATTAGTAAACCCATTTGCGTGGCTGTGCTTACCCGTTAGCATGCAGGCTCTCGAAGGGCCACTAATAGAGTTTGCAACATAGGCACGCTCAAATAGCATGCCCTCATTGGCGAGGCGATCTATGTTGGGCGTTGAGATAAACTTATCACTGTAGGCACTGATGGTTTGAAAGGAATGGTCATCACTCATTATGTAGATGACATTTAGAGGTTTTTTGGCTTCCTGCTGCTTGGAAGCACACCCCGTGGCAATGCCAAGCGCACTGGGAATTAAAAGTAGTTTGTGATTCATAGGTATAGTAGTTTTTTGGGATTAGCAGTACTTGATTTTAGTATATGTTTTTTGTGGCTAGCTCATGGATCAATAGCGAGATTTTCTCCACAACCCACTGTGCGCACTTTTCGCCTTTTTGGGCAGTGGCAGCCTTTGGATAGCCAATACCGGTGTCAGAGGTGACTTCGCTCCAGTTGCGAGGCAACCATCCAGTCTTATCTCTGAGGCTTTCGATATCGAAAGGCTTTGCGGTGCCATCTCCTGCGGTACTCAAATCAATGAGCTCTGGGAAAAAATGCATCATAACCGAGGTCTCCATCTCGCCTGCATGATCGTCGAGATGCTCAAAAAACTCTTTTTGGGGTACAATCGCAAACCAATCGCACACCGCAAGAGTGAAGTGAGGGTAGTCCAAAGCCAAATCGCGAAACATGTTCTTAAAGCTATTGCCGCCGTGACCGTTTACGATCAATAATTTATTGATCCCTTGATGGGCAAGCGATTCTATGATGTCACACAGGATGGCTTTCTGGGTTTCATAGCGAGTGTGCAAACAAAATGGCACATCCCTCTGCCCAGGATTTTGAGATCCAAGGGCAATGGGGGGTAGAACCGCTACATTTAGACTGTGTTTTTGCTCCACATCTTGGGATGCAAGCACAGAAAATCTCTCTGCCAGCAGAGTATCCGTTCCATAGGGCAGGTGCAGATTGTGAGGCTCGGTTGCGCCCCAAGGCAGGATGGCTATATCGAAGCGTCCCCTTTCTCGCACCTCGTAATAAGGCGTAGTTGTAATTTGCATACTACTTCAACTTACGGTTATAGGGCTTTTCCACTGGGAAATTATCGCCATACGTATATGATCCCTTTTCGATGATTTGAAGTTTGCCATCTTTGACCCACTTTTCGCCCCTTTCGCTTAGATGTTCAACCATAGCGACACGCATCTTTTCGAGAGTCTTTTTATATTTAGGATCGTTTGCAAGATTCTTTTCCTCCATTGGATCTTTGCTCATATCAAAGAGCTGCTCGTTGCCCGTTGAGACAAACCAAATATATTTAATATTACCATCAGTCAGGGCAGTCCAATAGTTCTCATGGAAATAGGTGGTCGAGTGCTCAAGGTCAATGAACTCTCGCCACTGAGGGTTTTTACTATCGTAGATATCAAGCAAAGACGAGCCGTCCATCCTCTGAGGAATACTATCTCCTGCAATATCAAGCATAGTTGGCAGAACATCGCGCAGTTCTACGGGTTGCTCCAATACCTCGCCAGCTTTGACACTAGAATCATACCACGATGGTACTTTCACTATATAGGGCACAGCAGCCGAACCTTCATAGGCATAGGTCTTGCGCCATAGGCAATGGTCGCCCATCATATCGCCGTGGTCGGAGATAAAGAAAATCAAGGCATCATCATACATACCTTTCTCTTTTAGCTCCTCAATCACACGCCCAATTTGCTCATCGATAAAGGTGATAGAGGCGTAGTAGTGTTTCAGGGAATTGATTGCATATTCGTCTCCAAAATTACCAACCGCTGCATCTTTGTTTTTCTTAGGGTCGGTGTGCGACTTCCATGAATCAGGCACCCATTCGCCCATGGCAGGAGCCTTTGGGTCGGCAATGCCTTTTTCTTGGTACATATCCATAAACCTCGCTGGAGGATCATAGGGGCTGTGAGGGCGTGCGAAAGAAACCTTCATAAATAGAGGCTTCTCACTCCTATAGCCACGAATGGTCTCAACTGCCATTTCGGCGGTCCAATAGGTGGGGTGTAGTTCTTCGGGGAGCTGATAGACTCTTGCTGCGTGCTCATTCCAGCCTATGCCAGTTGAGTCGGGGTTTAGCCCTAGGGCTTTGGTGTTGAACCATTTGCGATAGTCGCTCATGAAGTTTGGAGTATCAACTCTGCCACTCTCATCGAGTAATAGGGTTTGAAAACCTCTCATATTCCACTGTGGGTACCAGTGCATCTTGCCAATGCCCATGGTCAGATAGCCTAGATTGCCCAACATTCGAGGCATCTCATATTCATATTCCTCAGATTGCATACCATAGCCCAACATTCCGTGCGCCCAAGGCGACATACCTGTGAGTAGCGATGCACGCGCGGGAGTACTACTTGGGATAGATGAATATCCGTTTGAGAACATATTTCCCTCGCTGGCGAGTCTGTCAAGATTCGGGGTCAGGATGCGTTCGTTACCCATGCAACCCATGCCATCGGCACGGTGCTGGTCGGTCATAAGAAGAATGATGTGAGGTTTTTTTTGAGCAAGAGCCGACACTGAGGAAAGTCCCAATAGTCCGCACGCTCCAAGAAAGGTTGAAGTGAGGTTCATCTTTAGTAGTAAAATTAAGTTGGAGCACAAAAATATACTTTTTTCATGAATAAAAGTAATATTTTTATAAACTTTTCGTAGAAAGTTAGAATACATCCCTCGATTGAACCTCACATCGAAGTAATGCTATTGTTAAGAGCGGGTAGCGATCCGTTAAACCTTTTTAAAGGTGATGGCGTTGTTGGCAAAGAAATTCCAAAACATAACAACCAAAGTTGCAAGAGCTTTGCTTACCCAGAATTTTTCGACCATAAAATCATAGTTCGAAAATTCGTTGAAATTGAAGCTCCAATTTCCGTAACGGTTAAACAGGTAGATTGCCCCAAGATTGATGATAAGCCCTATGACAGAAACTAGCAAAAAGGTCGAATATTCACTCTTGACATTGGGATTCGAACTACGCCAAGTCCACACTCTATTTAAATAATAGTTGAAAGTTGCAGCCACCACAAAACCTATGGTATTGATGGTCAGTACCCCATAGACCACACCCGAGCCGCCCCCCGAGATTATATCCTCAAAACTCATATCGTAGTATGCACTCAATGCAAAAATAGCCATCAATAGAGCTGTTACACCAAAATCAATAGCAGTGCCGAGCGTTCCGACAACGCCAAATTTGAAGAATTTAACAAATAGTTTTTTCATTGCTTAGTGAGTGTTTTTATAGCGCAAAAGTATAGATTTATTTTCATTTCCACTATCTGTGGGCTAGAAATATTTTGCAGCTAATGGTTCGAGGCTTTTGGAAAACAAAAAAAATCACTATCTTTGTGCCCTCAAATAATTGCGCAATGGGGCTTGGCAATAGTGCCAAAGCTGAGTAGCGCAAGAAAAATTTACAAAAATAAGATGAAACATCTTGAAATCAAAGCTTTTGCTCGTGAGTCTTTCGGCAAAAAAAGCAGTGCCGACATTCGTCGCGCAGGTCAAGTTCCTTGTGTTGTTTATGGCGCAGGCGAAACAGTTCACTTCTCTATCGAGAAAACGGATCTAAAACAACTAATCTACACTCCTCAGTCTTTCATTATCATTTTTGATATCGATGGCAAGAAAGAAACTGTCGTTATGCGCGAGGTTCAGTATCACCCAGTGAACGACGAGCCTATCCATATCGATTTCTATCGTGTTGTTGCTGGTATGCCTATCACTATTGAGCTTCCTGTAACTCTTTCGGGTACTGCCGAGGGTGTTAAGCTTGGTGGTAAACTCCAGTTGGCAAAACGCAAACTTTTCGTTTCTGCTCTTGAGGAGAACCTTCCAGATGCTATCAATATTGATGTAACTTCTCTAGGTCTAGGTAAATCAATCTTCGTTGGTGACCTTAACATCGAGAACCTAACTATCCTTACTCCAGCAACTACTGCTATCTGTGCCGTACGTATGACGCGTGCTGCTCGTGGTGCTGCTGCAGCTGCTGCGAAAGCAGGAAAATAGTAAACGAGGCTTTATTAGCCTATTCATAAAGCGTGCTTTTCTTGTGAGAAAAGTACGCTTTTTTTTGTATATTATTTGGTTAATCGATTAATTTGTTTTATATTTGCAAAGTCAATCGATTAACTAAAATATTTAGTCATGGAAAAAGTTAAAATAAAAGACATAGCCCAAGCCCTTGGGGTGTCAACAGCAACAGTGTCGATGGTTCTCTCACCTAAGAGTCATGTGGGGCGGGTGGGTGCTGAGTTGGCTCAGCGCATCAAGGATACAGCCCAGAGTATGGGTTATCAGCCAAATCTTTTGGCGCAGAGCCTCAAGAGTGGAAAATCTCGAATGATAGGGCTAGTGATTGCCGATATCACCAACCCATTCTTCTCTATCCTGTGTTATCATGTTCAAAAGGAGATGGCGACTTATGGTTACACTGTTATTATAGTAAACACAGATGAGGACAAAGAGCAGATGCAATCTTTGGTCTCACAACTGGTCACTCGTCAGGTTGATGGGCTGTTGATTGCACCCACCGAGGATGGTGAAGATTCTATCAAGGGGCTTCAATCTTCGGGAATGCCTTTTGTGATGGTGGATCGTTATTATCCTGATTTGGAGGTGTGCAGTGTGCTTTCTGATGCATATACTGGAACTCGCCGTGCTACAGAGCATTTGCTTGAGTTGGGTTACACTAAAATTGGCTTTTTGAGCTATAAGAGTAAATTGATGCAAATTCAAAATCGCTTTTTGGGGTATCGAGATGCGATGCGTGAGGCTGGAGTCTTCGATCAGGCGCTTGTAGAGATAGTTGATAGAGCGAGTATTAGCACCGAAATCCCTGTTGCCATGGAGGCGATGTTCGAGAAAACTCCCCAGCTGGATGCCCTAGTGTGTGCTGCAAATAATGTTGCGCTACACACCATTAAATCTCTCTCTTTGAAAGGGAAAGCCCTTGGAGTCGATGTGCAATTGATGAGTTTTGATAAGAGCGATTATTATAATTTTGTAAGCTCTGGGAAAATTGGCTATGTTGAGCAACCCATAGAGCAAATAGCAAAGCTCGCGTGCGAAATTCTTCTACAACAAATTCAGGGTGAATGTCCACCCACAAAAACCCATCTATTGGAATGTAAATACAATTTTAATAACCAAAAATAAACACTAATTATGAAACTAAACCTAAACCTTATCGCAGGGGCTGCCTTTTCCCTTATCCTCGGCTCCTGTGGTACAGTATCTCGAAACGTTGACCCTTTAGCTGCAATCAACCAATACTCGATGAAAGCCCCTAAGGGTGTGGAAACTCGTTGGGTGAGTGCTGAGAATCCAACGGGCGAACCCGGAAAGGGTGGTATGACCAACAAGGGAGCCAAGGGTGATGCCTACACGCTGATTGCTCCAAATTCAAAGCATGTGATTTTTGATCAAACGGGAGCGGGTATCATTACCAAAATATGGTCGGCAAACTCGATTATTTGGAATGAAGACATGCGTCGCAATGTGATTATAAATATCTATTGGGATGGTGAGGATAAACCAGCTGTTTCGGTACCCTTTGCCGAGTTTTTTGGTAATTCTCTAGGGGTGTACCGCAAATACGAGACAGCTCTGTTCTCAAACCCCGAAGCTCGCTCACACAATAGCTTTATTCAGATGCCTTATCGCAAGGCTGCCAAGATTGAGATTGTGAACGAGACCCCCACTATGATTATGTTCTACTACAAGATTAATTTCTTGAAAGTGGATGCTCTGCCCGAAGATGCGCTTTACTTCCATGCTTATTGGAATCGCAATCTGCGCACCGACCTAGGTGTGGACTATGAGATTTTGCCAAAAGTCGAGGGCGAGGGTCGCTTTATCGGCTCGCACATTGGTTTTATTGGTGACACCGTGTATCGTGACTCATGGTTTGGTGAGGGAGAAGTGAAAATCTATCTTGATGAGGATGATAAATATCCAACACTTTGTGGAACAGGTACCGAAGATTATATCGGAACGGCTTGGGGTCAGGGTGAGTTTACAACTCTTCACCAAGGAGCTCCTATTACTGATAATAAAAACTGCCTATATACCTTCTATCGCTACCACCTGCAAGATCCTGTGTATTTTGACAGCGGTTGTAAGGTAACCCTTCAGACCATGGGTAATGCTGTGCGTTGGAAACTGCGCGAAATGCATGCTAAAGGAGCTGAATTTGAGGTGCTTTGGTCGTATGTGGAGGCTGATGGTTTGGATGCCAGCAAGCGTTATTTGGATATGGAAAATCCTCCTCATTTTATGGATGATGATTTCCCCGATAATGTGTCTACGACCTACTATCGCCGTGATGATGTGAGCTCGGTTGCTTACTTCTACCTGGATCGCCCTTCGAGCAACTTGCCAACTCTTCATTCTCGCGAGATTCGCGATGCTAAAATGTCGGAGAGAGTCTATAAGTTTATAAAATAAAACTAAAGGACCATGAGAAAACAATATTTCCTAGCACTTTCATTAGTGCTAGGTTTACTTTCGTGCACCAATAAGACCATAACCATCGCAACGCTGCTAGAGGAAATGGTCGATACTAAGGCGATAACTTATTTTCCCGAGCAGACCTACACCACAAAGCAGTTTAGTAGCTACGACCGCGCAAGCGATAAGAACGACAAAAACGACCAGAGCTGGTTTAGTAACCATGATTATTCAAATTTCTTGGGTGTCGAACAAAACAGTGGTAGACGTGAGTTTGTACTCTATGACGCAAAAGGCCCCGGGGTGATGACCCGCTATTGGATGACTGTTGTTGGAGCGGAATTGCGCAAGGCTGTTTTGCGTTTTTATATAGATGGCGATACCATCCCTGCTCTTGAGGGTTATGCGCTTGATGTTATTGGGCGCAATAAAACTATTGGTTACCCTTTGAGCTCTTCTGTGTCAGAGAAATCCGATTCTACTTTGCGTTCATATAACCTCTATATGCCTATCCCTTATGCAAAAAGCTGTAAAATCACTCTCGAGAGTGATGCTCTAAACGAGCAGGGTAAGGGGCATAGTTATTACTATAATATCAACTATCGCACCTATACAAGCGAGGCGAAACTGGAAAGTTTCTCGAGAGAGACACTCGAAGAATATGCCAAAGAGATAGCTCAAGCCAACGCCACCCTAAGCTCTAGCGAACTTATTGCTCCATCTGTGAGCGATAATATATCGTGGGGAAAAACTTTGGCTTCTAAGCAAAGCGAAAGCCTCAAAATCCAGGGCGAGGGTAGTGCTCTGAGTACTCTTAGCGTGAGGCTCAAAGCGGAGGATATGGAGAGTGCTCTGCGCACAACTGTGATGAAGATTCGCTTTGACGGGCAGCAGACTGTATGGGTGCCCGTGGGTGATTTTTTCTCAACGGGTCATATCTATCGTCAAAGCAAAACCATGCGTCAAAGTGTTGATGAGAGTAGTAAAACTTTGAGTTCGAATTGGATTATGCCTTTCAAAGGGAATTGCGAAATAGAGTTTGAAAATCTCGCGAGAGAGAGCGTAGAGGTTGATGTTCAACTCTCGCAGTGTGATTATCGTTGGAGTGATCGCAGTATGTACTTTGGAGCATCGTGGCATCAATATTCTAGTGTCTCAACTGGCGAAGGTTGGCGAGGAATGGAAGGTCAAGGCGAAGGCTTGAGAGATATTAATTATGTGGATCTCAAAGGTAAGGGCGTCTATGTTGGCGATGTGCTTTCTATCTATAATACCGCCCCTGAGGGGCGATATGCATGGTGGGGCGAGGGCGATGAGAAGATATATGTGGATGGCGAGAATTTCCCTTCGCATTTTGGCACAGGTACCGAGGACTACTACGGTTACTCGTGGTGTCGTCCCGAGACTTACGTTCATCCCATCTATTCTCAGCCCATAGGCGATGGAAACCTAGCACCGGGTTACACTATCAACACTCGTTTCCGTACTCTAGATGCCATCCCCTTTGAGAAATCTTTGGATTTTGATATGGAGATGTGGCATTGGACGGGTGGAGCTATCATAAATTATGCCCCAACGTGCTATTATTATATGCTCCCAGGGGGTACATCGAACTATGAACAAGGCGACATCTCTGGCGCACTTCACCCAATCGCTCGAAGCGCAGAGGATGTAGTTAATAATCAAACAAAATAATCAAACAAAATAGTCAAAATTGATGAAAAATATATTTTTTTGTGCTAGTATTCTAGCCCTAACAGCAT
>CAYJLY010000027.1:21671-25364 GCA_964371385.1 uncultured Rikenellaceae bacterium
TCAAAATTGATGAAAAATATATTTTTTTGTGCTAGTATTCTAGCCCTAACAGCATGTGGTAGCGAACCCACTAAACAAGAAAAACTTAGCGTTTTGGAACGTGCTGAAATTCCCTATATCTGGGGTGAGAGTAAAACAGTGATAGAGGCTGCGCCCGAAGACCCCATGGGGCAGAGGTGGTTTACCAACGATCACTGCTTTGTGGAGGACAAAGACGGCACTCTGCATTGGTTTGGTATCAATAACCCTTTCCCACCCGAGGGTAAGGAGCTTTATCGTTATCACCCCTATCTTGGGCACTGCACCTCGCACAGCGCAGATAGTGGCTGGAAGCGCGAACCATTTGCATTGGACGAATCGCAAGGAACAGAATATGTGGGTGCGCCCTATGTGGTGTGGCACGAAGAGAGCGAACGTTGGGCTATGGTTGTCGAGACTTGGCGTGAGCCTCGCCGATTGGAGGTTTATTGGTCGGATGATTTGTATGATTGGCAGGAAACCAAAACTCCCATCCTTCCCGACAACCTTTGGATAGGAACTCGTGACCCTCATATAATGAAGGGCGATGATGGTAAATACTGGATACATGTGGTAGCTACGGGCAACAAGGGCGGCAAACAATCACAGATATTGCGCATACGCACTAAGGATTTTGTGAATTTCGATGAACCTGAAACTGTTCTAGGTATCAACGATTGCGAGTGGGCAACGCTGATGGAATCTCCATTTTTGGTGGAGCGTAACGGACTTTGGTACATGTTCTTTACCTATGCCCATAGGCGCTATGCCGAAACTATAGTTGTTGTTTCGGACGATCCAAATAATTTTGACTACTACAATAACACTCTGACCACTATGTACGGCCACGCTGCCGAGGTGTTCGATTACAAGGGCAAGACCTACATCACTTCGTGTGGTCCTGAGGGAGCGTCGGTGCTCAACACCCACGGTGTGACCATGGCAGAACTTCGCTGGGCAAAGCAATAACATCAAAACCTAAAGAAAATAACATCAAAACCTAAAGAAAATGACCTATAACAAAACTATTATCTTAGTGTTTTTCACTCTTGGAGCTGTGTTCGCTAGCAATGCTCAAGTTGCTCGCACACTAGAATCTAGCGATAATAAAGGGCAAGCACACGAAAATCAGGCTCATCTTCGAGATCGCTACCAAGAGCTAGTGAGCCAGATGAACGACCCCAAGAACGATACTACGCATTTTTACGAGGGTGAACATCTCTCGGCAATTCAATTCCCCGTTGGGGGAATAGGCGGAGGATGTATTCAGTTTGATGGCGCCGCAAGAGCTAGATTTTGGCAGATATTCAACAACATGGCACACGACGCTCTGGATAATAGTTTCATGCTGATACGCATCCAAAGCGAGGATGGAGTGCAGGTGCGTGCGCTTCAAACACAAGATGTAGGGGCGATTAAAGGGATGGCAGCGGTGAGAGTCAAAAGTGAGTTTCCTTTCATAGACTATATTTTCGAGGATGAACTGCCTGTCAATGTTACCCTCAGGGTGTTTAACCCCTTTATCCCATTGAATTTGGATGATTCGAGTATTCCATCTGCAATGTATCAAGTGATAGTGGATAATACAAGCTCTAAGGAGGTGGATGTGAGGATTTTGGCATCTCAGCTCAATGGCGTGGGGCTCTCTAAAGCAGGCAAACCAACCGAAGGCGATTCTTTTGCCGAGGGGTTTGCAAATTCGCTTGCTCGCAAATTAATGCAGGGTAATGGTGGTGAATATTTCCAAGGTAATTTTAACCATATCGAAAAGTCCAAGAACGCAGCTATGGTGGTGATGGAATCGACCATACCTAATACTGACGAACACTTCGGAGCAATGGCTTTGATGGTGATAGACGATGATAAAAAACTTCTGAAAAACACTCAACTCACAGCCCATTGGGATGACCAAAAGCAGCTTTTAGAGCAGTTTAGCCAAAATGGCACTATCGAAGTTATTGAATCAACACAGCCCTCGCCCCAAGGCTCCACTTACAGCGCAGCACTCTCAACTGGCACCAGAGTTAAAGCCTCAAGCAGCAGAGAATTTAATCTTGCTTTGAGTTGGTATTTCCCCAATGGTAAAAATGGAGGCTACAATGGCGAGAAATGGGATGCTTGGGGTGGTGGCCGCTGGGAAGGCGATGGCAATTATTATGCAAGTATTTTCTCGAGTATCGATGAACTAAACGCTTATATTAGTGCTAATTGGGATAGGCTACTGGGGCAATCACGTGATTTTCAACAGACTCTATATCAAAGTTCGCTTCCGTATTGGCTCACTGAAAGACTTAGTTCGCAGTTGTCTATCCTGAGAAGTCGCACTATTTTCCACGACAAAAACGGTTATGTGGGGCTGTGGGAGGGCGCAGGTTCGGTCGATGGATCGTGTTCGGGAAACTGCAACCATGTGTGGCATTATGCGCAAGCACATGCACGATTGTTCCCCGCTTTGGCTCGATCCACCCGTGAACAGGGCTACCGAATGATTAAAGAGAACGGGCAGATTCCCTATCGCCAACCCTCGGGTTCACACGCCTTTGACGGGCAGTGTGGTGATATTCTATCGACCTATCGTGAGCATCTGTTGAGCCCTAATAGCGATTGGCTCAAGGGGCAATATGGTGCAGTGCGCAAGGCAATCAACTATTTAATTGAAACTTGGGATGCCAACGGCGATGGATGGCTCGAGGGTAATATGCATACTACCTACGATTGTGGAATGAGTGGCAACGCTTCGTTTTTGACCTCACTGTATCTTGCAACTCTTAAAGCGGGCGTAGAGATGGCAAAAGTGTGTGATGACCCTCAATCTGCTAGTTTATGGCAGTCGCTTTTTGAGATAAGTACCAAAATGCAAGATCAAAGACTGTGGAATGGTGAATATTATATCCAAGTTCCCGACACCCTGCATCGTGCCAATGACTACGAGGGTGGATGCCACACAGATCAACTCCTAGGGCAATGGTGGGCTGATCAACTCAATTTGGGCGATATTCTCCCACGCGAGCGTGTGGATTCTGCTTTTAATTCAGTTTTTCGCTATAACTACAAAAGCACCCTTGAGTATCACAAACAAGCGCCACGCAGTTTTGCACTGAGAACCGAACCTGGGATTATTGTCACTACATGGCCCAAGGATTCTCGCCCCCAAGGAGCACCTGGCTATTCGGATGAGGTATGGCCTAGCCATGAATATACCATCGCCTCATCGCTTATTGAGCGAGGAGAGCTAGAAAAAGCACTTGTGTTGCTCTATGGTGGAGCGCTACGCTATGATGGGCGCAAGAGAGAGGGATTTACTGATGCGTGGGGTAATTTCGGTTTTACGGGCAATCCCTTTGGCGATGATGAATGTGGGCAGTTTTACAGCCGTTCGTTGGCGAATTGGTCGGTGCTGCTCTCTTTGCAAGGTTTCCAGTATGACGGCCCAAGGGGAGCGATAGGTTTCTTGCCTAATTGGAGCGAAGAAGATCACCGTTCATTCTTTAGCACCGCACAGGGCTGGGGATTATTCTCTCAGAAAATTCAAGCAAGCGAGCAATCTAACTCCCTGCAAATCAAATGGGGCAGTGTGGAGCTAAAAGAGTTTCTAGTACCTCAATTATCGGGGACTCAATCATATGAGCTAACACTAAATAACCAAACGATTAAATTTAAGCATACAACTCAAGG
>CAYJLY010000028.1:0-3126 GCA_964371385.1 uncultured Rikenellaceae bacterium
GATTCCTTGAGGTTAAATAAGGCTCTTAGTAAGGTTTGTACAACTACCCCCTATCCTAACATCAGGGGGTCATTGGCGTGTGCACAAAATTATGATTGAAACCTGCACAGATTCGGCAATTTGAGCAGGTATAAGGTGGTTTAGATAGGGTTAAATCCATATACATTAGTGCCTCTGAGGGCTTTCTTGTATGATCTGCAACTTGCACACAATCCAACTGCCCACGCTTAACTCGCATTCCAACCACATTACACGCCAACGCTCACTCCCATCGCAACTCCCTTTCAGTCAATCACAACCACCATAAAAACAACAAAAAATATCGACTTTAAGAGTTAATTAAGAGTGTTTTTATAAAACTTTTTATAGGCTTTAATATATTTTTATACATAAAAAAGTTATATAAATTTTAGCTTAATTAACTAATTGCTTATGCTTGTTTAGAGCTAATATTTTTTTGATTTTATGTGGTGGTTGTGATTGGCTGAGAGGAGGGTGAGCGGAGTAAAAGATGATAATAGAGAGTAGTGGTAATAAAGAAAGCCTTCTGTACTTACAAGAAGGCTTATTTATAGCCACGCTCCTTGAAGGCTATTGTGGCATTGGTGAGATAGCGCAGGATATTTTCTCGGCCTACGGGGTTGGAAGATTGAGATGCGAATAGAGGTAGAGCACAGCAACGCTGCTCGCATAGGCAGACAAGGTATTTTGCAATGTCATAGCCGCTGCGTAGAGGGTCGTCTAAGTCGTGATCAAAACACACTGCATCGGGCGTTGGATTACACTCGAGCCATTCCAAAGCCTCATCGTAGGTTTTTGCCCACGCCACAGTGCAGTTGGCCCCAATGGGACTAAAACGCAGCCAGTCATCCTTGTGTGGATCCCTAAAATCATCTATCCAAAGGAGGATCTTCATAATCTGCTATCATTTATTTTGTCTTATAGTATGCCCATTGCTCTTTGATTATGTTCTTTATCTCGTCCACAAACCACCGGGGTGAAAGTGCTTGTAGTTCTGCTCCGTGAGAGAGGAGTTCTTGGCGGAAATCATAGGTGGGCTTTATGTAGTAGCTAAAAATTGTGTAATCATCGGCTTGTTCCACGACCTCTTGTGAATGGTGCAAGGGGAGGGTCTCTATGTACTTTGCTTTGGTGCCAAAGGCCTTGATTTGCACTGTTTCTGTGCGATAGTCGTCTGAGGCAATGATACCATAGGAATCGTTAAAATACACCTCGCCATCAAAATCATCGGGCAGGGTATAAAGCTCTTCACTTGAGGTGAGCTTGGTGATACGATCTAGCGAATAGATGCGTATCGTGTCGTCATACACGCTGCGCCCCACAACATACCATCGCTGTCTGAAAACCTTAACGCAGTAAGGTTCAACTAGGAAAGTTGATTCATACCCTCGCCAGAAGTTATGATAACTCATCTCGAGGGTCACTCCATCACGCATCGCCTCGATAATTCTCGTCAAAAAATTAGCTCCCGATGGAATTTGCTCAAAGAGGATGCGAGATTTTAGTTTGTGGCTCTCGTGGATGAGGTTATTCACCGCAAAAGTATTCAGCAGCCATCCTCTTACACCCCCACGCTCCATATCTTCGGCATCTTCGATATAATAGAGATAGCCCGCACGCTTGTCGCAAACAATCTCAACGTCGAACATCGTTAGGATAGCCTTGCGGTGGTTGTGGAAGGTTCGCAGGGGGAGTTCATCGCCCGAATTATTGAGCGACGAACGCTCCCAACGTTCTGAAATCTCTTCAAAGGTTACTCGCCCTCGCGAGAAGATAGTATCCACCAACCAGATGTAACGATTAAACAGCTGCGCGTGGGATTCTTTATTTGATTTTTTAGTTGGCATAATTTATAGTGTTTTGGGCAAAGATAGTGAATGGATGTGCTAAATTCAAGCATATTGCAGTGTTTTTCTTTTTATTAGTTCACGTAGTTCTATGCGTTGCCACGGGTTTGGTGTGTAGATATTCTTTTCGGCGGCAAATACTAAAAGAGTATTAAGTATGGTGTGAAACTCTTTCCCGTGAGTTCTGTCACCTTTTTTTCTCTTGCCGAACTCTGTAAAGTGTATGTGGTGTGCTAGTTCGTGAATAGCTATCTGGTGTAGAGGATCTATATTGCAAGTTCCAACATAGTGAATGACAATTCGTTTTTTATTAAAACAATAATATCCTGCTCGTGTTTTTGGGGTTTTGCTTGTTATTTGTAGTTCATAATCCTCTGCACATCTATATATGCGATTAAGATATGTCTTGAAATATTGAGGTGTTAATTCCATCGTTGAACGAGATTTTATTTTGAATCCAATGCGTCTATCTCCTCGGCTGTGAGCTCCCTTTCGTGCACTGCAAGACCGCTATTGTCATATATGATAAGCGTATTTTCGTATCTTAATCCGAAAATGTCCTCTTGTACAGCCACAATCATTCCGCTGCTTAGTGGTATTTTGCTTCTAAATTCGGATGAAGGACTGAAAACATAATACGCATCCTGATGAATTATAATAAAATACGACGCTCCGAAAATTTGCCCTTTATAAGCAGATTTTGGTAGCATTGGACCATCAATATCAACAGTTTTTCACTTCTTGCTGCCATCTTCATAGGTTATTGTTGCATTATAGGCAAGAATAAGAGATTGGCGTTTACTAGACGCTGAAGATGTCATTCCCACTGTGCTTGGGTTTACTTTCAGATCAATAATTTTCATAGTTCTGTTTTTTTTAGAATTAATTATAATGCAAAAGTATTGAGGTGTTATACTAAATTCTAGCACAGGTTGTTATTTTACTGATAATACTCAATCTTCCTCATACAAATATACCCGTTGGCGTAGGTGCAAGTAATCCAGTTGTTGTGCTGATCGTATGTGTATTTAAGCCCTCGGTATGACTCTTTTAGATCTAATTCTCCATCTGTATTATACCAATACGCTGCAAGGGGATTTCCGCATTTATCATACTCACATATAGGCTCAATATGATTTTCGCAATTTTCGTATAGCGTATCAAGAAAACCAGTATCTGTATTGTCTATATTCTCTTTTGTTCCGTTTTTGTAATATTCTATATTCAGGCGTTCACCCTGCTGCGAGTACGTGTAAGT
>CAYJLY010000028.1:3226-24432 GCA_964371385.1 uncultured Rikenellaceae bacterium
CGTTTTTGTAATATTCTATATTCAGGCGTTCACCCTGCTGCGAGTACGTGTAAGTTGAATCTAGTTCTCCATTGCGATACTCCTTTATTTTGAGAGCATCATCCTTTTCATTATATTCACATTCGCAAGTGTAGTGTACTCGAATCTTTTCAAAATCCTCTTGGCAATACTCCTTCACCTCGACCATAACTCCCATCTTATTGAAATATTCGATCCTGCGATTTTTGAGCTTGTCGTTGTCAATGTAATGACTTATAGTCTCGATGCTTTTAACCTCGCCTTTGAGGTTCAATTCTTTCCAACAATATCTCATCGTAGTTTAAACATTAAATACATACACCTCTGTTGTGGTTGTTATGCAGCTTTCCTCTACGCTAAAAACAACTGAATTACTGTCGTTTTTTATCTTCATCAGTGGGCGACTAATCTGATGAAGTGATGGAGAGTTCTTCCTGGGCACTATCAAATGCACTGCAATATGTTTTGCCTCCACTGGCAAATCTACCTCCAGCGAAGATAGCTCATCGTTGGATAAGTTGCCATAGTGGCTGACATTGATAAGTTCATTCTTGTCTGCAAATCCAAAATTCTCTTTCACATCCTTGAGCGACATCAGCACCAGATGCTCTTTTGCATTCACACTCTTATGGTTCATTACAATTTCTATCATCTCATCAACATTACATACCCATTTTTCAGGTGCCATATTTCTTGTTATATACACTTTAATTAACCTTCGCACAAAGTTAACTCCGCCTCCTGCCAAATCGTGACATTATCAAAAAAGTCGCCCACAAAACTGTGAGCGACTGTATAATATAGTAACTTTAAATAGACTATTGGTATCTACATCTTAAGATCAACATAATATTTCACCATATTTGCACCATACCGATAAGCAGACGGATGATATGTTCTAATAATCTTAATTGTCTTACCTATCTCTTTCTCAGCCTCCTTAATCATACAATGACTAATATCATTAACTGAGCCCTGAAACCATACTACATCAGGATTCAATGTTATTATTTCGTCTTTAAATAGCTGGGCAATCGATTTCTTAATACCAAAATACTGCCTATCCTGATTCCCCTTTCGTTTCTCTCGCCCGACCTTTACAAATTTATAAAAATTAGTTAGAGCGATATCTTTCATTAATTCAAGGGGGAGTTTATCGGATAATTTTTTTATTGCTGTTCTATTTTCACACCCCTTATTCTGTTCTAAAAGAAGATAAGATTCGGGATATAACTCCTTCATAGCAACAAGAGTTGCGATAAAAGTACCTGGTACGTGAAGATTTTTACAACAATAAAAAGAGTCATTTTCGAACCCACATCTTCTCTGTTCAAAATCTATAATTGTATCACATCCTAAATCGAGCTTTGCCTCATCTCTTCCTATATCAGCCCCTACAAATAAGACTTTAATTTTAGACGTATGATAGTGGCTGCCGATAAATGGCATAGATGCAAAACGTAGTTCTTTCCCATTAGGAGCTTTTTTCCAAATACCTGTTTCTGGATTAATCTCATTTTCGTTCCAGAATTTTTCATACAGCATCTTAATCTGTTTTTCCATAATCATAAGAGTTTTTTAAGTTTGGTATTCATTTTGTAAAGTTAATATTTATTTCTGAATCAAATCCCTTGATTCTAAAAATATCTTGCAGAGAGTACTCCGAATGATCGACCAAGCAGTGAAGAGCGTAACAAACAGGGAAATTTCCAATTTTGTTATACAGCTGGGGGAAAGTAGGCGAAGCCCAATCTTGCTCCAATTCTCCGAAATGGCAACCGTCAATACACTGAGTTTCACCACTATCTCTGTAATGGTTGATTGTAATTCCAAAACATTTAAGGCTTGGAATATCCATTACATCAATAGCTAATATCTCTTCTATAGTGGTAGAATCATCATCTACAGATTCAACCTTAGGGGTGAAAGTTGCAGTTACCTCTATCTCGTTATACCCTAAGAGAAATTCCTTTGCCCGTTCCATCACCTGGTTTGCCTCATTTCGCACCCTAATGCTCTCACCATAGAGCAAGTTGTTAATCCTCTCAATCTCTGGCAATAGTGACTCATCTTCCTCTATAAGCTTTCGCAACTTATATTTTCGCCCTCTCAGATGCGCATTAATCAAATGATAATCTCCATTATCCCAAAGGTACAAAATTTTTTCCTCTAATTCAGGTAGCGACATAGATTCTATGTCATCAAGGATGTATGGGTATTCCTTAAATATATTTCTTCTTTTCATAGTACGCCAAAGATAACGTCCAGCATACGCCAAATCGCTGCATAATATGTATACAGCCTGCCAAGTGTCACTCTGGCAGGCTGTATCTGAAATTTACTTAGTTAATACTTTTGGCATAGTTATATGGTTTACTCTGTGGTAAAAGGTTTTCGGTTTACTTAAAGCCATTTTCATAGTATCTCTCGATGGATTTATCTACCACCTCACAAGACCAAGTTGCCTCCCCTTCAATCAGTTCAAGGATAAACATAAACTCAATGCCGGTGTTGATTTCTTGGAATTTCCATATTCTCTCAACGGGGCTATTCTTCACAAGCACGGCTGTGCTAGAGCGTGGGTAAGTTTCATTGTAGAATTTCAATATCTCAGATGCAATCTTTTGATGCTCACCTTCTTGTACATTAGAAAAACTCTCAACTGCATCATAGTAAGAGTAGGTAGGTTCTGCATAATATTTTTCATCTACAATAATACCAAAAGCGTCCATTTTTTCAACAAATTTTTCCCAGTTGCTTAGAGCGCCCAGCGTGGAGAGTGTATTCCAATCTGCACCAAGTAGTTTGTTGTAGGGGTTGTTTACGTCATTCTTGAACTCTTGGAACTCGGCAATATAATAATTTGCATAGGCAATCGTATATGTTACCACGTCTTTAATGTCCTCTCTGTAGATTTCTATTTGCTGGTCTTGAGCCTTGGCGCAAGAGTGAAAGCCAAGGGCAAGGCAGAGTGTAAGTAGTATTTTCTTTAGCATAGAAATTAAGATTTAAAATAGAGGGTCGTCGTTAATTTGTTCTACCATCTCGAATAGCGACTCGCTTTGACGCTGGCGTTCATTATTGATTTGGATATGACCTATTATGCTCATTGCAAAAATTATTGCGACAATAGTAATTACAAAGGGGCGAATTGGTTGTTGTGTTTCGTCTTTAACCGCATACTCTTGAGCTGACTTGAAATATTGGATGAAAAAAACCTGCCATACGATAATCAATATGCTGTAAATTAATACAACAAGTGACTCTGAGTCTATACTTGTGAATATACTCATAACTGCAATCGCTACAGAGAGAATGTTAGAACCGATAAGCATAGCCACTACAGATATTTTGTTTGCAGAACTGTACATCCACATAAAATATCCTATAGTAAAAATTATTGCCAAAATGACGTGTAACATAAGCCCCGCAATTAATGTATCAATTGCAAGTGTAGTTATCCATATAGGTGTTAAAACCAAGGGTGCAAGTATAAGAAATCGAATCTTATGAAAATGTCGCGCAATATTCCATCCTACATAGATCCCTGTAATATAGGTGCATAGGAGGATCAATCTAGCTACAGTTAGACCTGTTTCGTTTTCTTCAGTTATGCTATAGGAAAGAGCGGTTAGGACTATGCACAAGACCAATAGTAGTTTAGATGCGAAAATTGTTATACTTCGTCTTTTCTCCCAGGTGTTTCTTGATAGTGGTCGATACTCAGTTGTAGAGCTTTGTTTTTGCTCTGCAATCATCGAGTGACAATGCTTACACTTTATAGCCTCAGGGGCAATCATCTCGCTACAGCAGGGGCACTGCTTATGTAACATTGTTCGACAATGTTTGCATTTTATTGCGCTCGAAGCTATAAGCTCGGCACAGAATGGGCATTTCTTTGTTTCCATGTTTATCGTTGGTGTTAGATTATTGCTGTTCTATCCATTCCTTGAGGTGTCTTCGAGGTTCGGGATCCCAGAGGTCCTTGTAGTGATATTGGGTTGAAAAAATCAAACTAGCATAAGGTTCTACTACATCGAAAAGCTTATCTTCACTATACACCAAAATTATATTTGCGAGCACGCGATAAAAAAATGAATTTGCATAATTGCCCGCTTGAACAAAATCACATAAATCGCCATAAAATAGCTTGTGTTCGTTGGTTGCTAGATTATAGACCCCAAACATCTCAGTGTCGCCTCCAGGCCAAAAATGAAAGAATATATAATCCTTGTTGCTGTTGCCCGTGATAACAGCGGTTTGCATTCCTTCGTCGAATGTATATCCGTCTTGACTCCAGTACTTCAAATCCGTGAACTTTAGAACTGATCTAAACTTAGTTGAATCGCCTACCTCTGAAATTACAAGGTGAATGTTTTTGCCATTGTAATCGAAGTCGGGTTCATTTGGATCTTCGCTCGCCAGACCAACGTATGCGCCGCTAGAGTGTAGTGAAAAATCACGGAATTGATATAGCTCAGGAGTGCTCTCTCGCATTAAAAACCATGTGATGGCTGCGCTGACAACTAATGCTGCGAATATGGCTATCCATAATCCACGTTTTGACTTGCGCTTTGGCTTGGGACTGTCTTGAGTAAGCTCCTTAGTGGGTTCTTCTCCCTGTTGGACTTGTTCGGCAGAGGGTTTCTCTATTGTTTTGTGAGTTTCCTCTTCTTTGGTGAGCATTGAATCGCAATGCTTGCATTTGATAGCCTGGGAAGCGATTTCTTCGGCACAGTAAGGGCATTTTTTTCTTTCCATGGTTCTTGTTTTTTTTGTGTTTGGGCATAAGAAAAGCGTGGAGCTCACAACTTTTCATCTCTAAGGTCCGACCAAGGATACCCATACCACAAAAAGTGAAGCCCACGCTTAAAGGAAAGCGTGAGATCCAAACTTGTTGCTTATGTGGTACTTTATTTTAGGTGGGCTTTTGATGCGCCCACCTTCTTTTAACTTGGTCGGTTTAAGAGATAAAGTTCAAAGCTTAAATCTTCTCTATATGTCTTTTACTGTTTTAGTTTTTATCTATATTAAACGTGTTTTAGATGTTCAACTTCTTTAAAAAACAAAGGTAGTAAAAGTTTTCCATAAACGTGTGGCTTCACTCTCGCAAAAATATCCCCCAGCTGTGCGAAAGCGTGGCATAGTTGCTCTCTAAGCCTTTAGGGATGCAGATTTTATTGAGACTCTGAGGATCTTAGGCTATGGGAGAGAATGAAGTTTTTCTCTATTCATAAATAACCGTGATTTCCAAGAGGATAGGGAACTTATAAATCTGTAGCGATTTGCCCCATTAGTCTCCTTGTTTTTTCTTTGACTAGGCCTTTTATGACGCTCTCGAGAGCATCCTCCGAAAGATCGCTTAGGTATTTATCGTATTTTTCTACTCGCTCTTGAGTCCATGTGAAACGACAATTTTGCGCAAGCTCATCCCATTCAATGTGATTGCTGAATTTCTCGATGAGTTGTTCACCGCGAGGATGATAGAACCATCTCGAAATCACATTCCAATCAACCTCAGAACTATATTTCTCGACAAAAGCTATAACGGTGTTAATATCCCAATTCTCAAACTGGTGAACATAGTTTCGCGTTAGTTTGCCCCAGTTAATATGAAACATAAATTTATTTAGCATCGAACTTGTCCAGTGTATATTTTCATTACTACTAAGTTCGCTCCAGTCCCATTTGTTAAGGTGCTTTAGGATTAACTGCTCGCTCCAAGGCACCTTGGAACTTCTTGATAGCTCTGTCCAAGCCTGTCTTTTAATTTTGCTGGTCATAAATTGCATCTCTAATGTTTGATTTTGTGTTTTCATAGCTTTGATGTTTTAGGCGTTAATTTTAGGGAGATGCCCCCGTTTTGTGAATGATTATAGCGCAAAGATCGAAGGGTGGCGTGCTAAATGATGGCAGAGTCATATAATTGTAGTTTTAATTTTTACTGCACCATAATTTGGCGCAGTGGGTAACTAATTTTGCCAGCACAAACTAAAAATCCTTCGAAAGATGATGAAAGGACACTTCGTACAGATGAAAGATATAGTGTTTAGTCGAACTCTCTTTGAGAACTACTACACTCACACCATACTAGATTCGCTCCTATGCAGTTATAAAGGGCTGCCCAAGGGGGTGAACTATATGATAATTGGCGACCCCGGTAGTGGAAAGACGACCATCATCCTAGATATGCTCTCCAATATACAATCGCATCACCCTCAGGCTAAGATCCTATTTATCTCGGCAGAGATGAACGAGATAGATCTGGCGGTTTACGTAGAGCGTTTCCCGAAGATATTCTGATTTCGGGTGTCGAAGGGAATATAGCGACTGTTAATCTCGATAATTTCTCTACAGAGATTGATCCAAATCACAAATTAATGTTCTATGCTGTGGCTAACTATGGCGAACTCAATGTGATGATGGACCTCCCCAGTGAAAAACTCAATCAGGCTCAAACTCTCGCCGACCTTAAAGCTATCAATGTGAGTATGAACGAGGCGAATAGGGGATTGGAGCGAGGTTCGGTGTTCCTAATGCTAGGAAATACGGAGCTCCTAAACACTGTCGAAGAGAGTGCAGGTATCACCATTCCGCTCGAGAGAATAGATGCGAAAGTGCGTTTTAAGATAGAGATGGGCAATCGTTTTACATCGAGTTCGAACTACAAATTCCGTCCCATTGGTTGGAGGGTGGTCAATCTCCCTATTAACGTGAATTTGGACTCAAAAACAGCGATATCAATGCTGAACCAAGTGCTGATGCCTATTACACGTCTAGTTGGAATGAATTCGAGGGCCACGGATCGCTCTATGGTGAAGAGTTCTCATTCTATTTGCTGCCAAATAGTTTTGCGCCCAAAAAGAGCATAACCCAATACAATAGCGACTCTTTCTTGGGTGAGCTAAAATCCAGCTATGGCATAGACCACCAGCAAATCAATAACACTATCGCAGATCTTCAAACACTATATGCAGGCGATGCAACGATGCGTGAGCGCTATACCGATCTGAGTCATTGGGATTTTATTTGGAATGCTCTGCGCGACAAAAAAACCACTACCCTTGGCGAGCCCAACTTCCTTTTTGCTCCCGAGAAAGCTGCGTATGTCGAATTTCAGATTGAGGCTGAATATATCGGCGATGTGGTTGACCCCGTAACAGGGCTTAAAACTGGCGAGACAGAACCCCGCTTGATGGACATAACCTATACCGTTCATTTGGGGCTAAATTCATCGGAAACCGCTGTTCTCCCCGAGTCAACCAAGCTTGTGTTGAACCCCGATAATTATTCATTGGTGAATAACACCTCCTATGTCTATACCATCAGAATCGAGGATGACTACACCCTAGTTGTCGAGGCAGCCGAAGAGGGCGAGGGCTCCTCTGAGAATGCACCAGGCTCTCATGGCGATATTTATCGCACCCAAAGCAATGGCAGACGTATCTCGTGGAGTGTTTAATGGTCTTTCTCTGACGACCTATATAGACGAGTTTTATTATTACGCATCTCCTAACGATGGCTTACTGTTGGTCGAGAATGGAGAGTGGCGAAATTTTGTTAATACCCCTGCACGCTCATTGTCAATATTGTTCGAACCAGCCATTAGCGATGATGAAACAACCTCCTACTCCGAGGCTCTCCTCTCATTTGAGCAGGTAGCCATTGAGACCTTCTACAACCGTGATCCAAACGACGAAATATTGATAGGTTTTGGTATGGCTGGATTTGATTCGGGAACTCCCGCCTCTGTGCCACACACTAGTGGAACTGCTGGAATTACGAAGTTCAAAGCTCAACAAAGATTCTATGATAATGTAAATAGCGGCCTAGCTAATGCTCAAGTAACAACTTTCCACGATAATTCTGGCAACCTTCTCACGGGGACAGACCTACCCAGATGGGACACCTTCCTCAATACTCAGGAGTGGAGGCTCAAAGCCGACTATGACAATGTGATCTATCGCTATTTATTGAGTAACCGTGACGACAATGGCAATGGGATTATCGATGTGAACGAGATGAAGTGGCACCTGCCTTCGATTGCCCAAATCAACTATATGTGGATAGGTCAAAATGCTTTGTCCTTCGACTCAAGGCTTTACAAATATACTGACTATTCAAAAACGTGGAAATTCCACCTTGCCAATAGTCTTATTTTACCAGCATCAGGCTATGTGAATCTTCAATTTAACTGGTCGCACGAAGGAAGTTCCGTTGGTGATTTCGCATGGACAGTAGTGAGAAATTCAGCGGTGTCAATAAGAATGTTCCGCACCTTTGGACGTACTCCTCAGGCGGAGACTAATATAGTCTATTCGCAGGCCGCTCCAACCGCATTTGAATATCAAACCCCAGCTACACAAAAAAAGATAGAAATGGCAACTCCTCAGAGTCCCCCTAGTGGTGTGGGGATGACTATTGAGGCTTACTATGAGATTGATCTAGTTGGATTTAACGAGTCGGTACTCAGGGGTTATACCCAGAGCCAGGAGTTGGAGTTCCACCAAATTTTTGATGCTGACAATAGCCCTCGCCGCAAGTTCCACGTGGCAGATATGAATGGTGTTAATATGAAAATTTCCTATGCAAAATCTTACATACCTCGTCGATCGTACTATCAGAATATTAATGCAGCCAACGACCTCACAGGCCTAACTAAATATTACCCCACGGGGTGGCGTATGCCAAATCAGCGAGAATTGTCAATTATGACCATAGTGCTGCCCTGTACTCCTACTACAAAGGGTGATTATGGTTGGGGAGATATAACCGATGGCGCAGAGATGAACTTCCACTGCCGATCTTTGTTTTTGGAGGGAACAACCAGCGCTGTTTCACACGCAGCGGATGCGCCCATTATCTCAACGCTACCTTCAGATCCAAGCTCAGGTATTACCAAATTCAAATATAGAGCAATCTCATATTCAACTACAAAAGAACGAGTGTGGGCGCTAGATGAAAAGAATAATGTCACCACCACCTCTGGTCATGGTGGCTATTTTCGCCCAGTAAGAGATGCTCAGTAGAGCCTAACTCTCTTACGTTTTTACAGCGAGGGGTTGCGTGTTGAAATAAACTTCAATATACAACCCCTCGCTCTTGTTGTGTCTGCACGGTGAATAGCCTTATCTCTCCCCCTTCGGTTAGCTAAAGTTTTATGCTCAATATGCAATTTTCGAACTCCTCCTTAGGGACTATTGTGCGGCTCTTGACCTTGGTCTTGTAGGTGTAGATAGTATTAATCGAGAGATCCAAAAATCGGGATATTTTCTCACTGTCAGAAATACCAAGGCGCATTAATGCGAATATTCGCACCTCGGGGGGGAGTTCATGTGATGTTTCGATATTAATCTGATCTTCGGGGCGAAATAACTGGTTGTACTGTATAATAAAATTAGGGAAAAGTTCCAAAAACGTTTTGTCAAAATTCTCGAAGAAGCGTCCCTTCTCTCGCTTGATATTGAAATCTCTATAGATAAGCCGCAGGTCGTCGAAGAGTCGGTTTTTAATCTTAAGATCGATTTTTCGAAGCAAGGTTTCAGTTTGTTTCAGGTGTTCATTGCTCCTGTAGAGCGAGTCTATGATATAGTGTTCTTTAATTCTATGTGATTCGACAAGTTGGGCATTTACTTGCGAGATTTGCTCCAGTTGCTCTTGGATCGTTCCCTTAGAGCGATTGGCTATCCTTGCATTGCGACGAGCAATCACACCAAACACAACAGCCACCACGCTCAATACCGAGATGACCACTAGCAATGCGTACAGAGTATTTCGCTGCTGGCTTATGGTGTTTATTTTATGCTTATTAATTATAGGCAACAGAGCGTTAACCTCTAAGTTGCGGTGTCGTGCGTTATAGAATTTCGCATCCTCAAAGGCAATTTCTATTAGTTTTTCTGCGATTTTTGTTTGACCCACCGAGAAAAAATACTCCGAAATTGTTTTGATGCTTCTATTCTCACGAGCCGCAGCCTCGACATCATAACCCACCGAGAGGGTCATGTATTTAAAAGCCTGCTCCATATCGCCTTGTTGGTGGTGGGCATTCCCCAACAGATAGGTGATAATAGAATTATGGTGTGCGCTAATGGGGCGGCTTCCGTAAAAGGAAGTGAGATCTTTGATGACCTGCGAAAAATTGCTGTCGCTCATCTCTCTGTAACACTTAGCATAGGCGTAATAATAGTCATGGCTCGCAGAAAGCGCCACGATAGAATCTGTATAACGGCGCAATCCTTCCAGTTGTTTGGACCTGTAGAGCTCGCTGTTTATGTAGTCAATCTGATCGGAGTAATACCTAACTATATTGTAGTACAGCTCGCGTCTGACGAGGCTATCAACGCCCTGAATCTCAATAGACTGTTCGACCCTATCTGCCTGAGTGAATAGGCCCCCAGATGTGAAAGTCGATATTTGATTTGCTTGAGCCAAACAGATTAAATTAGCATCGCCAATTTCCGTGGCAAGCTCCAACATCATGTGAGAGTATTTATATGCGATGTCGTAGTTATAGGAGCGACTAAGCGAGAAGATATTACTACAAATCTCAAAGCGTTCTCTAGGGTCTGTGCTCTTTTGAAGTAGTTGTTCTTGAATTTGAATTAACTCTTCTTGTCGCTCGAAGCTGCTCTGTCTTTGATCTAAGATCACCTCGAGCTGGCTGATTGTTTTGCCATAGTCATCACCCTGGCAGCTGACGGTGAGCAGGGAAAATAATATTAGAGTGAGTGGGTAGATAAATATTCTCATGGCAAAAGGGTCGTGATTGTGTTTAACAAATTTACAAAAAAGTTTGAGAGTCTCAAGCCCGAGAAGGTTTTTTTTATGGATAATAGCAAATATATTTTCTATATTTTCGTGGTTAAATTATGTTGTAATGCGCAGCAAGATAAGCAGTTAAAAAATAAAACATCTCAATTTTATTAATATTGCTTGCGAATGGTTTCTGAGGGTAATAATTTTGCATTAAACCCAAACCCAAAATTAATTTTATTATGAAATCCCTTAAAATCTGCCTCACTCTATTATTGCTAGTGGGACTCGAAGCTGTTAGAGTGTCACACTCGCAGGTGTTGTTTGAGAATGACAAAAGTCAATTTAAAGTTTCTGGCTATCTCAGAACTGGTATAGGGCGCAGCGAAGGCGGAGCAACCCAAGCCCACTTTCAGATGCCAGGCGCCCTTAATAAGTTCAGCTTTGGCAATCAGGCCGACACCTACGGCGAGCTAGAATTCGACTACACCCACTGGCTCAATGCGGCCAAGACTAAATCTTTGGATCTTGTGTGGATGACCTCTATCTATGAGGATTTTGGCACCACAAGCCAGATGAACTATAATTTCACAGAGCAGCTTTATGTCCGAGCCAACAATCTTTTGGGTTGGGGTGAATCTATCTGGGCTGGAAACCGATTTTATGATCGTCGAGCAATCCACCTTCTGGATCGCCAATGGATTAACCCCGGGCAGAAAGGTTGGGGTGTTGGAATTGAGAACTTCCTTAATCGCGAAGACCAAGAAGACCTAAAATTCGCGATATGGAGATTCACCAACAAAGATGTGAGCTCGTATGTGAATGCCAACACGGGCGACCTCTACAACTACACCACTGATGTCAGATGGGTTAATAAGGCCATTTCGGGCGAGAAACTAAAGCTCAATCTGGCTGTCAACTACAGCTATCGTGTCGCTAATGAAGATCTCCACTATTCCGCAGAGCATGGTTATGGACTGTTCGGATGGCTTGACTATCTCGATGGCGATATAAGCAACACCACAGCTGTTTTGTTTCGTCAGGGCGCAAATGTATCGACCGATCACTGGTCGGGAATCTCGTATATCGAAAACCCCTCCAATAATAACTTTGTCACCAGTGATTTGAGCAAAGCCTATTCTCTTGAGATAAACAACAATTTCCTGTATGACGACCTAGAGGATTGGACCATTAATTTTATTATGATGGGCGTTGTGCGAAACTACGGAACAACCCCCTATGAGTATATAGACGGGCAGGCAAACTACGTGAATGACCGAGGTCGGATGCTCTACTGGCTGTCGGCAGGTGCAAGAGGAAGCTACTATGTTAGCGACTATTTCAGATTGACCCTCGAGTACACCCACGAATATATCGACAATAAGCAACTTGGTGCGGCAGGCCACCTCAATAAAATAACATTCAGCCCCGAGCTCTCGCTCAAAAAAGGCTTCTACTCACGCCCTGCCTTGCGACCCTTTGTCAACTACGCATTTTGGAGTAACTCCCTGCGTGGCCATATAGCCAATTCCCCAATAGGCTCGCCCTATGGCGACAAAACGAGCGGTTTCACGTATGGACTGCAATTTGAAATATGGTGGTAAACCAAGAATATCTAACCCTTACAAATAATATAATTATGAAAACTGTCAAGAAAACCCTCGCAACGCTAGCCCTTCTACTTGCGTGTACAACAACAATGGGTGCGCCCACAGAGCAAATCACACTTTCTTCGCCCGATGGCAAAACCCAAGCGATGATAGATGTCACGGGACAAATTAAATACACTCTCCACCAAGATGGGGTTGAGGTTTTAGCCCCCTCGCCCATATCTATGACCCTCGGTGATGGTACCGTGTGGGGTGTTGCACCCAAACTAAAATCCGTTAAAAAAATCAGCAATGACCAGACGATAGAAACCCCATGCTATAAATCCTCACACATCGAGGATAAATACAACGGAGTGGTTCTTAATTTCTCGGGGTGGCAGCTCGAATTTCGTGCCTTCGATGATGCGGTTGCCTATCGATTCATCTCGCAAAAACAAGGACAATATGTAGTCGAGGCAGAAGAGGCCGATTTTAATTTTACCAACGATGCCGTGGCGACTGTGCCTTATGTGTATTCTGCTGGGAGCCTAGAGCATCAATATTTTCAGGCGTTCGAAAACACCTATACCACTGCTCCATTGAGCGAGCTAGATAGAAATCGCTTGATGTTCTTACCCCTGAGTGTTGAGGCGCCCCAAGGCAAACGCATCACCATCACCGAAAGTGACCTGAGAGACTACCCAGGGATGTATCTCACTGCAAACGCCACTGGCAATAAACTCAGCGGTCATTTTGCTCCAGTGAGAGATAAGATCCAAGAGCACGCTGGCTACAATAACCTTCAGGTGATAGTCGAGAGTCGCCACAACTATATTGCTCGTGTTGAGGGAGAGCGTTCTTTCCCGTGGCGAGTTGCAATTATCTCGCGCGATGACATGGAGCTTGCCAACTCAAATGTGGTCTATAAACTAGCAAGCCCGAGTGTTATTGGCGATGCCTCGTGGGTGAAACCAGGGAAAGTGGCGTGGGATTGGTGGAATAACTGGAATCTAGAGGGCGTTGATTTTAAGGCTGGAATCAATACTCAGACCTATAAATATTATATTGACTTCGCAAGTGAGAACAATATCGAGTATGTGATCCTAGATGAGGGGTGGTCGGTAAACAAGGTCTACGACCTAATGAGAGTTGTCCCTGAGATTGATCTGGAGGAACTTATCGCCTATGGTAAGGAGCGAAATGTTGGTATTATTCTATGGGCGGGCTACTATGCCTTTGACAAAGACATGGAAAAGGTTTGTAAGCATTACAGCGAAATGGGCGTAAAGGGCTTTAAGATAGACTTTATGAATGGCGACTGCCAAGATCTAGTGGCATTCAATGAGCGTTCGGCTGCTATGACTGCAAAATACAAATTGATGCTAGATATCCATGGAACCTACAAACCAACAGGCCTTGAGCGCACCTACCCCAATATCGTCAACTACGAGGGTGTTTTCGGGTTGGAGCAAATGAAATGGCAATCAAAAGATTGCGACCATGTGACCTACAATGTAACTATGCCTTTCATACGTATGGTCGCAGGCCCAGTGGACTACACTCAAGGGGCAATGCGCAACACGACCAAGACCTACAACTCATTGAGCGATACTGTTGAGAACCAATACTTCCCTTCATTCACTCGCCCTATGAGCCAAGGCACACGTTCGCATCAGTTTGCTCAATATATTATCTATCTCTCGCCTCTGAATATGTTGTGTGATACGCCAACTAACTATGAGAAAGAGCCCGTGAGTACAGAATTTATCGCTTCGGTGCCAACTGTTTGGGACGAATCAAAAACCATCCAAGGCAAAATGGGCGAATATATCGTTACTGCTCGTCGCAAAGGCGATACTTGGTATATTGGAGCCTTGAACAACTGGACAGCGCGCGATATAACTATCAATGTTAGTGAGATTACGGGTAAATCAGGCGAGGCAACCGTCTATATGGATGGCCCAAATGCTGCAAACCACGCTGAGGACTTCCAAAAGAAAACCATCAACACTAAGGGTGAAACCATGCTCCACATGGCCCCTGGCGGAGGTTTTGTGCTAGTGATCTAGTGGGATAGAAAAATCAGATATTATAAAAAAGCCTTGACCTTCTATGGTCGAGGCTTTTTTTGTGCTCTTGAATTTTTTTCAGGTTTGCTCTCACCAAAAGGGATTATAAATAGTGGCAGTTTTGTTAACAATTCGTTTAATTGGGCTTAATACAACTCCAGTACCCTTGGTTGTTACAGACATATAGATCGCCCGATAGATAAAACTGTATGCCCACGGGCGCCTTCAATTGAATTTAAGGAATAACTACTGCGATAGATTATCGTAAAAAATCGGAAGCGGCGGAGCGTCAATGGCCTTATCACTCGATGCAAGCTCGTCCAGAGGAACGCCCGCAAATTTCGAACGCAATACTCTCAGCCCTTTGATTGGGGCATTCCACACACTCACAAGCGTTCCCTTGCAACCACGGTCGGGCATCATCTGGGCGTGGGTTTCCATATACTTGTCGAATACCAACAGAGCGTGATTACATATCTCTAGTGCACGCTTTTGTTGTGAGGGCGACACAGTACCATCGCTGTTTTGTTTGATCGTGCGAATAGCTGTCGCCTCTTTGAATGCATCCAGATAAATGATAGAACAAAGGGTGCGATTACCCAAAAATGCCAAATAATTGTATTGGTTTGAACCCTTGGGAGCTTCCTGAATCAACTCTGAGAACAAATTGCCTGCCTCGAGATACATAGCTCGTGCTTTCTCGATATTCTCCACACTCATCCAAGCGTAGGATCCACCCGATCTCCACGCACCCATCCAGCAGAAACCAATATTGCCTAGCGCCTTGGTAGAGTAGCTATCCACCTGATTTATGATCTTCATCGCTCGGGTGTACTTCTCTGTGTCGCCGATGCCGTATCGGTGAGCATATAACTTGTAGAAATCATCGGTGCCCGAGTAAGGCTTTATGGTTGAGTTGGCAACGAATGCCGCTGAGGTGATGTTTTCGGCAGTGCGCCAGTGGTTGTAGAGTATAGAGGTGGCGAGGGTTTGCTTGCCCTGCATAGAGTCTATCTCTTGGAGCAATTTCTCGTTACCATTGATAGAGTTTTGCAGTAGGTACATCAAGCCGTCGAACTCTATCCACGAATAAATTTCGCTGTTTTCGAGATCCTCTTTACTCTTTATGATGGTGGGTATGGCTCGTGCAACACCATCGCTACCGTGAGAAGAGAGCACACAAATCTTTGTACTGGGAAGGCTCAATCGTGCCAAACGAAATGCTGCCTCGCTGTATCGAGTGATAGAGCAATAGATACCCAGTTTGAGCTCTACACCATCAAACGACGCGTCTTTATGAAGCTCTCTGATTGCTGCACTGTTTGCACCAATTTGTTGATACAGATAGTTCAGATCGGTCTGTTTAGGGAGTATTGGTTTGAGTACCTCGGGGTTGTTGGCTATCTCGGGGGCGAACATCCTGTCGAGGGTCGCCATCACTTGCTCCTGGGTACAACCCTTGCCCCATCCGCCTGTCTCTTCGCTGATGAGCTCGAGTGCGTCAATGGTTGGATAGGTAGCATAGACATCTTTGGCTATCTCCATGGCACGCTCGGGAGAATCGGTGCGAGTTTCAAAAGAGAACTGAACATAGATCCCAAGGGCTTTGGCTCGTGCGATTAGTTGGCTCATCCAGTCGATTGCAAACTGGCTCAATCGAGGGCTGTCGTGGCGAAGTTTCTCAGCATCGGGGATACAGATCAATGTGTCGTTTTCGGGGACTACCTCTCGCAGCAAGTCGTTGTTGTAGATCACGTGTTGGTTGCCATAGAAGAAATTACCTGCATAGAGAGTGCTATCGCCTTGGATTGTTTGGTACCACTGCCCGGGGTAGCTGTGAATGGTGAGCTTGTTGAAACGCATACGCAGCAGATCGTCTATGTATTTTGTTGCGTCCTCTATGGTGTAGGACGAGATATCCATAGGGAAATTCACGTGCTGGCGAATGCCACGCCAAGGAACCTCGGGAACAATAAGCGTGTCGTGAGATATATTGTCGATGTGCTTTAATTCCTGAGCGGTGCTCACACCTCCAAGGTCGAAATTAAAACCCAGTTCGCCCAAGAAAGTATAGACCCCGTGGGTGGCGGCTATGTGGTCGCCACCGAAGAATTCAATGGACTCTCCATCAATCCTATAGCCGAAGGATTTGTCCGTCATAGTGGTGTCTACCGTGAAATTGTAGTCTAGCTCTAGTTTTTCGCCCTTTTGCGAGGAATATACCCCTAGCAAAGAATCAAGGTCGCTTGTGGCTAATGCTACGGCTCCGCTTGTATTGGGTGTGGCGGTGTTGCAACTAGCAAAGCACGCTATGATTAGACACCCGCTGATAAAGTTTAAAATTCTATTCATTGTCTTTTTATATATTTATTGTAGCTCTATTA
This sequence comes from uncultured Rikenellaceae bacterium, assembly GCA_964371385.1. Classification (GTDB taxonomy): domain Bacteria; phylum Bacteroidota; class Bacteroidia; order Bacteroidales; family Rikenellaceae; genus Mucinivorans. The sequence continues at coordinate 20,042 of CAYJLY010000028.1, forward strand.
CACTTAAACTTTGCCCTGGGATCTCAACATTGAGCTTGTCTCCATTCACATTGCAGCTGTATGTGATGGGGTGAGCGGCATCATTTTGAACCATAACATAGTATTTGCCTTGGTGCTCGACTGAGATAACTGTTTCGGTCGAAAAAGTCGAAATGCGAACCGAACCAGGCATTAGAAAACGGCTCATAATGTTCATCACCGCATAATCGGGATTGTAGGTGATGCTCTTGGTGTCACGATTTATCGTTATTAGTGAGTTTTGCTTCCAATCCCATCCACTGAGTCCTGTTTCGTTGAGGATCATATTCCAGTAGGCAAAATTCTCGCAACCGCCATTAATATAGCTTGCAACCTCGGCAAAGCGTGTGCGTGCCTGCTCCATAGAGTTAGCCCCATCGAAACAATTGCTCTCGGTGTGCATGATCTTCATTGTGGGAGCTACCGAACGGATGTCGGCAATGTATTGAGGCGAGGTGTATTGTATGCCTATTCCATCGAAGTCCTTGTGGAATTTCTCGCTAGATGCGAATTTAACACCATCTAGTTCGCCATAGGTTCTAAATGTGCCGCCCCAAATCTCGGTGTCTATCTTCCTTTTTTTTAGTAGTGGCGAAAGATAGCCCTGCACAAACTTGCTCATCTGCTCGACGGGCATACGACACGATGGGTATTTAGTGTCCAAATCCTGCTCGTTTTGTATCAAAACACGGTCTATCTCTATGCCATTGTCACGGTAGGCCTCTATGTATTTGGCAAAATATAGTGCGTAGGCTTCATAGATGCGAGGCTCGTCTTTGAGAGTGTTTTTTGCACTGTGCTCTATGCCACGGTCCATATAGCCTGAATGTTTCATCCACGCAGGCGGACTCCAAGGCGAGCCAAATATCTTAATATCGCCGTTTGCCTGAACAGCCTTTTTGATATAGGGTAACATATACTCCGCCTCACGTTCCATGCTGAAATGCTCCATCGTGTAGTCGTCTGCCACGGGCGAAAAACTATAGGCGTCAATGCCAAAATCGCTAGAACCTACCGACATACGGCAATACACCATATTACCACCATTGGGGTTAGCGAAGAGCGATCCGATGAGTTCTTGTTGTTGATCTCCCTCAAGAGAAGCGAGCGCCTCGCCCCCAATTTCATTAAAACATCCACCTATTCCCATGAGGGTTTGGTGTTTGGACTGTGGATATAGTTTAATCACTCCACCACCTTGTCCGACCCCTTGCTGTACGTACTCCTTGATGGGGTTGGCTGTCACTCGCTCATTGCCCGAGAGGGATACGTAGTGTACTTTTGCCGAGGTCTGTGCAAAAGAATTTGTTGCTGCTGCTCCTAGTAAAAGCAGTGATAAAAGGTGAGTTTTTTTCATAATATCACGTTGTTAGGTTAGTGTTTATCGTATTAATTACGATAACAAAGGTAGGGGTTATTTTTAAATCCTAGTAAATTTAGCCTAAAAAAACATTGAGATTAAAATAAGATGAAAGAAATAAACCAGAGAGAATATAAACAAAAATGCACTAAGGCTAACTTTTACCCACCAAAGCGAAGTTAGTAAATAAATCATTAACTTTGTAGCACAAACAAAAAAACTCCCCCTGAGGACCATTTAAGTTAATGCGAGAATTGATGAGTATAAAAAGGATATTTACTTTTGTTGCAACATTATTATTAGTTGCCATAAATACTGGCTTGGCTCAAAGTGAGAACTCTCGAGTGGGAGGTTTGAAATTCGACACTTTCGATGGTCAAAAGACTATGTACCAGATGTTTGATCAGGCTCGACCTTGGGCTCAGGATTCGCTGGTGCTGAATTTTGACATCTCATTTTTTGATAACAATCGCATAGGACATATCCTTAGTTGCAATGACCAGAAGCACGAGCTCTTTAGTTTGTTTGTTGCCCCCGATAGAGATAGGGGTGAGTTGGTTTTTAACCTGAATCTAACTTTTGCCAGCAGGAACGTACAGCTGCCGCTGGATTTTGAGCAATGCAAAGCCTACATTTGGCACCGAGTGAGCCTAAAGATATTCCCCCGAAAGGGTACTGCGAGCCTTAGCGTGAATGAATCTTCGCAGAGCGTCAGCTTTGAAAACCAACTCCCTAGTGCCACCTGCAATTATTTTTTCGGTAATTTTAGCCACTATGCCAATTTTGTTAGATTCGCCCTTGTGAATCTTAGCCTACGCAGCGATAAAAACGATAGGGTGACCTTTCCCCTTGATAACGTCCAAGGCGATACGGTCTATAATGCTAAGGGAGATGTGTTTGGAGTAGTTGAAAGCCCCGTTTGGCTGTATTCGAAGCATTGCAACTGGGAGTTGGTTGCTCAGCTGAACACCACCGAGCAGGCGGCAATTTTCCAAGATGCAGACAAGTCTAAAATCGTTGTTTATTCACCCTCGCTCACGTGGGTCTATGACCTTGAATCCTCGCAGATGGAGCAGAGAGAACATTCCCTCGAGGATGGCTTCAAACTGCTCGAAACGGGAGGTGGCGACAATATTTTCAACCCTCAAACGGGCGAGGCGATAATCTTCAACAACAACATCCGCGAATCTGAGAGTTCCAACTCTCTCTCGCTCTATAACTACACCACGGGCAGCCTAGAGAAATTCACCACGAGTGTCATCGGCAATAGACTTCACCATAGTTCGGTGTTTGCAAATTCGGATTTTAGTCGAATTTATCAGTTTGGAGGCTTTGGCAATTCGACTTATTCCAACAGATTCTACAGCCTTGATATGGATGAGCGCATTTGGCGAGAGCTTAGTTTCACTGGCGATTCGCTCCCTCCACGCTACTATTCCTCGTTGGGCATTCCCTCTGGCGATTCCTCTGGCGTTGTCTACCTCTATGGAGGCTATGGCAGCCAGAGTGGTGAGTTGTATGATAGCCGTGAGTTTTATTACGATCTCTATGAAATAGACATAGACGGTGAAAGAGTAACTCACTTGCGTGATTTTGATCTCTCTGATCAAAACATTGTCCCCTGCCGAGATATTATTGTGGACCAAGCCAACGAGTGCTTCTACACGATGTGCTATAAGCAATATAAGGCCTCCACAAACCTTGCTCTGTATCGGTTTAACTACAAAACGGGCGAGGTGAGCGCCGCCTCAGACTCAATTCCTTTCTTCTCTCAAAAGATACAATCCAGAGCTAATCTGTTCTATGACCGCACAACACGGCAAGCGGTGTGTGCGGTGCAGGAATATATCGACAAGGGGGAGGTTGTCATTAGCTTGTATAGACTTAGCTTTCCTGCTGTGACCGATCTTATTATCGCAGGATCTAGTGAAAAAAAATCACCCTCACCCTCACCCTCGCACAATGTGGCGTATGTGGTGCTTATAGCCCTTGTGGGGCTTTTGGTGTTTGGGGTGCTGATCTATAGGCTCGTGGTGTATAGACGAGGTGTGCTGCGTGCGAATAAAGCGCAATCACCCGAGGAACAATCGTCTGAGTCACAAGATTCAACACCGCAATCTTTAACACCGCAAAATCAAAGCTCACAAGACCCAACCCTACAAAGTCCCACAATAGTTGCAAATTCCATCCACCTGATAGGCGAGTTTGCAATCACCGACAGTGCGGGGCGTGATATTAGCCATCTCTTTAGCTCGAAAATTCGACAGCTCTTCCTGCTTGTGCTGTTTTATAGCTATCGCTCGGGCTCTCGTGGAATCACCTCGAATGAGCTTTCCCTGATTCTTTGGCCTGAGAAAGACCCTGTCAAGGCCAAAAATATCCGAGGTGTCACCATCAAGGCCCTACGAAATATACTACAGGACATCAAAGGTGTGTCGTTGGTGTATGGCGACAATAGATGGCTTGTGGATATTGATCGCTCGGTGTGTTATTGCGATTATTTGGAGCTGCAGAGCTATGGTGTTCGCTCAGGTGAGCTATGCTCTATGGAGTATGACCAGATGCAGGACTATATTAATATTATTGGCAGGGGTGTGTTGCTGCCCACCTTGGAATACCCTTGGTTGGATGCGTTCAAATCAGAGCTAGAACAACAGATACTCTCAGTTCTCTATCCCGTGTTGCAGAGGTGCTACACGGAGAAAGCCTATCAACACTCCTACACACTCTCGCAGATTCTTTTGGGCTATGCTCCTTTGAATCTAGATATAGCCAAAATCGAAATTAATTCGCTAGTGAAAATGGGCGATCAGGCTAAGGCGACAGTCAAATTCTACCACTTTGCGCTGCGCTACAATAATGCCTATGGCGAGAATCTGACCTTCGAGCAGATGACCCAATAAGGGAGCGGGGTGCGAGATTTTTTGCCACAATTTTTAAGATAATTAGAAGATTAAATTTTGAATTAACCCAAAATTAACCCTGCTTCTAAACCCGTGTACAGTAAGTTTGT
>CAYJLY010000029.1:0-7324 GCA_964371385.1 uncultured Rikenellaceae bacterium
CCCCACTGGGCAATCTTTTTGTTTGTTTCTCAGGGAGTACGCTGCGGGTGAACTGGTCTCTGAAAGAGAGCAGGGCTCCCGTGGGGGGAGCGTACGCCCTGCTGTGCGTGAGAGCACTGGGCAGCGCTTCTTCTTTTTTGTTTGGCTCTTTCTTGGTTTGCTTGTTCGAGTAATTATTTAGGAGCGCACCGCAAGGGGCAATCGTTTTGCTTCCCTCAAGTCATAGCTCTAGCGGCTCACTCTGGCTCGCACCGAAAGGTTCGATCTGGGCGGAGGGGTCTTGCCATGATGGTTTACGACGGGCATAGATGATAAGAGGTGTGATAACAGCTAGTATTGCTCCGCCTATTAGAACACCAAACCATAGGGTGCTTGAAATTTGGCCTTGGAAGATAGATGGCATGATAAAACTAAGTATAAAAGCTACCAATGAACCAAGAAAGCCTAGTCCTGCCACACACCACATTAGAGCGTTGCCACGTTTACCTATGCTAAATGGGCGTTCGACTTTGGGAAGTTTGTAGCGCAAAACAATTGCAGCTGCAAACATCAGCAGATACACTACAAGATATAGTAGTATGGTTAGCTGCGAGAGAATCTGATAGAAAGTCTGTACCGATGGCATTACTACGAAAAGGATGCCAAGGAAGGTGACTATCGCCCCTTGAAGGTAAAGGATGTTTTTTTGTACGCCATTTTTATTAGTCTTTTGGAGCGAAGGGGGAAGGTAACCCGCCTTGCCCACAACATAAATACCACGCGAGGGGCCAGCAACCCAAGTTAGTACACCTGCAAGCACTCCAAAGGCAAGTGCAACTGCCATAATGGGCGATGCCCAGCTAAGTTTTAGGTAGTCCAAGTAATTATCAAATCCAACCAGTAGTGATTGTGTGAGGTTGATTTGGTCGGCAGGGATAACAAATCCTAGAGAGAAAGTGCCAAGTATAAATATTGCAACTGTAAGACCTGCGCCGATAAAAATGGCTCGCGGATAGTTTTTGGCAGGATTTTTCACTTCCATCACATGCACACCCATCATTTCCATCCCCGCGTAGAAAAGGAAAATTGACGAAGCGAGCACTATATTATTGAGATTCGATAGATCGGGGAAAAAGCTCGCCGAGGTATCCATGTGGTTGTGGCCACCAGTGCTAATGTAAATGATGCCAAAAATAATTAACAGCGCTGCAGGAATTATAGTACCGACCATGGCACCTATTTTCGAAATTTTACCAACCCAACCCATGCCTTTTAGCGAGATGAGAGTGGCGAGCCAGTAGATAATAAGCACCACTGCGAGAGTGAAAATCTTGTTTGAGGCAAGCTCAGCGTCACTTTTAGTGTCAAGGCCTATGTATGCGAGCGAAACGGCTGCAAAGGTTAGTACGGTGGGAAACCAGATGGTGTTCTGTATCCATTGTAGGAAAATAGCTACAAAACCCGTGCGTTTACCAAATGCCTCACCCACCCAGCGGAAAATACCACCTTGTTTATTGGCGAACATAGCGGCAAGTTCGGCTGCCACCAGCGCCATGGGGATCAAAAATACGAAAGCAGCAAAGAGATAGTAGAATGCTGAAGAAAGCCCATAGGTTGCCTGAGAGGGTAATCCGCGCAGCGAAACCACTGCAGCAACGTTCATAATGGCAAGGGTCATCACACTGAGCATGGCGCCTTTTTTGGGAGAAGATTGTTTTTCCATTTTTTAGTGTTGTTTGGTTTATTATGGAATAGTTCGCTCGCAAATTGTGTGCCACTACAGTGGTTAGAGTTTTTGCCTCTTGGATTAATTTTTGTATCTTTGGGCTTTTAGTCATCTTTGCTTTAAGAGAAATGAAAATACTACTAGTGGGACCATCTAACCCTTATCGTGGAGGAATAGCGATGTTCAATGAGCGTTTGTCTCAAAGCCTTATCGAGCAGGGGCACAGTGTTGAGTTGATTAATTTCACGCTGCAGTATCCCTCGTTTTTATTCCCTGGGGCGAGCCAATACACAGATGCTGCCCCCTTAGAGATTCCTATGAGGCGTATGGTGAGTTCGGTGAATCCCTTTTCGTGGTTCAAGGCGGCACGCTATATAAAGGCTCAGAAGCCTGATTTGGTGATCTTTCGCTATTGGATGCCTTTTTTTGCACCCTCTTTGGGAACCATTGCTCGCAGACTAAAGCGCGCAGGGATTAAAACCGTGGCGATCACGGATAATATAGTGCCCCACGAAAAACATTTTTACGACCGGCCTATGACTCGCTATTTTTTGAAGGGAATAGATAGAGTTGTACATATGTCGAGCGAGGTGGGCCAGCAGCTTAAAGAATTCAATTTCAAGGGCGAGAACCGATTTTCACCCCACCCCATATATGATATCTATGGACAGAGAGTGGAGCGAGAATTGGCTGCGGAGCGTTTGGGGCTAGATCCTGGGGAGCGTTACGCGCTATTTTTTGGATTTATTCGCGCCTACAAAGGGCTGGATTTATTGCTGGATGCGTGGGCGATGGTCGGGGAAAAAAGGAAATTGATAGTGGCGGGTGAATTTTATGAGGACAAAGAAAAATACCTTGACCAAATTGAACGCTTGGGTTTGTCGGATAAAGTGATTTTGCATGATAGGTATATAGCCGAGAGTGAGGTGGCGCTCTATTTCTCGGTCGCAGACTTGGTGGTTCAACCCTACCGCACAGCTACCCAGAGCGGTATAACCCAGATTGCCTACCACTTCGAGGTGCCTATGGTGGTAACCGCCGTTGGGGGATTGCCCGAGATAGTGCCCCATGAGCGTGTGGGCTATGTGGTGGAGCGAGAACCTCGACAAATAGCCCAGGTGGTGGAGAGTTTTTATAGCGAAAATCGAGACGCAGACTTTAGAGAGAATATCCGTGAGGATAAAGCGAAATTCTCGTGGGAGAGCTTTGTGGAGGCGGTGATAGGGAAATAGAAAATGCTGGAGAGAAATTTATGCTCCCCAATAAATGCAACGAATAAGATGAAAAAGATATTAATAATTCTAAGCCTATTGTGCTTTGCAAAACTTGCCTTAGCTCAAGGTAGTGATCCGCTGGCAAAAGTGAAATTCGAGGAGTTGGTGATAGATTTTGGCTCTCTACGCGAGGTGGATGGCGAGGTGAAAGGCGCTTTTCATTACACCAATACTGGTGATGTACCTTTTGTTATCTACAATATATCAACTAGTTGTGGGTGTACAACGCCCGACTACGACCGTTCGCCACTGCTCAAGGGAGATACGCGAGTGTTGAATGTGACTTTTGATCCCGAGAATCAACCAGGGAGGGTTGAAAAGATAATTTTTGTTAGAGGAAATATTCCCAATGGTATGGTGGCGTTGAAAATCCGTGCCCTAGTAGAACCTGCTCCTCGAACTGTAGAGGACGATTATCCCGTATTGCTTTCGGGGGGTGTGCGTCTTTCTGATGCGGTAATGGAGCTGGGGCAAGCGCCCAATTCTACTACCACGACCCATACGCTCCCTTTGATTAACACTTCCTCTGAGAGTGTCGCCTTGGCGGTGGATGCTAGGGTGAAAGTGCCTTCGTGGGTGAATATTTCATTCTCTAAAGATGAGTTAGCCAGTGGCGAAAAAGGAAATGTGGTAGTTAAATTATCGCCGCAAAATGCCTCCGAGGCTCTATGGGGACAGCAATCTTTTGTGGTGCCGCTGACTATCAATAAGCGTTCGCAATATAACAATCCCAGTGCTAGACTGATTTTTATTGAAGACCTTTCGGCTCTTTCTTCTGAAAATCCAGCTAAAGCGAGAGTGAATAATGCTTTTCATCATTTTTCGACCGTAGAGGTGGGAGAGAAACTAGTGCATACCTTTGTGCTCGAAAATATAGGTGAAACAGCCCTAAATGTGCATCACTTAGACCACTCACCAAGGATTAAAAGCTCGATAAGTTCCTCTGTGGTTGAAAAGGGAGAATCCTCGAAGATTACCCTAGAGTTGGATTCTTCGAGCCAGGGGCCTCGAAGCGAAATTATCCGAATGATAAGCTCAGACCCTATTCGCCCTGTGATTGAGTTGCGCCTGATGGCAAATATTGTGGAGTAAACAAGAAATATAATTAGACTAAGTAAGTATAAATGAAAAAATTTGAGATTCTAAAAAAACGAACTCTTGCGCCAAGAATCATTTTGATGGAGGTCTATGCCCCCAGAGTGGCAGCATCGGCCGAGGCAGGACAGTTTTTGATAGTAGTGGTAGATGAAAAAGGGGAACGTATCCCTCTGACCGTATGTGATTTTGATAGAGAGCGTGGCACTGTGACCATAGTCACTCAGGCTATTGGAGCGTCAACGGGGCGCATTGTGGCGCTGGAAGAGGGCGATACTTTCCGTGATTTCGTGGGGCCTCTTGGACATCCTTCGGAGTTTGTAGATATGCCTTTGGAGGAACTCAAGGATAAGAAAGTACTTTTTGTGGCTGGTGGTCTTGGAGCAGCTCCTGTGTACCCACAGGTGAAATACCTGAGCGAGCAAGGCATGCAGGCTAGTGTTATTATCGGGGCGAAAAGCTCGGAGTTTGTGATTCTCGAACAGGAGTTTAGAGCGCTTACGCCCAATGTTCATATCGCAACGGACGATGGCTCGCAGGGCTTTAAAGGCATGGTAACCGAACTGATTAAACAATTAGTGGAGGGTGGCGAGAAATTTGATGTTGTGGTGGCCATAGGGCCTATGATAATGATGAAGTTTGTGAGTCTACTTACTCAAGAGCTTAATATTCAAACCATTGTGAGTCTGAATACATTGATGGTTGATGGTACGGGAATGTGCGGTGCGTGTAGGGTGAGCGTTGGTGGTAAGATACGTTTTGCGTGTGTCGAAGGACCTGAATTTGACGGCCATGCAGTGGATTTTGACGAAGCGCTGCGCCGCGGTGGCATGTATCGCACCATAGAACAACGCAAGATGGAGCAAGCAAATCACAACTGTAACTTCAATAAGCTCATAGATGAGCATGATGGAAAGTAAGATATTTTCAAGGAGATTAAAAAGATAATGGCAAATAAAATACCTAGAGTGGCGGTGCGCGAGCAGTTGCCACATTTGAGAGCAAAGAATTTTGAAGAAGTGTGCTATGGTTACAACCTCGACGAGGCACAACTAGAGGGTTCGCGCTGTTTGGACTGTAAACGTCCACGCTGTGTGGATGCATGCCCCGTGGGGGTACAGATACCTCGTTTTATCACCCAAGTGGTCGCTGGCGAACTAGCTCAGGCGGCCCGCACCATAGCCCAAGATAACCTACTACCATCGGTGTGTGGACGAGTGTGTCCGCAGGAAACTCAATGTGAGGGCGCTTGTGTGTTAGGCATTAAGGGCGAGAGCGTTGCTATCGGTAAGTTGGAGAGATTTGTGGGCGATTGGGCTATTGAAAATAGAGTAGAAGGCGAGGTTTTTGAGCCTGCTGAAAAACAAGCCGAAAAAGTGGCTGTCGTGGGTAGTGGTCCTGCGGGACTAGCAGTGGCGGCCGACTTGGCTAAGATGGGCTATGGGGTGACTATCTTTGAGGTGCTCCACCACGCGGGGGGGGTGCTTCAGTATGGTATACCCGAGTTTCGTCTGCCAAAAGACAAGATAGTGGAGGCGGAGATTGAAAATGTGCGCCGCCTTGGGGTCGAGATAGAGACCAATGTTGTGGTGGGGCGCACGCTGACGGTCGCTGATTTGATGGACAAAGAAGGTTTCTCGGCTGTGTTCATAGGTTCGGGAGCTGGACTACCGCGCTTTATGGGCATAGAGGGCGAGAGTGCCAATGGCGTTGTATCGGCAAATGAGTTTCTCACCCGTGTGAACCTAATGAAGGCCTATGATTCTTCGTATGACACCCCCGTGTTTGTGGGCGAAAAGATAGTAGTTGTGGGTGGCGGTAATGTTGCTATGGATGCTGTGCGTACTGCTTTGCGTTTGGGTGCGGATTCATCTATTGTGTATCGCCGTTCGCAAGCAGAGCTGCCAGCAAGGGTCGAAGAGGTGCATCACGCCATAGAGGAGGGAGTGCATTTTGAGATGCTCACCAACCCCATAGAAATACTTGCCGACGAAAACGGCTGGGTGCGTGCAGTGAAATGCATACGCCAAGAGTTGGGCGAGCCTGATGCTTCGGGTCGCCGCTCGCCAGTGCCAGTGGAGGGCTCGGAGTTTGAGATCGAGTGTCAGAGCGTTATCATGGCGTTGGGTACTTCACCTAACCCCTTGATTGCATCGACTACCGCAGGGCTAGAGACTAATCGTTGGGGTTGTGTGGTAGCAAGCGATGAGGGTGCAACCTCGCGAGAGGGTGTTTTCGCAGGGGGCGATGTAGTGAGCGGTGCGGCAACCGTGATTCTTGCCATGGGCGCAGGACGTAAGGCAGCTGTGGCGATTGATGAATATATAAAATCTAAACGCTCTTAAGCTAGGTGCCAGCGGCACTTGCGATTGTTTGGGAGTTAATACAAATAGCAGGGTACCCCGGTGCCAACGGCACTGGTGAGACAGAGAGATAAATAATTGCCCTGTGCTTTCACGCACTAGAGGGGAGTACCGCACGGGCAATCTTTTAGTTCTAACTATGCCTTTGTTCGGGCGAACCGCACGGGGGACGCAAAGCGTCTTTATGATTTATTTCTCACTATAAGACGGTCGCCCCTTGCGGGGTGCGGTTCGCCCGTCTATGTGTATTAGCCCTGCGCGTGTGAGCTACCCTCTCGCAAGTTTAATTTTTTCCAATCAAAAGCAATGCAAAAACATCGTATAACCAGCTCGCAGGATGAGTATTTCACCTTTTTTTGGGAACTCTATATATTGTCTTTTCCCCAAGAAGAAAGGCGCTCGAGGGACTATCAAATTGAAACCCTCGCTCAGAGGGGTTATAATCTTGAGGTGGTGCTAGATGGCGAGCTGCCCATAGGTTTTATTTCGTGGTGGGAGATGTCGCGAGCTATTTATATGGAGCATTTTGCCATCGACCCCTCGCTGCGAGGGCGTTCTTATGGTGGTAAACTCTTGGCGGATTTTATGAATGCCAGCCCTAAGCCTATTATACTTGAGGTCGAACACCCCACGGATGATCTCTCCATCAGGCGCATAGGATTCTACGAGCGTTTGGGTTTTGTTTTGAACCACCATCCTTATGCCCACCCCTCTTATCAAAGCCCAGATGAACCTATGGTCGAGCTGATGATAATGAGCTACCCCTCACAGGTTACAGCCCTTGAGTTAGAGGTTTTCAAAGACGAGGTTTTCCCCATGGTGCATTTTAGGTACGCATAGCGTCTTTATGATTGGGTCAAAGACCCTTTATGATTTATCTTCGCAAG
>CAYJLY010000029.1:7424-21077 GCA_964371385.1 uncultured Rikenellaceae bacterium
TCTCTCACTATAAGACGATCGCCCCTGTTGGATGCGGTGTGAGCTTACGCGGGCTGTTGTTTGGTTTGTCTATTCGAGCGTGCCGCAGGGGAGGGTAAGGCTAGCCTTAAGGTGAGCCGCGCTCCCCGTTGGGGTTCGGTACGCGCGGCTATTTGTATTAGCTCTTTGCGAAGAGGGTGCTGTTACATCCTCTAGCCTCTGCAGCTCGCAAAGTCTTTAAAACTGAAAATAAATAAAGGGCTGAATCTCAGAAGAGCTTGCCTGCATAACAATCCAAATAACCAGAACTGCAAGTAGCATTTGCCCCCACAGTGGCGTGCTGTTGAATCGCTCCTTTGCCCATGAATTAAAGATGCTGGGCATAAAATGAAAAATAAATCCAAATGCCATCAGAGCAAAAGCGGGGGCATACCCCGTGAGTACCTGAGGGATGATCTGGGCATTGAAATTATCTGTGATCTGATTGAGCATTACACTCACCGCATTCATATCTTCGGCTCGAAACAGTAGCCACCCCAGGCACACAAGATTAAACGTAAAAATAACTCCCACCACTCGCGAGGCGATTCCCATCTGTGAACCTTCGGCCTTGGCGCGAGGAAAGATGCTCATCCATGCCTTGTGAAGTGCCAAGGCTGCCCCGTGGAGCGCACCCCATAGGATGAAGCGCACGGCTGCCCCATGCCACAGTCCCCCCAGGAGCATAGTGAGAAGCAGATTCAGGTAGGTGCGCAGTTTGCCGTGGCGGTTACCCCCCAGTGATATATAGAGGTAGTCTCTAAGCCACGAAGAGAGCGAGATATGCCAGCGTCGCCAAAATTCGGTGATCGTTGCCGATTTGTATGGTGAGTTGAAGTTGTCGGGGAAGCGAAAGCCCATCAGCAGAGCCAAACCAATCGCCATGTCCGAATAACCCGAGAAATCGCAGAAAATCTGCAAGGCGTAGCCATAGATAGCCATCAGGTTCTCAAAACCCGAATACAGTAGAGGTTCATCGAAAACTCTATCCACAAAATTTAGCGAAATATAGTCAGAAATCACTGCTTTTTTTACCAAACCCACTAAAATTAAAAACAGAGCCGTCCCCCACATCGAGCGCGTGAGAGCGTGGGGTGAGAGTATCTGCCATATGAAATCTTTAGCCCGCACGATGGGACCTGCCACCAGCTGGGGGAAGAAACTAAGATAGAAAATATAGTGAGTCCAATCTCTCAGGGGGGCGATTTTCGCTCTGTAAATATCTATGGTGTAGCTCATGGACTGGAACAAAAAGAACGAGATACCCACGGGCAAAAATATATTCTGAAACTCCAGAAAGCCACTCCCAAAGAGGTTTTGAGCAAACTCAACCAAAAGATTAGTGTATTTAAAATAGCCCAACAGTGAGAGGTTGATAATTATGCTCGATGCCAAGAAGATGCGTTTTCGCCTCTGGGTTTTAGCCCTCCAAATAGCCTCGCCCAACAGAAAATCGCTTACCGACACCGCCAGCAGTAGCAGTAGATAAATACCACTGGATTTGTAGTAGAAATACAGCGAAAAACCAATGACATACAGTATTCGAGCCTTGGAGTGCCCTTTGATGAGAGAGTAGATAGCAAAAAAAGCAACAAAAAGCACAAAGAACACTCCGCTACTAAAGATCATGGGGCGGGTGGCATCGTACTGCAATAGGCTCCAAATCTCGCTTAGGGGGTTTTCTACTATGTTTACCGAAAAAATACTATCCATCTTGAAATAAACTGGTTCTAGTTGCCCATTGTGGCATCTATCAACTTTAGCTGTGTGGGATTAAAAGTCGCTATGTTCTCTAGTTGTTCTTTTTCTCTTTGTACTCTGAGGCTATCTCTGTGAGCCTTGGCCCCCTCCATTAGCGCATCGCCAAGGGCTAGGGCAATTCTTCGGCCACCACCCCAATTGATGTGGGTGTAGTCTTTGCCAGCCCACCCTTGGCGCACAAACTCTGCCATGCCACCTTGGATGAGCATAGAGGAGTGGGTGTCCCAGAAGGCGGCTCCACAGCGTCGGGCAGCCTCTCGTTGATAGTCCACAAAAGAGGCGATAGAATTCATGGGGGCAAAGCTCTCGCCATCCCTCACATATCTCTCGCTAACGCCCATCACCAAAATGGCGGCCCCAGGGAAGCATTCCCTGCAGTAGGCTATCATTTTGTCTATTTGCTCGGAGTAGTTGCTGTATTTAAAAACGTTCTGCGCCATAAGATTAAGTCCATATTGTAGCACGATGAGATCGTAACCCCCAATGGCTTTGTCGAGCTGGGCATTGATGGTGGCATTGCTCCAAAACATTGCTTGCCCGTTGTTGCTGCGAGTGGAATAGTTATCAAGGCTCACTCCCTTGGCTCCATGAAACATCGCTCCGTAGCTGGTAAAGGTTGAGTTACCCTCCACAAGTTCCATCTTCAGCGAGCGAATATCATCCCCTTGGATAAGAATTTCTCGCAGAGCCTGCGCCCCTTGGATGGAAAATTCACGAACCAAGGTATCGTTTACACTAATTCTAAGGCGAGTGTGCTCTCGGGCTATGAAATGCAGGCGCGCGATTTGGCAGCTCTCCCCGTGGCGTTTGTTGTCGGTCATGGTCCACAGTGTGCTCGAGCTGCTCTGCCCCTTGCATATCCATCCCGAGATAGTGAAATCTTCTCTGTACTGCAACGGTGCTTTTTTGCGCTGCATAATATTATAGGAAGTCCATCCGCGTGAGAGTGTTTTTACGCTGCGCCTAAAACCCGTCAGGGGTGATGCTGTTGGAGCAAAGCCTGTGCCCGAGCCGCCGAAGTTGTCTTGGAGAACCTCGCGTAGATCCGAGGTAAGTATATCGCCCTCGATAAAAGAATCGCCCAAGAATGCTATCCTAACAAGTGAATCGCCCGAGAGTAGTTTATTGTAGAACCCGCCAAGTTTTCCGCCCCCGAGAGTATCGAAATTCTCGATGGGTACCAAGGGGGTGTCTAGTTGCGCTTTTAGATCGTCGGGTTTTGTCGCGGGAGCGAGTGCATTGTTTTGTTCTTGGGAGTTAACTATAGTCCATACAAAATGAGTTTGTATGTCCTTTTCCAAAGAATCGGCAAGGGTGACCTTTTCGGATACCTCGTCAAAATCCACCTCAAATTCCCTCATATCTAGCTGGAGCTCGCTCTGGGCGCTCTGTGTTTGGTTATCCTCAAACTCCAAAATAGAGGAAAGCACACTCACGCGCCTTAGCTCCACGCCCATCACCTCGAGAGGTGGGATTACGCTTATCAAAACAAGGCAAACCATCAAGGCGATCATCGCCAAGGCGGCTTTGGGTGTGTAGTCTTTCATTTGGAGCTTCTTGCGTTAGGTTGAGGGGGTGGGTGGATAAAATTTATGCAAATATAATAATAATTGTAGAGATTTAAAACAGTACCTGCTGCGGATTTGGGTGTGATCTTATCTAGCTGAGTTTTGCGAGTTTGGGATACCGGAGCTAGAGATGTTGCAGGTAGGGTCCCTCACAAAATAGATAATCCAGGGAGCTCATACCTCTTTGGAATTCTTGTTTTTCGGCAAAAACCTGTGTGTAGTGGTACTCGTGGTGGGGTACTTCGTTTACGCCCCTATATTCTGGAGTGAATTGCAGGGGGTGGGTGATCTTAAAAATTGTCATCAACCTCTCAAGGATAATGATATTAAACTCAAAGAGATGACTCCCTGAGTGGCTATAAAGATGCTCGATGACGGGAAAATAATGCTCGAAATAGGGCGAGCTGGCATACAGAGTGCGGATGGTGCGCAGGTGTTGCCTTTGCCAAGGAGTGGAATTGTCAATGAGAATGTCACGGATGGGGGTTTTTATGCCTTTTTGCCCCACTATGGGTATGCTCAAACGTTCGAGGCCTTTGTCCGATAGTAGGCTCATGCGGTTGCGAGGAGATTGTTTGACGTAATTTTCGTGGGCCTCTATCTGCACACCGCCTTGTGCCAAGGATAGCATGTAATCGAGCGAGGGAAAGAAATTAATTGGAAATATTAGCGACATTGTTTACCTTTGCTAAAATGGAGAGGAGTTAATTTTTCCTCTTGATAATAAACCACAAATTTAATTAAAATTATGAAAAGAACCCTTTTGGCGCTGTTTTTTATCACCCTTGGATGGAGTGCATTTGCGCAAAAAGCAATCACACCAACCACGGTAATGAGTTTTAATATTCGTTATAATAACCCCGGTGATGGCGAAAACAACTGGACTAACCGTCGCGAGAGAGTAGTCCAGAAGATGAATCTTGATTTTGCGGACATCATGGGGCTTCAGGAAGTGTTGGCCGATCAACTTGAATATCTTGATTCGACTTTGGTTGATTATCATTGGGTGGGCGTGGGTCGTGACGATGGCAAAAGCGCGGGTGAATTTGCGCCTATATTCTATAAAAAAGATGTTTTTACGCTAAAAGACAATGGTAATACATGGCTTTCACCCACGCCCGCAACTCCATCTATTGGATGGGATGCAGCCTGCATACGCATTGCCACGTGGGCAGTGTTGGAGCGTCGTGATAATGGCGAGCAGCTCATTTTGATCAACACCCACTTTGACCACGTGGGTAAAACTGCCCAAGAGCAGAGTTCTAAAGTGGTGGTCGCTTTGGCTGATTCGCTAAAGAATGTGTATCAGGATATGCCGCAGGTGCTACTAGGAGATTTTAATACTGTGGAGCGTGACCCTGTGCTCTCACCCATCACGGGAGCCTTTCGCCATGCTAGGGGCTACTGTGTAGACGCTCCAACGCCAACTTTCATAGGTTTTCCAACAGATGCCACAAAGGAGGGTAAAAACCCCGCAGAGCTTGCCATCGACCATATCTTTATTCGTGGAGTCAAGGCCTCTGACTATGTGGTGGATATTCAAAACTATGGTCTAGGTTTCCTCTCCGATCATCGCTCAGTGAGTTGTGTTTTGAAGTAGGTTTTTTTGAAATTATAAACAGTGTGTGGCGCTGTTTGCTTTAAAATTCGTCAGATTTATTGCAGTTAAATAAAAAATTAGTAAATTTGCAGCATATTTTCATACAGTAAATTTACAGAAATGCAAGCAAACACACTTTCGCTTTTTGATTCACGAGCCCTAGAGAATACCTCGGGGGTAATCTACAAGTCTTATCTCCAAAAGAGAAAGATCATCTACCAACTAGCCAACAAGGGCACCTCGACCATATCTGAGTTGAGCGTAACGCTTAATTTGAGCAACCCCACTGTAACTAAACTCCTCGCAGAATTAGCTGCAGAAGGCTATGTGAAAGACATGGGCAAAATCGAAACTGCGGGTGGTCGCCGTCCTTCGTCTTTTGGACTAATAGCCCGCTCGGGTTACTTCATGGGGATAGATATCTCTCGTGATCATCTTAATTTCCAACTTATAGACTTCTCGAAAGATCAAGTAAATCTTGAGATGAACATCGAGATGGAGATCAAGAACGATTATTCGACCATAGAAAAAATCATAGAACGTGTCGAGCAATTTATCCTCGATAGCGGGATAGTGCGAGACAAGATATTGGGTGTGGGTGTGATTGTCTGGGGGCGTGTAGACTCGCTCACGGGTCATACCTATAATATATTTAACTTCGATCCTCGTCCACTCTCTGAGCTAATCGAGCAACGCTTGGGTATTCGCACCATAATCGAGAACGATACTCGCGCAATGGCATTTGCTGAGTGGAATGCTCAAACAAATGAATCGCCTCGCAACGCACTCTTTGTGAACGTAGCACAGGGTGTCGGAGTGGGTATCATCATAGACGGTGAGCTTTATTACGGTAAATCAGGCTTCTCGGGCGAGTTTGGACATATTCCCTTCTTTGATAACCAGCAAATTTGTCACTGTGGAAAGAAAGGCTGTCTAGAGACTGAGGCCTCGGGCGCGGCGCTGGAGAGAATGTTTGTGGAGTCGCTCAATGGTGGAGCTTCGTCTATTCTAGCAGAAAAATATCAAGAGCAAGGCTCCGTTGTGTTGCAGGATATTATCGAAGCGGCTTGCGGAGATGATGTTTTGAGTATAGAGCTCATCACAAATGTTGGCGAAAAAGTAGGACGCGGTATCGGTGTGCTATTGAACCTCTTTAACCCTGAGTTGGTTGTTGTGGGTGGTGCACTCTCTATGGTGGGGGACTATTTGATGCTGCCAATTCGTACGGCACTCAATAAGTACTCGCTTTCGCTGGTAAACCGTGACTCACAGTTGAGGCTTTCGAGTTTGGGCTCAACCGCTGGTGTGACGGGAGCAGCACTACTAGCACGCAAAAGAATTTTGGATGTATAAGCTATTGATTTTGTGGTGAATAAAGGCTTGAGGCGAAAAAAGATGAAATTTTTTGCAAGAAAAATTTGGTGGCTTGAATAAAATCACTTATCTTTGTCATCACAAAAGCAGAAAAGCTGCGGAAATAGCTCAGTTGGTAGAGCATAACCTTGCCAAGGTTAGGGTCGCGAGTTCGAGTCTCGTTTTCCGCTCAAAAGGACAATCACAATAGTGGTTGTCCTTTTTTTTGTGCGAACTGCGCTGCACATCTTAGGTTTGCTCTAGATTTTCTTTTTATGCTACTGAACTTCTAACAGAGCGGTCTGCGCTTCGACACGAGTTCTGCTAGAGTCTCAGTACCAAGGGGATGTTTTTTGTTTATTTCCAATAAAGATATAGTTCGGCCAAATGTTAAAAGACGAGCTGTGTCCGAGCTAAATCATTGCCTTGTGCGGGTGCGAGCAAATAAATTTATGGTAGCCGTAGCCTCGAGGCTATCGTGAACACGCAAAATATCTGCGCCTCCACTTAGGGCCTCAAAATTTAATATTGAGGTGCCAAGTAAAGAAAGGTTGTCCGCTGGCTCGACATCTAACGCCTTGTTAATCATGCTCTTGCGAGAAAGGGACGCCAGGGTGGGCAATTCCAAAACTCTCAGGTCGCAATAGCGGCTCAAAAGTTCATAGTTTTGCTCTAGGGTTTTGGCAAAGCCAAAGCAAGGGTCAATGAGAATATCTTTCACCCCCGCACGATAACACAGCTCCACGCGCTCCACGAAGTGCTCCAACAATTCTATCATCAAGCCCTTCGGGTAATCACACTGGCTCATCATCTGGTTTGGGGTGCCCTTGGTGTGACCTATAATATAAGGTAGGCCATAGTGGGCAGTCACATCTATAATGGAGGGATCGAAAAGTCCCCCGCTTATGTCATTGACTATAAAGCCGCCAAAGTTCTCTGCGAGTTCTCGGACTATCTCTGAACGAAAAGTATCTATCGAGATAAAGATCTCGCCTGCTTTGCCTTGTTCTTCTATCACACGGCAAGCAATCTCCACGCCCTCTATCGTACGAGCTAACTCTTGCTGTGGGCTCACTAACTGCGAGTTAGGGCGAGTAGAACAGCCTCCCAAATCCAAAATGCAAGCACCTCCAGCTATGTGCGTCTCTATGCTAGAGCGTATCTCGGTGGCGGTTTGCGCACGAGAGCCACTATAAAAAGAATCGGGTGTTAGGTTCACAACCCCCATCACCACGGGCTTGTCGAGCACTAAGAGGTGCCCGCCAATATTTAGAGTTTTGCGTTTGTTGAACATCTTGCCCAGGAGCAGAAATTAGTACTTAATACCCATTATCTCACGCACCTCACTAACGGTTTTTTGAGCAGACACACGCGCCTTCTCCGCTCCATAGGCAGTCACCTCGTTGAGATATTTTTCGTTGCCCTGAATCTCTAGGATGCGCTCACGGATGGGCGAAGTGGCAATAATAATATCATCGGCAAGTTGTTTTTTCAGATCGCCATAGCGAATAGAACAATCAGCATAAGCAGCACGGTATTGAGCTACAATCTCGGGCGCGCTTACAAGGTTCATTAGCGTAAAGATATTCTCAACCGCCTCGCTCACTGGCGAATTTGGCTCCGTAGGGGTGCTGTCGGTCTTAGCACGCTTCACTTTTTTGGTGATCTGCTCGGGGGTGTCAATCAGGTAGATGCAATTGCCTTCGCTCTTACCCATCTTGCCCGACCCATCCAGCCCTGGGACTTTCACAAGCTCGGTGCCGAAGTTATATGCCTCTGGCTCAGGGAAGTAATCCACGCCATAGATATTATTAAAACGACGAGCATAAAGGCGAGTCATCTCGAGGTGTTGCTGCTGGTCTTTACCCACGGGCACTTTGGTGGCACGGTGTATTAAAATGTCGGCAGCCATCAACACGGGGTAGGTCAGTAGCCCTGCGTTCACATTCTCGGGCTGTTTGCGAATTTTGTCTTTAAACGAAGCGGTGCGCTCCAATTCACCCACATAGGCGTGCATAGAAAGCAACAATGAAAGCTCCGCCACCTGAGGTTGGTCGCTCTGAATGAAAATAGTAGATTTTTCGGGATCGAGTCCAGCGGCTAGATATTCTGTTAGAATGCTACGCACATTACCACGCAAGGTCTTGGGGTCGGGGTGGGTGGTCAGTGAGTGGTAGTCTGCTATAAAGAACATACACTCCGCATCGTTTTGCATTTTTATGAAATTGCGCAACGCTCCATAATAATTCCCAAGGTGAAGATTGCCTGTGGAGCGTATGCCGCTAACTACTTTTTCCATTTTCTTATTTTATTTTTAATTCGTGGTTGTAAAAAACGTTTCACAAAGGTACAAAAATCTTTTTTTTTGCCTAGGGTGAGCACTAGAAAAACAGAAAATTCACTACCTTTGCACTAATGTTAGGGGAGTTCTAAAAACT
Source organism: uncultured Rikenellaceae bacterium (assembly GCA_964371385.1). Lineage (GTDB taxonomy): Bacteria > Bacteroidota > Bacteroidia > Bacteroidales > Rikenellaceae > Mucinivorans. The sequence goes on from CAYJLY010000029.1 coordinate 16,163, forward strand.
GACCCGAGAAAATTAACTTGGAGAAATAAAATCGTTTCATCGTCATTTAAGGTTAATTTTGGCGTATTTTTCCTCTTTTTTAGTTTAGATAGCTCGCTATCCGCACTAAAAAAACAGAAAAAGTACAATCAAAATTTCCTCCCAAATAACGACAAATCAGTTTTTAGAACTCCCCATTATTTATACGACAAAACATACGGTTATGATAAGCAGATCTAAAATCAAAGAACTACTCAGCTCAGGCGCCGCAGATGCGGAGGTACTAGTGAAGGGTTGGGTGCGCACAAAACGTGGAAACAAAGCGGTTACCTTTATCGCTCTGAACGATGGCTCGACCATCAATAATATTCAAATCGTAGCAGACCCAACGAATTTCGACGAGGAGCTGCTTCGTAAAATCACCACTGGAGCTTGTATTGCAGTGAACGGAATCCTCACCCCCTCGCCAGCCTCTGGTCAGCAATTTGAGATTCAAGCCTCGCAGATCGAGCTTCTGGGCGAGTGTGACAACACCTACCCTCTTCAAAAGAAAGGGCACACCCTAGAGTTCCTTCGTGAGATTGCTCACCTGCGCCCACGCACCAATACTTTTGGGGCTGTGTTCCGCATACGCCACGCTATGGCATTTGCAATCCATAAGTTCTACAACGACAAGGGTTTCTACTATTGGCATTCGCCTCTTATCACAGGTAGCGATGCCGAGGGTGCGGGCGCTATGTTCCAAGTGACAACCATGGATCTAAACAATATCCCCAAGGGCGAGGACGGCTCAGTGGACCATTCAGGCGATTTCTTCGGAAAGAGCACCAACCTCACTGTCTCGGGGCAGCTTGAGGGCGAGCTAGGAGCTTTGGCACTGGGTGAGATTTACACTTTTGGCCCTACTTTCCGTGCTGAAAACTCAAACACTCCTCGCCACTTGGCTGAGTTTTGGATGATAGAACCCGAGATGGCATTCTATGACATTGTGGACAATATGGATTTGGCAGAAGAGTTCCTTAAGTATCTTATCACCTATGCTCTTGATAACTGCATGGAGGATTTGGAGTTCTTGCAGAAGATGTACGATGGCGAACTTATCGAGCGCCTAAAGAGTGTCGCATCGGAGGATTTCATCCGTTTGGACTACACCGAAGGTATAGAGATTTTGGCAGCATCGGGCGAGAAGTTCGAATTCCCAGTGTCGTGGGGATTGGATCTTCAGAGCGAGCATGAGCGTTATCTTGTTGAAAAACATTTCAATAAGCCAGTTATCCTAACCAACTACCCCAAGCAAATCAAGGCTTTCTATATGAAACAAAACGAGGATGGCCGTACGGTTCGTGCTATGGACGTTCTGTTCCCAAAGATAGGCGAGATTATCGGAGGTTCGGAGCGTGAAGCAGATCTTAACAAACTTCAAACAAGAATGACCGAAATGGAAGTACCTCTCGACCACATGCAGTGGTATTTGGACACTCGCCGTTTTGGAACTGCGCCCCACTCGGGCTTTGGTCTAGGCTTTGAGCGTTTGATGCTCTTTGTGACGGGCATGGCTAACATCCGTGATGTTATTCCTTTCCCTCGCACGCCAAAAAATGCAGAGTTTTAACAGCAACTTTCACGACCCTTACCAGGGATTATACACAAAGAGAGCAGCAAGAATCACATCTTGCCGCTCTCTTTTTTTAATTTACACCTAATTGAGACTGAGTCCTATAGTCCAAGCTGAGAGATTTGCTCGAACACCCACTCCACTTGCTCTTCTATGCTCATCGAGCTGTTATCCACGCGTATGGCATCATCTGCGCAGCGCAAGGGACTGTGCTCACGATTTTCATCCGCCCAATCACGAGAAGCAATATTTTCGGCTATCTCCTGATAGCTCACATCGGCGGCTCCGCTAGCAATCAGTTCATCGTAGCGTCTTTTAGCACGAACCTCGACCGAGGCAGTCATAAATATTTTCAACTCTGCATTGGGGAAAACCACAGTACCTATATCGCGGCCATCCATCACCACACCGCCCTCACGTCCGATCTTTTGTTGTAGCGCCACTAGTTTCTCGCGCACGGCAGCTATCTGCGCCACTGTGCTCACATTCTCGTTCACCTCCATGCTGCGTATCTGAGTGTCTACGTTCTGTCCATTGAGATAGACTTCACTACGCTCGATGGCAGGATTATACGCAAAGCTAACATCCACATCGCCAAGCCTCTGGCTTAATTTTTCGGCATCAGTGGTAAGCCCTTCCCTCAGTGCAAAGAGCGTCACAGCGCGGTACATAGCCCCTGTGTCGATGAAAAGATAGCCTAGGCGTTTAGCCACGATTTTAGCAACCGTAGATTTCCCGCTCGAAGAAAAGCCGTCAATGGCGATAGTGATTTTTTTATTGTTCATAGTGTTTTTTATCAAAAATAAGGCGAGAAAACTCCACCCCCTTCGTGCACCCTAGAGAGAAGCGACTTAGAAGTCTAGGTGAGGTATCAGCGAAATCATTACTCCAATAATGGCCCACGCCCCCAGTAGAAATATCAGCCCGCCCGAGATTTTATTGAGCCACCACAGGCCCCTCATATTAAACTTGCGGCGTAGTTTATTGACCGCAAAAGTAAGCACAAACCACCACCCACACGCGCCCACCAGCACACCAAATATAACTGCTATATCATGCCAATGTGATACCTGTTCGGGTCCTCCAACCCCCAGCGCGGCAAACACCCAAACGAACACAAAGAAATACGCAGGATTGGGCAGGGTCAGCAGCAATACCGAGAGATAATTACTCACATAGTCCATTTTCGATTTGTTTCCACCCCCTTGAGAGGCAGGATCGCTCACTTTTTTGAAATAGATTGAAAGCCCGAAAGCCACAACGATAATACCTCCTATGATCTCGACCCAGAAATTATATTTATCGATAAAAGAGTTGATATACGAGAGTGAAAAAATTGCCAAAATAGCAAAAAGTGTATCGGCAGTAGCCGCGCCAAAGCCCGAAATCATACCGCTAAAGCGGTTATTGCTCAGTGTGCGCTGAATGCACAACACGCCTATGGGGCCAAGTGGCACCGAGGCTACTAGTCCCGAGGCAATTCCAATTATGAGTGAGTGAAGATAATCCATGTGATTTAGTAGCGTTTGTGGCGCGCACCTGAATTTTGGTGCTTTAGAGCACAAAGATAATTATCTTTTTTGATATGTTCTATTTATATTTTATTTTTGTGCAGCTTTCCCCTCGGCTATAGATCACACAAAAACAATAAAACTCATGTCCCTACTCTCCAAAGATAGCTCCCGAAGATCATTTTTATTCTCCCTCCTTAGCGCGCTGCTGCTTAGTCTGCCGTGGCTGGTGGATGGGGTATCACTCCTTGTGCTTGTGGGGCTAGCTCCACTTTTGGTTTTACAAAGACAGAGGGTTAAGAGGTTTTTGTGGTGGGCGGCGCTCACTTTTGTGTTGTGGATAGCGATGAGCTGTTTTTGGGTGGGCTTCGCCACTCCGCTCGCTTTTGCGATGGTGCCTGTGGTGGGGATGACTTTTATGTTCGTGCCCTTTGCGCTATGGCACAAACTAACTCGCAGTGCCGCACCCGTTGTTAAATGGACGCTGCTAATCACGTTGTGGCTTGTGATGGAGGCGGCTTATAGCTATGGGGATATAAGTTTCCCGTGGCTCACGCTGGGTAATGGATTTGCTCGAGGTGTAGAATTAGTACAGTGGTATAGTATTACGGGTGTGTTTGGTGGCTCGCTATGGGCTTTGATCTCGAACGTTGTTTTGAGTTGGGTGCTCTGTGAGCTACTAAAGGGACAGCGAAATATGCGAGCTGTGGCAGTGTGGATGGTGGTGGTTGTGGTGCCTGTGGGAGTGTCGCTTGGGATGTGGTGGGGCTTTGAAGAGAATCAAAGAGAGCAGGACGAAATAAAAGTTGCTATCTTGCAGCCCAATATCGACCCCTATGGCGAAAAATTTTCATCCCTCTCGCAATCTGCCCAAACAGATATTATGCTAGATTTGGCAGGCTCGCTTAGCGGTACACCTGATTATTATGTTGCTCCCGAGACTGCGCTTTCCTCGCTGTGGCTTCACCAAAGCCAGGTGGATGAGCAAGTTAATAAGATACGTGAGTTTATCACTCAATATAATCCCTCCGCAGAGATGGTCATAGGAGCATCGACCTACCGCCTTATGGATATTGACGAGCAGCCTGATTATAATAGTCACCCCATACGCAGTGGTACCCAAATGCGTCATTTCAAGGGGTACAATAGTGCTCTTTGGATAGATTCTTCTGAGGTTGTGGACATCTACCACAAGGCAAAACTTGTGGTGGGAGCAGAGCTATTGCCTTACCCTGCTTTTTTTAATGGTATATCGAATCTCATCAACCTAGACCTCGGAGGTTTTAGCGGCAATCTCGCACGCTCCACTCAGCGCGAGGTGTACGATGGTATAGGCACCGCAATTTGTTATGAGGCTCTCTACAGCGAGTTTTGCACCGAGTACATAAAGCGAGGCGCGCGTGCGCTGTTTGTTATCTCGAACGACGGTTGGTGGGGAGACACCCCTGGTTACCATGGCCTGTTTCATATCTCAAGGCTCAGGGCAATAGAAAATCGCCGCTGGATAGCACGCTCAGCCAATACGGGCATCTCGGGGATTATTGATCCTCAAGGTCGAGTAATAGAAACTCTCGGTTGGGACGAACGAGGCGCTATAGAGGGCGTGATTTATGCTCGTGCGGACCGCACTTTTTATAGTGTTTGGGGCGATGTGGTGATTCGTATCTCGTTTTATGTGATGATGCTTATGCTGCTATCGCTGGTTACGGTACGTTACCGCAATAAGATGCGCTAGGGGGACGCATAGCGTCTTTTATCATTTAGCTCGAACTCCGAGCTGGAGCAGCAATCATTTAGCTCGAACTCCGAG
>CAYJLY010000029.1:21177-24338 GCA_964371385.1 uncultured Rikenellaceae bacterium
ATCATTTAGCTCGAACTCCGAGCTGGAGCAGCAATCATTTAGCTCGAACTCCGAGCCGGAGCAGCAATCATTTAGCTCGAACTCCGAGCTGGAGCAACAATCATTTAGCTCGAATTATGCCTTTGGTATAAGCATGCACACTCGGGCGCACCGCAAGGGGCGGAAAACTGGCTTTAACTTTAGGTAAAGACGGTTGCCCCTCTGGGGTGCGGTGCGCCCGTCTATTTGTATAGGCTCTTTGCATTAGCACTTTGTGGAGAGTGTCCTCTAGTCTCTGCGGTTAGCTTCTTTCTTTATGGTTTCGTTTTTGCAGAAGAACACGTGTCGAAGCGCAGACCGCTCTTCTGCAATCTCATTTAGGATGACGGCAGGGGGGAGTGTCGTGCAGGGTCACGACCCATTAACCATTATGGGGAGAGAGATTTATATAAACAGCGAGGAAATAATATAATCGCTAACAAGAAATCTTTGGGGAGGTATGCGAAGCGAGAATCCTTGTTCGCAAGACTCTAGGACAAGGTCACCCGAGGCGATAAAACTTGAGGCTCGCTCCATAAGGGCATCATCTTGGCTGAAGCCATAGCCCTCGGCGCAACGCAGCGAGACCATCAGACGTTCATTGTAGAGGTCTTTTGAGTTAAGAATCTCTTGACCAGCCTGCTCGCCCGCTATATAACCTTTAATCGAAGATACATTCCACAGACGCGAGCTCCCATCATACGAATGCGCCGAGGGGCCTATCCCTAGGTAGTGCTTGCCTTTCCAGTAACCACTGTTGTGCTGGGCGCGAAAGCCAGGGAGAGCAAAGTTCGACACCTCGTAATGTTCATAGCCCGCTCCCACTAATTCCTCGCGCAGCATAGCGAAATGGTGCTCCGAGACATGATCGTCCACCGCCTGCATGCCCTCTCGAGCAAACTGCGTGCCGCTCTCTATGGTGAGATGATAGGCAGATATATGCTGCACACCTAACTCTATGGCTTGGCGCAGGTTTTCCTTCCATTGAGCCTCGCTCATAAAAGGCAGAGCATAAATTAGGTCTATGGTAATATTGGAAAATCCAGCCTCGCGCAGCGTTTGTACAGCCTCAAGGGCTCCCGATGCAGTGTGGCGGCGATTCATCAAGCGCAGGTGCTCATCGTTGAAAGACTGCACTCCCAGCGACACACGGTCAAAGCCCAATTCTATTAAACCTCGGGCATAGTCGGGCGTTATATCATCTGGATTACATTCAATAGTACATTCACGCAAATCCTCTAGTGAAAATAGCTTGCGCGCACGCTCCATCAATCGTGCAATATCCTCCAAGGGCACCGCCGATGGAGTTCCCCCACCAAAATATATGGTCTGGGGTGGAGATTTTAGATAGCCAGCACGCTCTTCCAGCTCCTCGAGCATACGCTCCACCAGAGCGGGGCGAAATTTTTGGGTGGCGGTGTGAAAAAAATCACAATAATGGCAGATAGTGCGACAAAAGGGGATATGAAAATATAGCATTTTTTGTAGTAATGCTTAAGTAAGCTAAGACTTTTTGGGTCTGCGCAGATAGGTCTTACTCTCGGTACCTGCTCTCAGGCGGGCGATGTTTTTGCGGTGCATAAAGATAATAGCACCACCCGCAACACATCCCGAGATTATCATCGTGGGTGAGAGAACGTCGTTAATATTGGCAATATCGTTGAGATTCAGCGCCCTAGATACCAAGGGAGTCAGAATCATATAGACAGGGAACAGCCCAGAGGCTATCATTGAGGCCAGCGAGACATATTTGCTGATTGCCAACACCACAAAGAAAGTTATCAGGCTCAGAGTGATGGGAAGGGGAGCAAAAGCTATCATACAACCAGCGATGGTTGCTACGCCCTTACCGCCTCTGAAACCAGCGAAAATCGGGAAAATATGTCCTAGGATAGATGCAATAATCAAAGCTAGGCGCAGATAGATAAAGCTCTCGCTATAGGGTATCATTCCAAAGGGTTCCATGGTTACTATCCACGAGAGCATCACAGCCACATAGCCTTTGAGCCCGTCGATGATAAACACTGGCAATGCCGCACGCCTACCCAAGATCCTCAGAACATTAGTGGCCCCTGCGTTTTTAGAGCCATGCTCTCTTACGTCGACCCCATAGAATCGTTTTCCTATCCACACTGCGCTGGGGATAGAACCCAATAGGTAGGCAGTTATAATTAATAGGGGATAGATGGTGTATTCTAGCAACATTGTTATAGTTAGTTGTTTTTTTGACTGTGTTTTGCCTAAAGTTTTTCTTTGTTTTGTGGGATCTAGGCTTTATTTGTTATTTAGAGTTTTTCAAACCTTTGGCGTACAACTTCATAGAGTACCACCGCTGCCGCTGCCGACACATTCAAACTCTCAATATCGCCAAGTAGAGGAATCGATACGCGAGCATCGCACATCTTTAGAATCTCACTCGAGATACCCTTCTCTTCCGAACCCATAATCACCGCAACCGAGCCGCTAAGATTCTCTTCGTAGATCATCGAAGTGCATTTTTCGGTGGCAGCCACTAGGCGAATATCAGCCATTTGAATAGTGCGCAAGGTGTTACGAAGACTACCCACGCGACACACTGGAAGTTTGGTTAGAGCACCAGCCGAGCTCTTGATTGCCTCAGCATTCACAGGGGCTGCGCTCTTTGCCGAGATCACAATGGCATCGGCACCAACACACTCTGCCGTACGAGCAATAGCTCCAAAGTTGCGAATGTCGGTCACTCCATCCAAAACCACAATCAGCGCATCACGCTCTTGGCTTGCGATGTCCTCGAGTACCTGATTTAGATCAGCATACTCAATCTGAGGCACAACTGCAACTATACCTTGGTGGTTGTTGCCCTTGCAAAGCCAGTCGAGTTTTTCGGTAGGAACCTCTTGGGTTGGGATACTGCGTGCATCGGCATACTCCACTATGCCTTCGGTGGCGGGAGTGTTACGCTTTACGTAGATTTTCTCTATCGCACGACCACCCTCCAATGCCTCTTTCACTGGGTGGATGCCATAGAGTATGTTTTCAGGCGCTTTTGGAGGGGCCTCTGCGGCATTCTTACCTTTGCCCTGATATGAGCCTTTTGAGCTTTTCCAGCTATTTGGACGACCCTCAGAGCGTTCACCTCTTGGTGAAAAACCACGTCCTTCGCC
>CAYJLY010000030.1:0-20676 GCA_964371385.1 uncultured Rikenellaceae bacterium
GCTGTGCGTGCCCGCACTGGGCGATTATTTATCTCACGCCATTGCCCGTGCAGCTATTTGTGTTGGCTCCTTGCGAAGAAGGCGTAAACACGCTCTCTAACCCCTGCGGTTAGCTTTTTTCTTTATGGTACTGCACTTCCAACAGAGCGGTTTCACTTACGTTCAACACGTGTTCTGTTGGAAGCTCAGTACCAAGGAGCTTTCTTTTTTGTTTAGCTCTCATTAGAGGCACAGTTCGAGTCAAATGAATGCTGTTTCAACAGAAGCGTACCGCAGGGGAGGGTAAGGCTTGCCCTTGGGCAGCCGCGCTCCCCGTTGGGGTGCGGTACGCGCGGCTATTTGTATTAGCTTTTATTGCCCGTGCCGCTGGCACCGCCCTGCTAGAGTCTTATTACGCCCCATTAATCATTGCCCGTGCGGCTCGCACTTACTTTTTTTCCCACCAGCGTACCCAATCGATCTCCATGGTAGCGGGCAAATCCTCGGGGTTTACTTTGCCGACCCACGAGCCGCCCAACTGAGCGTCAATAAGCAGATAGAAAGGCTCATTGGCAAAGGGGTACTGCTGCTCTATGTCGGTCTCGATGCGAGGGTAGCGGTGAGTGATCTTGTCGTTGATAAAGAAAATCAACTCATCGGGGGTCATCTCTAGCGCATATAGATTCCAGTCGCCATAGCGGAAAGTCCCCGTGTTTCCGCTGCGAGGGTTGTCGGTGATTTTATGGTGGAGGGTGTATTTTGTGTGTATGGTTTGGTAGATGATAGAATCGAAGTTTAGGTGTTCCATAATATCAATCTCGCCTCCATCAGGCCATCCGTTGCGTACCTCGGGAAGCATCCAAATCGCTGGCCAAAAGCCCTGAGCGTTGCTCAATCGTGCGTAAATTTCTATGCGACCATTGTTAAATCCTTTTTTACCCTTGGTGTAGACCCCGCCCGTGATATATTGCGCTGTGTCCGCTTTGTGTTTCTTGTTTTCAAGACCACGCAGGGTCAGGATGCCTTTTTTAACAGAGTAAAGCTCTTTGTAAGGCGCCATAAAATTATTCCAGTCGGATGGTCCACGTGGGATTTTCACCCATTTTGTGGTGTCGAGTTTGCGGCCATCAAATTCATCGTGCCATGCCAATTTCCATCCATCTTTGGTTGGAAGGTCATTTTGGGCAAGAGTAAGTGTCTTTGGTGCTAGTAGCACAAAGGCTAGAAGTAGAAGTAGTTTTTTCATAGTATGTTTTGGTTTAGATTTACTGTGATTTCTCTGCATAGACTACAAAGATATAAATTTTTTGTATTACTTACCCTGTGTCGCCTGATAAAACAATCTAGTTCTCGCTATCTACCTCCTGGTGCCAGCGGCACAGGCAATTATTTATCTTCGCAACGTTTACTTTCTGCGAGCCGCAAGGGGCTAAGCTGGATTTACCTTTAGGTAAAGACGGCCGCCCCTCCCGAGGGTTCTTGCTCTTTGCAAGATATAAAAAATCCCTGCAACGAACTTTCATGCAAGGATTTTTTTGTGTTCTAATGAAATCAATTTTCTTTGGTGTCTTCGACCGAAAAATTCTCTGTCAGACTAGTGCTTTTGCGGTTGAGCCTGCGAGCGGCAATCAACAACAGTATGATGCCTCCGCCAAGGGCAAGCCACATCCAAGGCGAGGCAGGCTTTTTAGTGCTGTCTTCATCGGAGAGAACAACATCAAAAGGATTTTCTTCTGATAAATATACGCCCCGTGCGATTAAATCCAAGGCTGTGTTTAGGATGGTGTCCCCTTCGGTGCGTGAGAGCAGTTCATCGTGCGTGAGGCGAATCTCATAATCGGGAATCACCCCTCGCCCAAAGGGTACACGCTCATTGACTACTGTGTCGAACCACTGTTCAACCATCGGTATGCGTATGGTGGCGGTGGAGTTGGGTAGACGAATGTCGGCGTATTTCATCGCTGTGAGGTAGTGGTACGCCGACTGGGTTTCTCGCCCTATGACCACTCCACGATGGGCACGCACAGCGTAGCCTGCAAACTCGGTGGCTGCCGACACAGAGCGTTCGTTGGTAAGCACATAGAGCCTTCCCGTGTAGTTTACCACACTGTCGGGCATAACGCTCTTTTGATTATAATTGGCATAGAATCCCTCCCTGCCCTCTATTGGGGAAAATTCGGCAAAAAGAGTGTCGATACCAGTGTAACTGAGCGAATAGTCGAGGTATTTATACCCTGCGATACGCTTAACGTGGCTATAAGTGTGAAGGTGGGTGGTGTCGGTGGCGAAGTAGGAGAAGATTTTTTCGAGAGCCACTATATCGCCCCCAGGATTATTGCGCACGTCCACTATGAAATTATCTATGCCCGCTCTTTGGACGCTGTCCACAAATTTCCCTATGTCCTCCACTGCTACTTGGTTCAGCGAGAAGGTCGAAAGCTCCAGTAGTGCTGTCGAATCATTGAGCATACGGCTCGCCCATCCACGGTTGTGCTTGTTGTGTCTTAAGTACTCGACTACATCTTGCACTTCCATTAGTGGGCCTCTCTGGGCGGGGATGAAAACCCTCGTGCTATCAGCAAAGAGCACATCCAAATCCATATTACCACCCTTGCCCCCTATAGGAAAAGTATTAAAGGCGAGAGAAAAATCAATCATCGAGCGTACATCGGCATCGTAGCTAGTTATCTTTGCCTGTGCAATTTTTCGTGCCGAATCTGCGCTCATTCCGTTATACTCTATCACCTGCTTACCTATGTGCTCGCTGAATTTGGGCGTGGAGACATAGAGTCGCAGTGTATCCTTTTCCCACCCTAGGAAGGCTTGTGGTTGAGTAGCGTGGTAGTGAGAGTCCTCCCAGTTGTAGGGGAAAACGTAGATATGGCTATCGTGGATCACTTGGTTGAAGCGGCGAAGCACTTGACTTCGGAAATACCCAGTGCTGGTTTGCGTGGCACTGGTGGTGTCAATCATTATTTCGAGCTCTTTTTTGAGTGCCAAAAACTCCTGAGGGGTTGCTAGATAGCCAAGGGTTGGCAGTAGTTCCTCTGTCGCACCAAATAGTATGTCGAGGTCTTCTTTAGCTTGTGCCTTGGTAATAGAGTCAATCTTTTCGACTTTTTTGGCAGGGATAAATGAGCTTTTTAGCCCAAAGGGTGCCATTGGATCTGCGGGTATGGTATTCTTACTCACCGAAAGGCTAATAGAGGGTTCGGGGATTTTATGGAAGCAGTATGCCACCGTGCCGAGCGTATCGCCACGCAAGATTTTCTGCCCCGTCTTGAACGCTTTGTCGCCCTCCAATCCGTTTATATGTAGCATTAGCCCATCGCCCAGCGAAATTCCGATAAATCCATTGATAAATTGCGGATTGAATTTTCCCTCTGCGCTCTTTCTCACATCAGCTAAACCCGAATTGAAAGTTTTGCCAACCTCAAAACCCCAAAATTCGCCTTTCACTAACGAATGGTCATAGCTCGCCCCTACATCTCGTACTACCCCATCTGCTGGTGCAACCACCACTGCACCATGGGGTGCACCAATAAATAGATCGTCAAAATTTAGCTCCCCATCAATAAAGCTTTGCGGAGCGTAGATAATGTTCTCGCCAGAGCGTTGCTCCGAGATGGGCCACAGCCAGTTTTGTTGAGCCATACTGCTCAAAGAGCCCAGTGCAAGGGCAAGGATAAGAAGTGTTTTTTTCATAATTTGTAGAGATTAATAGTTAAGGGGTTGTATATAGCAAAGTTAATAAAATTTTTAATTCTTGTGGTTAAAACTAAATAAAAAACTCTCCACTTGCTCTATTTAAAAAGCAGGTGGAGAGTTTCTGTTGTAAATATTTGCTCGGGGGCGAGTTTACCTAGAGGCGATAACGGAAATTCAATGATAGATTGGAGTTGCGGCTCTTATTATCCGAGTTTTTGAAAACTCGCAACATAGACATGTCATAGCGCAACCCTATTTCGAAATTCTGAGCAAACAGATAGTTGATACCCACCGGGATAGTCAAATCAAAATGGTTCATAGTACCCATTAGATCAAGCTCGTCTGAATATCCTCCACCCTCGACAGTAGTGATATTTGTCTGCTTAGCATAGGTGAGAAAATTAAACGACATACCAGCCTCAAGGCTCATACCATTTACAATATTCAGGCGTGCAAGCACCGGTATTTTGATGTAGTTCAAAGAGATTCTAGCATCCGCGTCATTGTATTTCATGCCCTGCCAAGAATAAAGCAATTCGCCGTGGAGGGTGATCTCGTTGGTGAGGTTGTAGCCAACGTGCACTCCGAGGTTGCCACGCAGGTAGTCGTTCGAGAAGGTCTGTTTGGTGATGGTCGAAAGGTTCAGACCAACGCTGGGGCCATAGTAGATATCTTGCGCCTTGGCAAGTGGGGCTGCCAGAAGTAGTAGGGCTAGTAGAAGAAGCTTTTTCATCGTTGTTTTTTGAATTTTAATAGTTGATTTGTGTGTTTATCTTAGTGCAAAGGTAACGTTTTTTCTGTGTTCTGCCAAGACCCTCAACTTACTTTGTTGAGATAAAATCGCCTTGAATTATGGTAGTGTGCCAAAAAAGTAGTATCTTTGCAGTTTGGGAGTGAAGTGTACGGGTGTGATTGGCTTTGGGCTGGATCGCATTTCGTGGATTCCCCTCCTTGATTTTAAGAAAGCAAAAAAGACCTTATATAAGCACAAATTTTAAATTTTCAGGGATGCCCAACGAAAGAATTTTATACGCCGTACAAGAGATTACCCCCTATCTGGGTGAAACAACACTCTCGAGTATCTCTCGCAATCTTCCGCAGATGATGCAAGAGGCAGGACACCAAATAAGACTGTTTACTCCAAAGTACGGACTTATTAACGAGCGTCGCAACCAACTCCACGAAGTGATACGCCTCTCGGGGATGAATATTATTATCGATGACAACGACCATCAGCTTATCCTGAAAGTAGCCTCTATTCCAGGAGCGCGCCTTCAGGTTTATTTTATTGACAATGAGGACTTTTTCCAACGCAAAGCTCTTGATCGCGATGAGGATGGAAAATTCTTTGAGGACAACGACGAGCGTGCTATCTTTTTTGCGCGCGGAGTGTTGGAGACCGTTAAAAAACTACGCTGGTCGCCCTCTATTGTTCACTGCCACGGATGGATGAGTGCTTTTATCCCGGCTCTCTTGAAAAAATGCTACAAGAGCGATCCTATATTCAAGGACGTGAAAATCGTTATCTCGCTCTATGATCAAGATTTTGCAGAACCCCTAAGTGATAATTTGCCCGCCAAACTAAAGGCCGAGGGCATTAAGGCCCCCGACTTAGAGGGCTTTGCTTTGAATGACTATCGCTCGATGATGAAGTTCGCTTTGTCCTTTGCCTCGGGTGTGGTTAAGGTTACCGACACAATAGATCCCGAAATCGAAACGTTTATTAAAGAAAATAATATACCTATGCTCGAGCATCCCCAGAGCGAAAACTACTCAACAGCCTACGACCAGTTCTATGAAACACTTTCTTAATTTTAGAAAACTCCTACAGTTAGCTCTGCCTCTAATGGCAAGCGCAATATTTTCACTCTCGTGTGTAAAAAAGGATCTTTTCCTTGGAAATACGATGGTTCCGCCCTCGCAAGAGATGCTCACAGGTATCGATTCGACCATAAGATTTACCACCTACAATATATCTTCGGATTCTATTATCGGAAGTAATGTTTCGACCACTATGGTCTTGGGGCAGCACTATAGCCCTATTTCGGGTGATTTCAAAGCCTCGAGTTTTACGAATTTTATGCCTCAGGGTTTTCCCGATGATACTTATTTTGGTCAGGGGGCGGTGATCGACTCTATGGTCATTCTACTCTCGCTGGAGTATGCTGGTGGTGATACCACTGTGGGTAAATCAACTCTGAATATCTACGAGGTGGCGGGCTATAATTTCAACTCAGATTCTACTTATTATTCTAACTTCGATATGAGTCCCTATGTTGGAAATGAGCCTCTTTTGAGCTATGAAATTCCATCAGGAGGTGTTCAGTGCCAAGAGCAACTGCCTTTGAGCTACGCTCAGAAGTTCTTTGATAATCGTGTTAGTTTGGATAATATTTACAACAGCGACACTCTTTTCCACCAGGCAATCAATGGTCTGTATTTTGAGGTTGTACCGCCCCAGGGAAACAGCGGCGCATTGTACAATGTCTCTTTAGGGTCTGACGTTGCGCTGATGTGGGTCTATTATGACAATGATCAATATCCAGATTCGACCTTAGTGCAAAGACTCTATTTTACCTCGCCTAGTAGCGAGTACGAAGGTTATAACACCCACCTGATGCTCTTTGATCGTGACTACACAACTGCCGATGTCAGCGCAGGGGGTATAGACTATCGTGTCATAAATGATACTATTAACCCTCAGGAGAAAATATATGTCGTATCGCCAGCGGGCGTGAATGGCAAGGTTGATTTGCAAACCAATTTGGTCGATCAGCTTAAAGCAACTGCCAAGGCGCAGGGTTTTAATAATATTGCAGTTCACAGAGCGGAGTTGCAGTGGGATTTGGTAGACACGAGCTATGAGAGTCTCAATGAAAGCATCCAAACACTAGCCATGTACTACGACTACAACGAGCCTTTGTTTATGCCAGACTACGATTACACGCTATACTTGTATGACTCCAATAGCTATCCTCTAACAATAGAGGGATATATCAATCGTATCACAGGGAAGTATGTCCAAAATATCACACGTTATGTGCAGCAGTATCTTTCGGGTAGCACCCAAGAGGTGTCTTTGGACTTGGCGCCTGCAGCCGATTCACGTTATTATTATGGCAACTCTGTTGTGTGGGGCTCCGAGGCTCCCGATTTGAATGAGCAACCTAAATTGGTTTTGACCTACACCTTCGTTAAGTAATTTATTACTTTAGGTGTCCCCCTGTCATCCCCCAATATATATTACAGTTTACAAGAAACCAAGTGCAAGAGAATTTAGTTATTGTCGAGTCGCCAGCTAAGGCCAAGACAATCGAGAAAATATTAGGAAAAGATTTTTTGGTCAAATCATCCTTCGGACACATACGTGATTTGCAGAAGAAAGGTTTGTCTATCGACCTTGAGAATGGATTTTCACCATCCTACGAGGTGTCGCCCGACAAACGTGAGGTGGTTGCCAATCTCAAGAAACTCGCCAAGGATGCCAAGATGGTGTATCTCGCCTCCGATGAAGACCGTGAGGGTGAGGCTATTGCATGGCATTTGAGCGAGGTGTTGGGACTAAATAAAAATAATACACGCCGCATAGTGTTCCACGAGATCACCCCCTCGGCAATCAAAAACGCAGTTGAAAACCCTCGTGAGTTGGATCAATTCCTCGTTGATGCCCAACAGGCAAGGCGAGTGTTGGATCGCTTGGTGGGTTTTGAGCTCTCGCCCGTGTTGTGGCGCAAGGTGAAGCCTTCGCTTTCAGCAGGTAGGGTGCAGAGTGTGGTGGTGAAACTCATTGTGAGCCGCGAGCGTGAGATCATGGAGTTCCAAAGTGCACCCTATTGGAGGGTGACAGCGGAATTGCTTACTGGGGCAGGCGAAAAACTCTCAGCCGAACTCAGCGAGCGCCTAAAAAGCGAGGCCGAGGCGCAGGAGTTCCTCGAAAAACTAAAACAGAGCCTGCTGAGTGTTGATAGCGTTACTAAAACGCCTTTGACACGCCGTCCAGCTCCACCCTTTACTACCTCGACTCTTCAACAAGAGGCATCTCGCAAACTAGGCTTTAGTGTGTCGCAGACCATGACCCTCGCCCAGAGGCTCTATGAGGCAGGACACATCACCTATATGCGTACCGACTCGGTGAACCTATCTTCGATGGCGCTTGCCAAAGCAAAAGAGGCTATCGAGGGTAATTTTGGCGAGAAATACTATAAATACCGCACCTATACCACCAAGAGCAAAGGCGCTCAGGAGGCCCACGAGGCTATACGTCCCACGGAGTTTTCGCGCACAGTGGCAGGCGATGACGCTGCCCAGCAGAAGCTCTATCAACTGATTTGGAAACGCACTGTTGCGACCCAGATGAGTGATGCACAGTTGGAGGGCACCACTATCAAAACGGCAATTTCTAATGATAAGCGCCAATTTGTGAGCAAGGGTGAGGTGATTATTTTTGATGGTTTCCTAAAACTATATATAGAGAGCACCGACGACGAGGGTTCGGGAGATGACAATCTCGATGGGCTACTTCCAAACCTCACTAAAGGTGATAGCCTTTCCAGTAAGAAGGTGATAGCCACTGAGCGTTATACTCAGGCTCCAGCCCGCTATTCGGAGGCCGCCCTAGTGAAACACCTCGAGGAGTTGGGCATAGGTCGCCCGTCGACCTACGCACCCACTATTAGTACTGTGATCTCCAGGGGGTATGTGGTGAAAGAAAGCCGCGAGGGTGTCTCGCGCAATATACGAATACTTACCCTCGAGAAAGGCGAGGTGAAAGCCAAAGACAAGAGCGAGAAAACAGGGTCGGAGAAAAATAAACTCTTCCCCACCGACATCGGAATGGTGGTGACAGATTTTCTTCAGGAACACTTCGAGCAGGTCTTGGACTATGGTTTTACCGCTGGGGTCGAGGAGCAGTTTGACGATATAGCACAAGGTAAATTGCCATGGCAAAGCATGCTAAAGGACTTCTATGTTCCTTTCCACCAGAGAGTTGAGACCGCATCCGAGAATAGTGACTATGTGCGTTCGGAGCGTGAGCTGGGCGTAGACCCAAAGAGTGGTGAGATGGTGGTGGCACGTGTGGGTCGCTATGGTCCTATGGTTCAGATTGGCGATGCAGCCAATAAGAAATATGCAAAAATTCCATCAAATCGCTTAGTTGAGAATATCACGCTCGAGGAGGCTATGGAACTGTTCCGTTTGCCGCGCGAGGTGGGCGAATATGAGGGCGAGGTGATGGTGGTGAACGCTGGTCGTTTCGGACCTTATGTGCGCCACAAGGGAGCATTTACTTCTCTTGCCAAGACTGACGATCCTTATACGGTTACCGGTGAGAGGTGTGTGGAACTTATTGAGGCTAAGCGCCTTGCTGATAAGAATAAGATAATCAAGGAGTTCGAAGGGGGTGTTTCTATCCTCAATGGACGTTTTGGGCCTTATATTTCGTTTGAGAAAAAGAATTATAAGATTCCAAAAACCACAGACCCAGCGACTTTAACGCTTGAGGATTGCCAAAAGATGATAGCCGAACAGGGCGAACCAGCAGCCAAGGCTACAAAAACCAAGACTGCCGCCAAAAAAACGGCAACGAAAGCTGCAGCGAAAAAACCAGCTGCCAAAAAAACCGCCGTTAAGAAAACGACAACAAAAAAGGCAGTAGCCAAGAAATAGAATATTTAGAGGGTGGTTCAAAAAAACTACCCAAACAGACATGAAAGCAGTAGTAACAGGAGCAACAGGACTTGTTGGGAGCCATCTTGTGGTGGACTTATTGCGAGATGGGAGCTACAATGAAATTGTGGCTCTCGTTCGTTCTGAGCATTCCCTACGTAAACTTAGCTACACCCTAGGGCGTGATGGCTTTCAGATGAATGCCATCATGGCTGTGGAGCTTGATATGATGTGCCTAGAGGAGGTTCAAGAGGCTTTCGATGGCGCGAGTGTGGTGTTTCACACGGCGGCTGTTGTGGATCTTTCGGGGGTGGATGTTGTCAGAGAGAATGTGCGTTTGACTGAGATTGTGGTGGAGGCGTGTATCAGGCAAACCAATCGCCCCGTGTTGGTGTTCACGAGCTCTATTGCCGCTTTGTCCTCGAGTGCCCAGCGCATAGAGGACGCCTCGCCTTACTCGCGCTCTAAATTCCTCAGCGAGATGCACATTTGGCAAGCTCGCAAGCTGGGTTTGGATGTGGGGGTGGTATTGCCTTCGGTGATACTAGGGGTGGGTGCGCCCGAAAGCGGAGGACTGCAGGGAGTGGTTAGAATGTTGGGCGGGGGACTGCCGTTTTGGGTGAGCGGAGGTACGGGCTTTGTGGATGTGAGAGATGTGTCAAGGGCGCTGGTGAGGGTGGCTCAAAACCCTTTGCTGCGAGGGGGGCAACGCTTGGTGCTCAATGGTGCGAATGTGCGCTTTCGAGAACTTGCAGTGGAGGTGGCGGTGTGTAGCGGAGTGCGCAAACCATGGCTTAGGGTCGATAAATGGCTGTTTTTGACGGCGGCGTGGATAATGAGAAAAACCATGAAGACACCTCCCTTTTCTGCCGATATGGCAAGCTTTATTTATGGGGTGAGTGAGTATGACGGTAGTGAGATATGCTCGCTGGATAATAATTTTAGCTATACGCCCTTTGGCGATACGATACATGATGTAGTGAGAGGATTAAAATCACAAAACTCTCAAAATACCAAATAAAAATGCTACTAACAAAAATCTCGGCACTGCGTGATCCGATAGACATAGAGATGATCTCGAGATTAAAGCCTAGCTACGTCTCGTTTGATTTTATGCCCCTCTCGCCCCGCTATTTTGGCGAGGCAGATGCGGCTCTGTTGTGGGATATACCACTGAGAGTGAGGCGCGTTGGGCGCTTTGCCGAGAGCGATCCCTTAAGGATAGTGTCGGTGGCGGCTCGCTACGGATTGAGTTCTGTGCAGCTGGATGGGCTGGAAACTCCCTCGGATTGTGAATTGCTCTCCAGCGAGGGTCTAGAGGTTATAAAAAGCATTACGGACGAAAATTTCGCGCATGCCGAGCGTTTCGAGGGACTCTGCAACCGCTTTGTGTTTCGCCTGAGCGACCCTTCTATGATAGATAACTACTCGGGGCATACGCCCTTTTTGGTCGAGACTACCACCAGGGGCTATCACCACCCCCATCCCCGTTTTAGTGGAGTGGATTGTGGGCAGGAGGGCTTTGAAAGGGGGTGTGCCTGCAAGAATCTCACTGCGGTGGAAGAATATTTAAAGAGCTATAGGGAAGTTCTAAAAACTGACTTGAATAAAACTTAATGAGGAAAAACAAAATATTTCCTCCCCGATAACGATAAATCAGTTCCCTGTCAATACAATTAAACAAAGATGAAAAACAAAGAAGATTATAACGCGATATGTTCCGAGATTATTACTCCCGATTATCAGGTGGGCACCATCTCTAAACTCTATGGCACTAAGGGTGAGCTGGTGGTTAAACTCTGGGATACCTTCCCTCATGGGATGCTCGGTGAGCCGCTGTGGGTCGAGATAGACACGCTTCCCGTGCCACTGTGGATAGGGTCCTTCCAAAAACAGGGTAATACCAAAGCGGTGATAGTGTTCGATGACTTCGAGAGTGAGCCGTTGAGCCGCACCCTCTTGGGCAAGGCCATTTATTCCGCACGTGCGGAGATCGAACAAGAAGACGAGCACCCGCTGGTGGGCATGCGCTTTGAGGATCTTACCTCGTCGCGTAGTGGTGAGATAGTGGACTATATAGACAGCGAGATGAACCCCTTGCTTGTGGTTGAGCTAGCTGATATGGACCAAGAGGTGTTGATCCCCTATAATGAGAAATTTGTGGTAGATATAAAAAAGCGCAAAGGTGTGGTGGTATTCGAACTGCCCGAAGCAATATTTGATCTAAACGATTAAGCAACAAAGCGATGAGCGAGAGCAAAGAACAAAAAAATGGATGGTACACCATAGTGAATCCAGTGGCAGGTCGTGGACGAGGTCTATTGGATTGGCCTTTGATTAGCAATCTGCTCTCGGATGCAGGGGTGGTGTATGATGCTCATTTTACGCTGCGAAAATACCATGCCACAGAACTTGCGGTGGGAGCTCTCAACGCGGGTTACCGCAAACTAATGATCGTTGGTGGCGATGGTACCATACACGAAGTGGTGCATGGGCTCTTCCTTCAGGGAAAGATCAAAAGCACCGAAGTGCTCATCTCGGTAATAGCCGTAGGTACGGGCAACGACTGGATCCGTATGTTCGGCATCCCCAAAACCTATCCCGAGACCATCAAAGCGATAGTCCAAGAGTGTTGGTTCCTGCAGGATGTGGGCAGGGTAAAATATCATCAAACACGTGTGCCACAGTTGCGCTATTTGGCAAACGTAGGAGGCGTGGCATATGATGCTGCGGTGTGTCGCAGTTTCAATAAACTCCATCAGAGGGGTTATCGAGGCAAATGGCTCTATTTGTGGAGTGTGTTCCGTGAGGCTTTGCGTTATCGTTGCCGACCAACGGTCATAGAGGTCGATGGCGAGGTGATTTTCGAGGGCAAACTCTTTACCGCCACTGTGGGCATCAATAAATACACCGCAGGAGGACTTTCTCAGACCCCGCTAGCGATTGCCGATGATGGGCTTTTCGATTTGACCATTATCCCCAAGATGAATCGTTTGGGAATGTTCCTGCGCCACTGGCACCGCCTTTATGATGGGACTATTTATCGTATCCCACGAGTGGAACACCACCGAGGCAAGCATATTATTATTAAATCGCAACCAGCCATTAATCTCGAATTGGATGGAGAAATTCTAGGCGAATCGGGTTTTGATTTTGTGAACCTGCAAAAAGCTTTGAAAGTGGTTGTGACCGAAAAATTTTTGAAAGATCTAGCCAAAGCAAATGAGTAAAAATAATCATCAATTCGACCGAGAACACCTTTGGCATCCCTATACTTCGATGAGCGAGCCTCTCGAATGCTATCAGGTGAGCCATTGTCAGGGGGTTTATATTCACCTGAGCGACGGGCGCAGGCTAATAGACGGAATGAGTTCGTGGTGGTCTACTATCCATGGCTACAACCATCCACAGCTTAATAAAGCCGCCACCGAACAACTCACCAAGATGAGTCATGTGATGTTCGGGGGGCTGACCCACGATCCAGCGGTGGAGTTGGGGCGTAGGCTTTTGAGGCTTTTGCCCGAGGGTTTGGAATCTGTGTTCTTGGCAGATAGTGGTTCCATTGCCATTGAGGTGGCAATGAAAATGGCATTACAATATTATTATAGTCAAGACCAGCCCAACCGAAACGCCTTTCTGACCATCTCAGGGGGTTATCACGGTGATACTTGGCACGCAATGAGCGTGTGTGACCCCAATGGTGGGATGCACTCGCTTTGGCAGGGACGACTCTCGCAACAGATCTTTGTCGAAAAACCACTTACGACTTTTACTGATACATGGAAAGCGGGTTGCGAGGATGAAATGCGCCTTCGTGAGGCTTTTCGAGAGAATCACGATACTCTAGCGGCACTTATACTCGAACCAATAGTCCAAGGTGCTGGTGGTATGCGCTTTTATCATCCTGAGTATTTGAAATTAGCGCGTGAGCTGTGTGATGAGTATGGTGTACTTCTAATATGCGATGAGATAGCCACAGGCTTTGGCCGCACGGGGCGTATGTTTGGTGTGGATTGGGCAGGTGTTGTACCCGATATAATGTGCGTGGGCAAGGCTCTAACTGGCGGCTATATGACTTTGGCAGCAACCATAACCACTCGAAAAGTATCGCACACCATCAAGGGTGCATTTATGCACGGCCCGACTTTTATGGGCAACCCTTTGGCGTGTGCGGTGGCGTGTGCCTCGCTGGATATTATACTTGATGACCCCGAGGGGATGCTGGAGCGTGTGGGAGAAATTGGTGTTATATTGGAAGAGGAATTTTCTGAACTTCGTGGCAGTGAGGGTGTGAGAGATGTAAGGGTTTTGGGAGCCATAGGGGTGATAGAATTGGAAGAGGCGGTGGATATGCCTAGCATTACTGCTGCTTTTGTGGAGCGAGGCGTGTGGGTGAGGCCTTTTGGGCGTTTGGTATATCTTATGCCTCCTTACGTCATTACCGACGACCAGCTGCGAACACTTTGCGCAGCGGTGGTGCCAGCCGCACGGGCAATAGTGTGAGATAAATAATCGCCTAGCGCGGGTACGCACAGATGGGTGGTGCCAGCCGCACGGGCAATGATTTGGCTCGAATTGTGCCTTTGATATGAGTTAAACAAAAAAGAAAGTTCCTTGGTACTGAGCTTCCAACAGAACACGTGTTGAACGTAAGTGAAACCGCTCTGTTGGAAGTGCAGTACCATAAATAAAAAAGCTAGCCGGTGCGAGCCGCACGGGCGGTGGGGTTTGGAAAGAGACAGTTAGAGCCAAATGATCTTAGGGTCTCTGACCCCAGTTAGAGCTAAATGATAGCAGGTGCGGCTCGCGCCCTGCCAATTTGGAATTAATAAAAACACAAAATAAATGACACGTAAAATTACATCAGACTATATGATCTCGGGGGGTAAAATCTACCGCAAGCCTCTCATTGAAATTGACGCTGAGGGCACAGTGCTCTCGCTGCAAACAAACCTAGATGAAACCCCCGAGGATGCAGAATATTATTCGGGGCTGATTATCCCGGGGATGGTTAATGCCCATTGCCATTTGGAGTATTCCTATGTCAAAGGCAAGATAGAGCGCGGGGGTGGATTGCCTCATTTCATTAGCTCTATTATCTCTATCAAGATCAACGATAAGACCCCCGATGAGCAAAAAACCGAGGCGGCACGCGAGATCGACCAACAAATGATACTCGAGGGTGTTGTGGCTGTGGGCGATCACAATAACAACGACTATGTGTATGAGATCAAGGAGCAAAGCCCCATCCACTATCATAGTTTCGTGGAGCTTTACGATGTGGACGGACAAGATGCTGATACTAGCTTCCATCAAGGGTTGGAGCGCGTGAAAGCACACCAAGACAAAGGCCTAGAGGCAACTATCGCTCCCCATGCTACCTACACCATGGAGGATAGACTTCTCGGACTGTGTGGTGGTGTTCTCACTAGCGAACAAGGCGAAAAAGCGCAGGGCGTGTGCTCGGTGCACTTCAAAGAATCGGTGGCGATGGCTGGCGAGCAGGAGTCCGACCGTATTTTTGCGGCTCTAACCCCCGAGCGTGAAAATACCCTTTTGGTACACTCTGTCTATGCAACGGGGAGTGATATTGATCGTGCTAAGGCGCTTTTGGGTGATCGCATGAGTGTGGTTGTTTGTCCGCTTTCTAACCACTACATAGAGAACTCTATGGCAGATGTTAAAATGCTTATGGACAAGGGTGTACGTGTAGCCATCGGAACTGATAGCCTTAGCTCAAATGATGATATTTCTATGGTGGGCGAGATGCACAAACTATCACAGTGTTACCCTGAACTGCCCCTTGAGACTATTGTCGATTGGGCGACTCGCAACGGAGCTGTGGCACTAGGGATAGATGATTGGGCTGGAACCATAGAGGTGGGGAAATATCCTGCTTTGGTACATATCGAAGATTTTGATAGCGAGACTATGCGCCTGAGCGAAAATAGCCGTGGCGTAAGGATAGGCTAGAGCTAGGGAGGTGGCTTTTGATGAACATCTCAAAAAAAACCACTCTTGCAAAGTGAAACTCAACAATACTACCAAAGAAAATTATTATCTTTGCCTTTTGATACCAAATAGAGCCTTGCGCTCTTCAGAAAACACATTTTTTTAAGACTTAACTCTAATTATGCTACTACTTCAAACCCTCCCAAGCGAGGCTGCAGCAAGTGCCGCACAAGAAATTTCATTGGGTTCACTAATTCTAGCGGGCGGTTGGCTGATGATACCATTGGCTATTCTATCGGGTATATCGATTTTTATTTTCGTCGAGCGCTACAAAATGATACGCAAAGCCTCGGTGGGCGACCCTAAATTTATGCTCAAAATCCGTGATCTGATGTACGAGGGACGAGTGGAGCAGGCGATTGCCCTTTGTCGCAGTCAACGCACGCCCGTGGCTCGCATGATAGAAAAAGGAATCAACTCCCTAGGTCGCCCCATAGACGATATCCGCAGCTCTATCGAGAATGTTGGAAATCTTGAGGTTTCGCGCCTTGAGTCGGGTTTGCCGTTTTTGGCTACCACCTCGGGTGGTGCTCCAATGATAGGATTCTTGGGGACGGTAATTGGTATGGTCCAAGCGTTTATGGATCTGAGCTCGGCAGGTGGCGGGGTGGATATGGCGCTGCTTTCGAGCGGTATCTATACGGCGATGATTACCACGGTGGCGGGTCTGATAGTGGGTATTCCTGCTTACTTTGGCTATAACTTCTTGGTGGCAAAAATCGAGAAACTAGTGTTCCAGATGGAGGCTAACTCGGTTGCTTTCATAGATCTAATTAACCATAAAGTCGATTAAGGGAATGTGACTAACTTGTTAGTCATGTCCCCGAGTTAAATAAACTTAAAAACAAATGCCTCACTCTCAAAGAATCATATTCGAGCCCTCGCGAGGGCTGTGGATGGATCTCTACCAGCCCGCTGTGGCTAATGGAGTGACTGTGGTCTATGTCTTTGGAGGTGGTTTTGTAACGGGCAGCCCCGAGGATGAGCACAATGTCGAGTTTTTTGAGGCTCTTGCCTTGAGGGGTTATCGAGTTGTGGTGCCTCAGTATAGACTAGCGCTACAAGGCGAACGCCACGTGAATTTATTTAATAATAAAGTGGTTTTTCGAGCAGTAGATACCGCTTGTGAGGATGTGTTTGCGGCACTGCGTTACACGCTCGAAAATAAAGAGAGTTTGGGTGTAGATGCCGCAAAAGTAGCAATTGTTGGCTCTTCGGCTGGGGCGATAACTGCTTTGCAGTGTGATTATTATCTGCAAAACAAACACACGCTCTCTAGTGGACTTGCAGAGGGTTTCCGCTTTTCGGGAGTGGTTTCGCTGGCGGGAGCACTGTTTTCGCAGAGTGGCCGACCTCATTACCCCTCGCCTCCTGCACCGACCCTGATGATGCACGGCACCTCGGATAGAGTAGTGGAGTACGGTAGGCTGCAATTGTTCAAAAAAGGGATGTTTGGCACGAAGTATCTCACCAAATATTTTCGCAAGATGAACTACCCCTTTGTGAGCTACAAATTCAAGGGAGCCAAACACGAAGTGGCAGAATACCCCCGAATGTACTACATAGACACCCTAGATGGTTTCCTCAGGGAGACTGCCGCAGGGAGCTATACCAACCAAGTCGAGATGCTAGTGCGTGATCGCTATGCGCTAGAGAACCTAGAACTAAAATTAAAGAGAAAGGATTTATATAATGGCAATTAAACGTGGCTCAAAGGTCGAGATAAGCGGCTCGTCGGCATCGATGACAGATCTGATGTTTCTGCTGCTCATCTTTTTGATGATAGCAACAACCCTGATTAATAATAATGCCCTGAAACTCAACCTCCCCAAGAGTACCAATGTAACAAAGGAAAAAATGGTGGTGTCGATCTCTATAACTCCCTCGCTGGAGTATTTTGTGGACAAAGAAAAGGTGGGATTCGATCAAATTGAAACTCTGCTCAAGAGTAAACTAGATGGAGCCGAGAGCCCCGTTGTGTCCCTCTATGTGGATGAGGTGGTGCCCACGGGCGAGATGGTTAAAGTGGCGAACATAGTCAAACGCAACAACTACACCATCAACCTAGCCACCGCACCAGAATAGACGAAAAATAAAAAAACAATATATGAAAACAGCAGAACTATATCTTAAAGAGGTGATAGCCTCGGCGTTAGCCGAACTTTACGGAAATGGCGAATTGCCAGTACAGGTGAGCAAAACTCGCCGTGAATTTGAGGGCGACTACACCCTTGTGACCTTTCCTTTGCTAAAGGCAAGCCGCAAAAGCCCTGAGGCAACAGCCTCTGAGGTTGGAGAGTACCTTAAAGCAAACTGCGAGGCGGTTGAGGATTTCAACGTGATTAAAGGCTTTTTGAACCTCTCGCTCACCAAAGCCTACTGGCAAGATGTGCTTGAGGCAGTGCTGGCGGATGATAGCTTCGGAATGAATCAACCAAAAGACCGTACAGTGATGGTCGAGTACTCTTCGCCCAACACCAACAAACCTCTTCACTTGGGGCACATACGCAACAACCTGTTGGGTTACTCGGTTGCTCGCATCCTTGAGGCGGCTGGTAATAAGGTGGTGAAAGTGAACCTAGTGAACGACCGCGGTATCCACATCTGTAAGAGCATGTTGGCGTGGCAGAAGTTCGGCGATGGCGAAACCCCGCAATCCAGCGGTATGAAAGGCGACCATCTGGTTGGTAAATATTATGTGGCTTTCGACAAGGCTTATAAGGCTGAGATTAAGGCTCTCGTGGAGAGTGGAATGAGCGAGGAGGATGCAAAAGCGCAGGCTCCAATGATGCTCGAAGCGCAAGAAATGCTCCGTAAGTGGGAGGCGCAAGAGCCCACGGTGTATGAGCTTTGGAAGACTATGAACGATTGGGTTTACGAGGGTTTCGATAAGACCTACAAGACTATGGGTGTTGAGTTTGATAAGATCTACTATGAATCAAATACCTACCTGCTGGGCAAGAAACTAGTTGAGGATGGACTGAGCCGCGAGGTGTTCTATCGCCGCGAGGATGGTTCGGTGTGGATTAACCTAACCGAAGATGGATTGGACGAAAAACTGCTATTGCGTGGTGACGGAACCTCAGTCTATATGACCCAAGACCTAGGAACTGCCCTAGAGCGATACAACGAGTATCAGTTTGACGACCTAACCTATGTGGTGGGTAATGAGCAGAACTACCACTTCACGGTGCTGAAACTTATCCTTAAAAAACTTGGCTACTCGTGGAGCGATTATATCTATCACCTATCTTACGGCATGGTTGAACTTCCCGAGGGTAAGATGAAATCTCGTGAGGGAACAGTGGTAGATGCTGACGATTTGATGGAGGCTATGATCAGCGAAGCGCAGGAAATCTCAAAAGAGATGGGCAAACTAGATGGCCTAAGTGAGAGCGAGCAGTACGATATATCGAAAATGATAGGACTAGGGGCTTTGAAGTATTTTATCCTGAAAGTAGACCCCAAGAAAACGATGCTCTTCAACCCATCGGAATCTATTGATTTCAATGGTAACACAGGTCCATTTATCCAATACACCCACGCACGTATTAAGTCGCTGGGCAGACGCGCCCAGGGCGTTGAGCCTTCGATCAAAGGGGTGGAGCCAACAGCCAAAGAGGTTGAACTAATCAAACTACTGGTGGAGTATCACAGCACCTTGGAACTAGCCGCAGCGGAGCATTCGCCTTCGGTGATAGCCAACTATGTGTATGAACTTTGTAAGGAGTACAACCAGTACTACCACGATAATCCTATCTTGAAAGAGGGTGTGGCAGAGAGGGACAAAAAATTCCGCTTGGCTCTATCGCTCGAGGTAGCCAAGACTATCTCTCGTGGGATGGCGCTGCTGGGAATTGACGTTCCTGAGCGTATGTAAGTACCTGCGGATTAAGGTTTTTTGAAGAAAATAAAAAAGAGGGTGAATTTCTCGTTCAAAAAAAAGAATGAATTTATCCTACATAATAAACACTAAATGAAATGTTTGAAAATTTAAGTGATAGATTAGAGAGGTCCTTTAAGATTCTCAAAGGACAAGGACGCATATCGGAGATTAATATTGCCGAGAGCCTGAAAGATGTGCGCAAAGCGCTTATCGAGGCGGACGTAAACTATAAGGTTGCCAAGACTTTCACCGACGAGGTGAAGCGTAAGGCCATAGGTTCGGATGTCATCAAATCGGTGAACCCCTCACAGATGATCGTAAAGATCGTGCGTGATGAGTTGGCGGTGTTGATGGGTGGAACTTCAACCGACATTAACCTGAAACCCTCGCCTTCTATCATACTTGTGAGCGGTCTTCAGGGTTCGGGAAAGACCACTTTCTCGGGCAAACTAGCCAATATGCTCCGCAAAAAAGGACGCACCGTGATGCTCATCGCAGGCGATATTTACCGCCCAGCGGCTATCGACCAGCTTAAAATATTGGGTGAGCAGATAGGCGTGAATGTATATTCGGAGGAGGGAGCCACTGATGCTGTTGCGTTGGTTGAAAGAGGTGTTAAGGAGGCGAAATCTCGTGGCGTGAACACCATTATCGTCGATACGGCAGGTCGTCTGGCTATTGACGAGGCGATGATGCAGGAAATTACAGCAATCAAAGCGTCTATTAACCCAGCCGAGACCCTTTTTGTGGTGGATTCGATGACGGGTCAGGATGCGGTGAATACGGCTCGTGAGTTTAATGAACGACTGGATTTCGATGGCGTTGTGATGACCAAACTCGATGGTGACACCCGAGGTGGTGCGGCTATCTCGATTCGTTCGGTGGTCGATAAACCTTTGAAGTTTATCTCTATGGGCGAAAAAATGGACACCCTAGAGGTGTTCCACCCCGACCGTATGGCAGACCGTATTTTGGGTATGGGTGATATTGTGAGCCTTGTGGAGCGTGCTCAAGAGCAGTTCGATGAGGAGGAAGCAAAGAAACTCCAAGCCAAGCTACGCAAAAATCAATTCACCCTAAACGACTTTATGGCCCAACTCCAGCAGGTCAAAAAAATGGGTAACATCAAAGAGATGGCATCTATGATACCGGGGGTTGGTAAAGCGTTGAAAAATATTGACATAGACAACTCAGTGTTCGATCGCACCGAGGCTATTATCAACTCGATGACTCCCTATGAGCGTGAGAATCCTCAGGTGTTGAACGGCTCTCGCAAGACTCGTATCGCCGCAGGCTCGGGAACCAATATGGAAGAGGTGAACAAGCTGCTCAAGCAGTTCGATCAGAGTGCGAAGATGATGAAAATGGTCGCCAACGGCTCTATGGGCAAGATGGCAAAGGCTATGAAGGGTAAACGACGTTAA
>CAYJLY010000030.1:20776-23849 GCA_964371385.1 uncultured Rikenellaceae bacterium
CGCCAACGGCTCTATGGGCAAGATGGCAAAGGCTATGAAGGGTAAACGACGTTAAATGATATGAGTGTGGCGCAGGGGAGATGAAGGGGTTGCAGGAGCAAGTGTAGCATAAGTTGCTAAGATTGCGTCTCTTGTGGTTAATGCTCCTCTGGAAAAGATAACACCTAGATTGGCATCTGATTATAGCAGGGCGGACGCTCCCCCACGGGAGCCCTGCTCTTCTTCGTCGATCAGTTCACCCGAGCTCCGCCCTAAAAATAGCATTGCCTGTGTCGTTAGTTTCTGGAGCGGCACACACCAATAAAAATACCAAGATAAACACAATTAAAACAGTTCATTAACAATGGCACAAATTATTGATGGTAAAGCCGTGTCGGCTCAACTAAAAGAAGAAATTCGCCAAGAAGTGGCACAAATCACAGCCCAAGGCGAACGCCCTCCAGGGTTGGTTGCAATTTTGGTGGGTGATGATGGCGCTAGCCGCACCTATGTCAACGCAAAAGAAAAAGCCTGCGAGGATCTTGGATTTTATAGTCAGGTGCTCCGACTTCCCGCTGAAATTACCCAAGAGGAGCTTTTGGAGGAGGTTGCAAAACTAAATGCTGATGAAAGAGTCGATGGTTTTATCGTTCAGATGCCTCTGCCACGTCATATCGACGAGCAGAAAATCATCGAGGCGATAGACCCCGCCAAGGATGTTGATGGATTCCACCCCGTGAATGTGGGTAAGGTGAGCTTGGGGCTGCGTCCAGCTTTTGTGAGTGCAACGCCTGCGGGAGTGATGGAATTGCTTAAGCGTTACGATATCGAGACCAGTGGAAAGAATTGTGTGGTGATAGGTAGATCGAATATTGTTGGTCGCCCTATGTCTATCTTGCTTAGTGAAAAGGGAGTGGATTGCACAGTAACGCTGGTGCACTCTCGCACAAAGAATATAGCCGAAATCTGCCGTGAGGCGGATATTATTGTGGCGGCTCTTGGGATAGCCGAGTTCCTCAAGGGGGATATGGTGAAAGAGGGTGCCGTTGTTGTGGATGTGGGAATAACCCGTGTGGAGGATGCAAGCAAGAAGAGCGGTTTTAGACTGCTGGGAGATGTTTGTTGGGATGAGGTTTCTCCCAAGTGTTCGTATATCACACCAGTTCCAGGGGGCGTTGGCCCTATGACCATTGTGAGTTTGATGAAAAATACTCTATTGGCACGCCAGCTCAAAAAATAGTCCATAGTAAGTTTGCACCTCCTCATTCTCACGAACGCTAGCACATTGCTCTCGGGCGCCCCGCAAGGGGCGTGGAGCGGCTTTTCTCTTTAGGAAAAGACGGTCGCCCCTGTGGGGGGCGGTGCGCCCGTCTATTTGCATTAGCTCCCACAAAGCCACGTTTCGAACCAAATGATTGCCAGTGCGGCTTGTAGCTTACCTCCCATTCAATATTGCATGCGTACGCTCGAATAGTCACCTAAGAAACAAAATAATACTAATTAATGCAAAAGAAAGTAGCCTTTCGCACCCTTGGGTGCAAACTTAACTTTGCCGAAACATCCACCTTGGCTCGTGAATTTGAGCAGGGTGGATTTTCTCGTGCAGCCAAAGGCGAAACGCCTGATATAATAGTAGTGAATAGCTGCTCGGTCACGGGCGAGGCAGATAAAAAATGTCGCGCGCTTGTGCGCAGGCTCACCAAAGACAACCCCGAGGCGATTATCGCTGTGACGGGATGCTATGCGCAACTAAAGCCCGAAGAAGTGGCCTCAATCGAGGGCGTGGACTTGGTGGTGGGCAATAACTCCAAGGGCGAGCTGTACTCTAAGGTGGCGAAGCTCACGGGCAAGCTAGCTGAGACGGCAGTTGATAGCTGCTCTAAGGGCGAACTTACCAACTTCTTTAACTCCTTTTCGGGGGGCGATCGCACCCGTGCCTTTTTGAAGGTGCAGGACGGCTGCTCTTATCATTGTGCCTATTGCACTATCCCCTTGGCAAGAGGCGAGAGCCGCAATATCTCTATCGAAGAGCTAGTTGCACAAGCCGAGCAGGTCGCCAAAGCTGGACAAAAAGAAATAGTACTCACGGGTGTGAACGTTGGAGATTTTGGGCGCACAACGGGTGAGAGTTTCTTGGAACTGGTACGTGCGCTCGACACCGTGGAGGCCGTAGAGCGTTATCGCATCTCTTCGATAGAACCTAATCTTTTGAGCGATGCGGTGATTGAATTTTGCGCCACCAGCAAGAAATTTATGCCCCATTTCCATATCCCTTTGCAGGCTGGCACAAATAAGATATTGGCACGTATGCGCCGCCGCTACACCACCGAACTCTTTGCCGAGCGCATAGCGAAAGTGCGAGAGCTAATGCCTGATGCTTTTATTGGGATAGATATTATTGTGGGTTTCCCCGGTGAGAGCGATGATGACTTCCTCTCAACGGTTGAATTTTTACGCTCCGTACGCCCTGCCTTTTTGCATATCTTCCCCTATTCGGAGCGTGACAACACGGATGCTATTTCCTTTGATGGCAAAGTGGAGCAACACACAAAACGTGAACGAGTGGCACACCTAAGTCGCCTGAGCGAGGAGTTTCACACCGATTTCTGCGCTCGATTCAAGGGGCAAACTCTCAGCGTTCTTTGGGAAGCAGCACGAATTGATGGTCAGATGTACGGATTTAGCGATAATTATATCAAAATAGCCGCACCCTACGATAGGGAGTTGGTGAATACCATAACTAGCGTAGTTTTGTAGGGTGCGAATCGCACTCCGAGCTGGAGCAGCAATGATTTTTCTTTGCAAGTTTACTTTTTTCGGGCGTACCGCAGGGGAGGATAAGGCTAGCCTTTAGGCTAAAGCCGCGCTCCCCGTTGGGGTGCTGTACGCGCGGCTAGGATGCAGTACATCTTCTATGATTTATCTATCATAAAACCACTGCCAGCGTGAGCTCGCACCTTCCGTGGGGGAGCGTACGCCCTGCTGTGGGTGCTAGCACGGGGCGATTGTTAATCTCCCACGAAACCACTGCAAGCGCCCCTCGCACCGGTGCGAGCCGTCTGCTGTGCGTGAGAGCACATCTATCTGCGATACC
>CAYJLY010000031.1:0-4251 GCA_964371385.1 uncultured Rikenellaceae bacterium
AAAAACGAGGTTTAAGAATGTTAAGAAGAGTAATACGCAGAGTGACGCTGATAGTCCTATTAGTTGTGGTGCCCATGGCGGTAGTTCAGCTAATCAAAGAGACTTTTGCGTGGGAAAAGTTTGCTATCGTAGTAATTTCGATGTTTGTGGTGGGGGTGCCCCTATTTTGGTGGCTGGAGAAGAAGCATCAAGACTACCTCAAATCTACCAGCAGCAGTCAGAGTCAGTCAGATACGAACCAGCAATAAGAATTGAACACAGAGACGGACGAACCGCACCCCCGAGGGGCGGCCGTCTTTTCCTAAAGGAAAATCCAGCTTCACCCCCTGCGGTTCGTCCTAAAAGCTAAACAAAAGTGCCGCTGGCATAGACGGGCGGTGCGAGACGCACAGGCAATCTTGCTCTTCGTTTCACTACGAGCCTTTCGCCCGCAGCGCACGCCCAAAGAGCTAAACATAGAGACGGGCGCACCGCCCCCAATCGGGGCGAACGTCTTTAACTAAAGTTAAACCTGCTCTTGTGCCCCGTGCGGTGCGCACTAAAACCTACCCCCATGGTTTCGGGGATGAAAGTCCGAGCCGGACCAGCATACCGCAAGGCGATTTACTCTTTTTCAAACACGAAAGCTGAAAAAGAAAAACACGAAAACTGAAAGAAAAAACACGAAAGCTCTAAAAAAGGAAAACTGAAAGAGAGGCACCACACAAGAGGCAGGAATACCTATACTACATATCATCAATAAGATCAGACGAAAAAGATGTCAATAAAATACCAATTCAACAAGAGCTCGCAAGGTGAGCTTGAGAAGCAACTCAAAATGCGTGAACGTGCTCTCCCTACCATCAAGAGTAAGGAGGCAGCCCTACGTGTGGAGGTGAAAAAGGCAAAAGATCGTGCCCACGAATTAGACACCAAGCTGGTGGGGCTGATGAAAAAGTGGGACTATATGGTCGAGCTGTGGGGTGAGTTTGATACCTCGCTTGTGAGAGTTGAGGATGTGAATCTAGGCTCGCAGAAGATAGCGGGGGTGATGATACCTAAGCTCGATGGTGTAAAATATGTTGTCAAGTCATATAATCTGTTTTCCTCGCCCATGTGGATTTCGGATGGAGTGGAACTGCTCAAAAGCCTAGCGGAGATAGGACTAGAGCGTGAGGTTTTCTTGAAAAGACAATCGCTACTGGAGTTTGCTCGTAAGAAAACCACCCAAAAGGTGAACCTCTACGAAAAAGTGCAAATACCTGGCTATCAAGAGGCTATCTTGAAAATCAAACGTTTCTTGGAAGACGAAGAAAACCTAAGCAAATCTGCTCAGAAGATAGTAAAAGAACGCATAGAACAGGGAGCTGTGTAAAGGTACGAGGTACGAGCGGCACTTGCGATGATTTAGTTCGCCAGCAGCGAACGCCCTGGTAAGGTAAACTAAAAGCAAAGGCAAACCACCTCACGAGCGTACTGCCCCTAGAGAGATAAGAATAATAAAAGGGTCTCTTTGACCCCACAACGATAAAGATTTAAGAATACTATGATAGCACCAATGACAAGATTTCAGTTTGTCGTCTTCCACAGAGATGTGGAGCCTTTTTTGGAGGCTCTGCGCGAGAAGGGGATGATGGAAATCACTAGCACTGATTGGGTTGCGAGCCAAAGTGAGCACGAGATGTTCGAGCGCAGCGAGAACCTCAAGAGGGTTGCCTCGGCTATGCGTGCCCACCTGAAAAAGGCTAAGGCTACGGATTTTGAGGATGTGCCCGTCTGCGATGTCGCTTGTGATGCCGATTCTCTGAGCGAGAAATGGATACAGAGCGAAAACAAAATTGCGGAGCTAAAACAGCGAGTAGAACTCGAACACCAAGAACTAGAAAATGTATTGGTGTGGGGTTCGTTCGACCACTCTATGGTTGATAAATTGGCTCAAAAAGGCATTACGTTGCATTTTTACAGATGCTCGCCTAGCGATTTTAAAGCTCAGTGGGCGGAGCAGTATCCCCTAGAGGTGATACACGAGGATGGCAAGATGCGCTATTTTGTGGTGGTTTCTACCCCCGAGGCAAAGGCTGAGAATATTTCGGCAGTTCCAGTTGGCGAGCCAAAACATTCGGCATCCGAAATGGAAATTAAAATATCGAATC
Source organism: uncultured Rikenellaceae bacterium (assembly GCA_964371385.1). Lineage (GTDB taxonomy): Bacteria > Bacteroidota > Bacteroidia > Bacteroidales > Rikenellaceae > Mucinivorans. Next base: position 2,133 of record CAYJLY010000031.1, read on the forward strand.
TCAAGAGCGAAATCGCGCAAAACGAAGCTTTGCAATATGCTCTGAGCCAACGTTTTGTGGTGGTAGCGGATGCTCAGGCTCTCGCCCAAGAGAGTTTCGAGCTCTCGCGTGCCAAGGGTAGCGGCGAGAGATATGCAGACAATAAGATAGCGGTGATGGAGGGCTGGTGTGTGAGCGAGAATAAAGATGAGTTGGTGGCTTTTGCCAATCAACAGGAGTTGTACTTTGAATGTGAGGATGCTAAAGAGGAGCACAATCCACCCGTTAAACTCAAAAACTCGTTCTTTGCTCGTCTGTTTGAGCCTGTGGGTGATTTGTATATGAATCCACGCTATAATGAACTGGATTTGACGCTGTTTTTTGCGCCTTTCTTTATGATATTCTTCGGGATGTGTTTGGGCGATGCAGCCTATGGGGCGCTGTTTGTCATTGCCATTATTGCGATGTGGAAGAAAATACCCGCCACGTATAAAGATTTTGCATGGCTGGGCGTATTCCTTGGTTTTTCGGCTACGCTGTTCGGCTTGCTCACGGGCAACTTTGCCGGCATTGAGCTCTTCAAGATAGAGGCGTTGGAGCCCTATCGTAAGTATATGCTGCTCAAAGACCCCAATGTGGTGTTCAATTTCTCTATAGCCCTTGGGGGTGCGCAGGTGTTATTTGGGCAGATCCTCAGGGTGTTCAATCGCATCAAGCGTGGGGGGGGCTTTATTTATGGCGTCTCGACCATGGGGTGGGTGTTGTTGATGATATCCTCGATAGTGGCTTTCACCACCAATCAAAGCGAAGAGTTGTGGTACAAAGCAACTTTGGCTCTCAGTGGTGTGCTTATACTGTTTTTTGCCAACCCCAGAGGGAATATCTTTGTGAGCTTCGGAGCAGGACTATATAGCGTTTATGAGATGGCGACGGGTGTGATAGGGGACTTGGTGTCCTATGTGCGATTGTTTGCCATTGGACTGGCGGGAGCAATTATTGCTCAGGTGTTCAATCAGTTAGCCATTGGCCTCTCGGGCGATATTCCTGTTGTGAGCTGGGTGGTGATGCTTGTTATCTTGGCAATAGGCCACGGATTAAATATTTTCCTTAGCTCCCTGGGAGCTTTCGTTCACCCCGTGCGTTTGACCTTTGTGGAATTCTTCAAGAATGCAGAGTTTGAGGGTGGTAGCCGTAAGTTCGAGCCCTTGAAAAGAATATTTACAAATAGAGACTAATAAATAAACAATAATAATAACTAAAAAAAACAAAAAACTATGGAACCAATTCTTCTTGCCTATCTAGGTATTGCTGCGATGCTGATTTTTTCGGGCATAGGTAGCTGTTATGGCACAACTATCAGTGGTAACGCTGCGGTGGGTGCAATGAAAAAGAACAAAGGCGCCTTTGGTAGCTACATGATCCTTTGTGCGATGCCTTCGACTCAGGGTCTTTACGGCTTTCTGGGCTACTTCCTACTTCAGGATGCTCTAATTCCTGAGATCACTATGAGCAGTGCGGCTGCTATCTTCGGAGCGGGTCTTGCCTGCGGTCTGATGTGTTTGTTTAGCTCACTTCGTCAGGGTCAACTATCTGCCAACGCCATCACCGCTATCGGTAACGGTAACGATGTGTTTGGTAACTCTATGATCCTTGTGGCTTTCCCTGAACTTTACTCTATCTTGGGTCTTGCGGTTATCTTCTTTGTGAGCACAGCCATCTAGGACATATTAAGATTCTACATCTTACACACAAAAGAAAGCGACCTTCAAAATATTTTGAAGGTCGCTTTCTTTTGTGGTGCGGACGGATGTATTCGTTCTTTGGAGTAGTAAAGATTTATTTTCGTGGGTTTGCTTTCTCGAAAGCTTGCGGACGCAGAGCGTTTTTATGATTTATCTCTCATTGAACCACTACCCGCGCATGTTCGAAGTCAGAGCGTTTTTATGATTTATCTCTCATTGAACCACTGCCCGTGCATGTTCGAAGTCAGAGCGTTTTTATGATTTACTCTCACTGAACCACTGCCCGTGCATGCCCAAAGGCAGAGCGTCTTTATGATTTATCTCTCATTGAACCACCATCTGTGCGGCATGCACCTACCAGCGTACCCCTGCTGCGTCTTCACCTGAGGCTCCAATTG
>CAYJLY010000031.1:4351-23820 GCA_964371385.1 uncultured Rikenellaceae bacterium
GCGGCATGCACCTACCAGCGTACCCCTGCTGCGTCTTCACCTGAGGCTCCAATTGACTCGTCGCCTTGGGTGCCGCTGCCCGAGATAATGATTTTCTTGAAGGTGTAGGAGCGGATGCCAACAGTGAGTGTATTGTTCTCCACTAGGTCGCTGTTTGCTGCCCCTAGGGTGAGGGTGATATTGCCTTGCTGGAATTTGCTGAAGGGCAAATCGAAAATTTCCTCTGCCATAGACTTAAGCTTGGTATTCTCGTCCTTTAGAGCGAGTTCAAGAGTATGTAGTTTTTCGCAATTCTCAAACAGACCCTTGTTTATGGTTGTTAGCGAGGGAAGAGATGCTCTTTCAAGGAGTTCGCAATCGTAGAATGCTTGATCGTCAGCCTCGATTACCTTTTCAAAGCTAAACTCAACCAGAGCCTTACAATAGGCAAAGGCACGTTCGCCTATTTTTGTTAGGTTCGGGAAATTGATGGTTTTGAGGTTGTCGCAATAATTGAAAACATTATCCGCTAGTATCTCAAGCGAGGGCAGTGATATGCTCTCTAGTGATTCACATTGCTCAAAAGCTTGACCAGCTATACTTTGCAGCATGGGCATGGTTACATTTGTTAGCGTCTCACAGTAGTATAAGGCTTTATCTCCAAGGGATGTAGCTTTGTTTAGAGTAAGGCTCTGAAGGCTAGTGCAGTATTCAAATGCTCTATCTGCGAGGGTCTCTACCAACGGAAAATTCACCTCCCTTAGAGCGACACAATTCAAAAAAGCTTCCTCCTGAATCTCTGTTGCCCATGGAGCACTCACCGCCACTAGAGCCGAAACCCCAGCCGAGGTTCTACGTTCGAGGGCTCCAGAGGGGATGCTGCGCAGGTTTTCAAACGTAATGCTTATCTCTCGCCCCGAACTCTCAAGGCTCTCAAGGAGGGTGCGCAGACCCTCAAAGCTATCGCTGGTTGCGTTGTAATCCACAATGGTCCACTGATCACCCTCGGGAACGAAGCCTCCAGCAATCTTAGAGAGTGTTAGTCCATCGCCACCTATGATTTGATCGCTATCCTTAAGAAGGCTGAATTTACCCTGACCGCGAGTTAAGATGCTGTTGCGTTTGAAATTTAGTCCTTGTACAAAATTTTCTACATACATAATTTTGTTTTGATCTTTTTGGCAAACGATGATCATTTGAATATTCTTTCCCGAAAGATCGCAGGGCAGCAAAGGTAGATTAAGCTGCGCTGTGCTGCCTGTTTGATTTGATACTGTCATGGTGATAGAGTCGCTTAGGATTTGGGTGCCTTCAACGATACTCGCATCCGCCATGGCTATATCCGCTCCGCTGACAAACACTGCCTCGTTCGCCTTGAAGTAAAGCTCCACAACGCTCTCTCCCTCGGGAATATCCACAAGATCTATCTGAAAGATAGACATCACCTGCGAGAAGTTTAGTTGCGAGAGGTTCAGCGACCCTTGAGCATCGTAACTCACCGATGCTGAACTGCCGACCATAAGGGTGTTGGTGAGATTGCTCTCAAGTGACACATCGTAGCTCAGTTCGCGTGGAGCTACATTTAGGGTGAGTGCGCTTTCGTCAATTGTATAAGTGTTGGAGTTGTAGGGATATACTCCAAAGAGGGTTTTCTCGCCCTCCCACGTGAAGAGGTTGCCGTTGAGGGAGCTAGTGTTCTGCGGGTTTTGGGCTATGAATTTTTGATTAGTATTAGGGGTTTGAGGCACTATGATAGATAACTCGTCGAGCTCGCTCCAACTAAAAGCGTGAGTGGAGCTATCGGCATTGGGGGTGTAGGATATTTTGGTGGCTGAGCCTGCGGTAGCCAATAGGCTTACGGGGTACTCCTTAGAGTGGAAAGGTTCTGGTGTGGGCTCTATGGGATTATCTACCTTGGTACAAGAAAATAAAGCGAGGCTAGCAACTACAAAAATCTTATAAAATGCGGGTTGTATTGCTTTCATAGGTGTTTTAAATATTACATTTTTGATTATCTCTTACAAATGTACATAAAAATAATCATCATAACAATACTTAACAATAAATTCGCTATTTTTGTGGCAAATATCAATAAGGTGAGCTCCGTAAGCTCACTGCGAAACAAAATGTGGTGAGGTTGAAACCATCCTCGCTTTTTTAAGTAGCCAAAACATACAAAAATGTCTGACGAAAAAATTATCTTCTCTATGGTGGGAGTCAGTAAGATCCTGCCTCAGAACAACAAAAAAATTCTTAACAACATCTACCTATCGTTCTTCTATGGCGCCAAGATCGGTATCATCGGTCTGAATGGCTCGGGTAAATCGACCCTCATGAAAATCATCGCAGGCCTGGACAAAGCCTATGATGGCGAGGTGGTGTTTTCGCCTGGGTACCGTGTGGGGTATCTTGAGCAGGAACCTCACCTAGAGGCTGGCAAAACTGTTCGCGAGATAGTCGAAGAGGGTTGCGCTGATGTGGTGGCACTGCTCAAAGAGTACGAAGAGGTGAACGCCAAGTTTATGGAAGAAATGACAGACGATCAAATGACCGCTCTAATCGAGCGCCAAGGCGAGCTGACCGAGGCCATCGACCACGCAGGTGGGTGGGAGATAGACCAAAAACTCTCGCGTGCGATGGATGCCCTGCGTTGTCCACCGCAGGAGTCACTGGTTGATAACCTATCGGGTGGTGAGCGCCGCCGTGTTGCGCTGTGTCGTTTGTTGTTGCAAGAGCCCGAAGTGTTGCTTCTGGATGAGCCTACCAACCACCTTGATGCCGAGAGTATCGACTGGCTAGAGATGCACCTTGCTCAATACAAAGGAACGGTTATCGCCGTGACCCACGACCGCTACTTCTTGGACAATGTAGCAGGTTGGATTTTGGAGCTTGACCGCGGTGAGGGTATTCCTTGGAAGGGTAACTATACGAGCTGGTTGGAGCAGAAATCAACACGCTTGATGCAAGAAGAAAAACAAGAATCTAAGCGCCGTAAGACTCTTGAGCGCGAGCTTGAATGGGTACGTATGTCGCCTAAAGGCCGCCGTGCTAAAGGTAAGGCACGTCTGAATGCCTATGATCAAATGCTCAACGAGGATACTAAGGCTAAGGAGGAGAAACTGGAGATCTACATCCCCAATGGACCTCGCTTGGGTAATGTGGTTATCGAGGCGCACGGGGTGACCAAACGTTTTGGGGATAGAACTCTATACGAAGGACTTGACTTTGTACTTCCACCAGCAGGTATCGTGGGTGTGATTGGTCCTAATGGTACGGGTAAAACTACTCTTTTCCGTATGATTATGGGGCTGGAGACCGTGGACGAGGGTTCGTTCAAAGTGGGCGAGACCGTAAAACTTGCCTATGTGGATCAGCAGCATAAATCTATTGACCCCGAAAAGAGTGTCTATGAAGTGGTTTCTGAGAATTCTGAACTTATCACTCTAGATAACCGTCAGGTGAATGCTCGTGCTTATGTGTCGAGATTTAACTTCGGTGGTGGCGACCAAGAGAAAAAATGTGGCATCCTTTCGGGTGGTGAGCGCAACCGCCTTCACCTTGCTATGGCTCTCAAGGAGCAAGGCAACGTGCTACTGTTGGATGAGCCGACCAATGATATAGACGTGAATACCCTGCGTGCCTTGGAAGAGGGCTTGGAGAGCTTTGCAGGCTGCGCGGTGGTTATCTCGCACGACCGCTGGTTCTTGGACCGCATAGCGACCCACATCCTTTCGTTCGAGGGCGATGGCAAGGTTGTATTCTTCGAGGGTGGCTATTCGGACTACGAGGAGCACAAGCGTGCAACCCTAGGCGATGCAGCTGCCCCCAAAACCAAGTACCGCAAACTAGTGGACTAGGACGCAGAGCGTCTTTTATCATTTAGCTCTAATTGTGCCTTTACTCAGGGTGCACCGCACGGGGCAATAGGCTGGCTTTTCTCTCAAGAAAAGACGGTCGCCCCGTGGGGGGGCGGTGCGCCCGTCTGTGGTTTGTTGCCCACAAAGACACAGTTCGAGCTAAATGAACGCGAGTGTCGCTAGCAAAAAAAGGATATTCACCCCTTGGGGTAAATATCCTTTTTTGGTTTATGGGGAGTTTTGTTTTCTCCTTGTATGGGGTCTGTTTTAGAACTTAGGACACACTAGCTCAGAGCGGCTATTTGCTCTTGGAGGGCTTTGATTTTACCCTCGGCATCTGCCTGCTTGGCTCGCTCTAGGGCAACCACAGCCTCGGGGGCACTCTGAACAAAACGCTCGTTAGAGAGCTTTTTCATCACGCTACCCAAGAATCCTTTGGCATACTCCAAATCTTTGTTCAAGCGAGCCAATTCTGCCTCCACGTCGATGGCGGTACTCACGGGAACGAAGTATTCGGTGGTCTTGACAATAAATCCAGCCGCACCACTTGGCTTTTCGCTCACAGTGGTAACCTCGCTTACGTTCGAGAGCTTTTGGATTACGGCGTTGAACTGAGGGTGGAAATTCTCATCAGAGACAACCTCCAAAGTCAGTGCTTCCTTGGGCGAAATGTTTTTCTGAGCTCGCACCGCACGCACATTAGTCACCACATCCAGAGTGATATTCATCTTCTCCAGCAAGTCAGCATCCCACGCCTGCTCCGCTTTATACTGGCTCACCATAATGCTGTCCTTTTCGCCACGCTCGGCGATGAAGTGCCAAATTTCCTCCGAAATAAATGGCATATAGGGGTGAAGTTGTTGCAGCAGTTCCTCGTAGAAAGAGATAGTCTGAGCGAAAGTTTCCGCGTCGATAGGCTCGCCATAGGCAGGCTTGATTAGCTCAAGATAGGTCGATGAGAAATCGTCCCAGAACAACTTGTAGAGCTTTTTGAGAGCCTCCGATAGGCGATATTCTGCAAAATCTTCGTTGATCTCAGCTATACTCTTATCGAGTTGGGCACGGAACCACGCTGTTGCAATTTTCGATGCCTCGGGGCTTTCCATATCTTTCACCTCCCACATTTTAATCAGGCGGAAGGTATTCCAAATCTTATTTCCAAAGTTACGTCCCTGCTCCACAAGCGACTCATCGAAGAGAATGTCGTTACCATCGCCCGTACAAAGCAACATCGCAACCCTCACAGAGTCTGCGCCATACTTGGCAATCAGATCAAGCGGGTCGGGTGAGTTACCCAATGATTTTGACATCTTACGGCGCAATTTATCACGCACTATCCCCGTGAAATACACATTCGAGAAAGGCTTATCGCCCATCCACTCGTAGCCAGCAATAATCATACGTGCCACCCAGAAGAAAATAATCTCAGGAGCGGTCACCAAATCGTTGGTCGGATAGTAGTATTTAATCTCCTCATTCTCGGGGTTGTTAATACCATCGAAAACCGAAATAGGCCACAACCACGAACTGAACCATGTGTCTAGCACATCTTCGTCTTGGCGCAGATCAGCAAGCGTCAGTGCAGGGTTGATTTTCTGAGCCTCCACAAGAGCCTCCTCTGTGGTTTCGGCAACCACATAACCACCCTCGGGCAAGTAGAACGCAGGGATGCGCTGACCCCACCACAGTTGGCGGCTCACACACCAGTCCTTGACGTTCTCCATCCAGTGGCGATAGGTGTTTTTATATTTTGCGGGGTGGAACTTGATGGTGTCCTCCATAACGGCTTTAGTCGCAGGAGCAGCCAGTTCTTCCATTTTCAGGAACCACTGCATAGAGAGCTTAGGCTCAATCACCGCACCGCTACGCTCCGAAGTACCCACTTTATTCACATAATCTTCGACTTTTTCCATAAGTCCAGCCTCGGTGAGGTCTTTCTCGATTTGCTTACGAACCGCAAATCTATCCATTCCCACATACAGTCCAGCCGCCTCACTCAAAGTACCGTTGTCCTCGAAAATATCAATAGCGGGCAGGTTGTATTTTTCGCCCAACATATAGTCGTTCACATCGTGAGCAGGAGTCACTTTCAAACATCCCGTACCAAACTCCACATCCACATAGTCGTCCTCAATCACAGGAATCGAACGCCCCACAAGCGGAACGATCACTCGTTTGCCTTTCAGGTGTGCATTCTTCGGGTCATTGGGGTTGATACACATAGCCGTGTCGCCCATAATCGTCTCAGGACGGGTCGTCGCCACAACAGCGTAACCATCCTCACCCTCTATCATATATCTAAGATAAAACAGTTTACCCTGTTTCTCTTGGAAGATCACCTCCTCGTCCGAGAGAGCCGTCAGCGCAGCAGGATCCCAGTTGACCATCCTCACACCACGATAGATCTTGCCCTTTTTGTAGAGATCCACAAACACCTTGATAACAGCCTGAGAAAGAGGTTCGTCCATAGTGAATTTAGTACGCTCCCAGTCACACGAAGCTCCCAGTTGCTTTAGTTGCTCGAGGATAATACCCCCGTGCTTTTCTTTCCACTCCCAAGCGTGGCTGAGGAACTCCTCACGAGTGAGGCTACTTTTGGAGATACCCTCGCTTTCGAGCTTTTGAACCACCTTCGCCTCGGTTGCAATCGAAGCGTGGTCTGTCCCCGGCACCCAGCAAGCATTCTTGCCTAGCATCCTTGCACGGCGAACCAATACGTCTTGGATGGTGTTATTTAGCATGTGTCCCATGTGCAGGATTCCCGTCACGTTGGGTGGCGGAATTACCACGGTGTAGGGTTCACGGCCATCTATCTCGCTATGAAAATAGCCTTTCTGCATCCAGTCGCCATACCATTTTTGTTCTATTGCGGTAGGTTCATACTTTGATGGTATCTCTGTCATTTTGTCATGGTTTTTGTCAGATAAATATTTTTGCACATAATTTGTACTAAAATGCTTATCTTTGTAGTTTATTACCTATATTTGGATCAAGGCGTGCAGGGTTGAATTTAATACCTGAGCGTAGCCCATGAAAATATCCTGCAAAGGTAATACTTTTTACACAGAAAAACCATAATTTGATGTCAGATAAAAAAACAAAAACCCTAGAAGAACACCTCGATCATATATCGGATGTGTTCGATGGCAAAGCGCAGGTTATACCCATAGTGGACGATAGCGATGCGGGAGAAGATGTACCATCGGGAATAATTCCAGATGTAATCCCCGTGTTGGCTTTGCGCTCTTCGGTGCTTTTCCCTGGGGCGATAACCCCTATTACGGTGGGGCGTAAGAAATCCAAAAAACTAGTTCGCGAGATAGAAAAACGTGGCGGACTGATGGGAGCAGTGCTACAACGTGACCCCATGATAGAGGAACCCTCGCAAGAGGATCTATACCGCATAGGAACCGCCGCCAAAATACTGAAAGTACTGGAAATGCCCGGAGGTAACCTCACGGTGATACTCCATGGTCTAGAGAAATTCGAGATTAAGGAATTTGTTGCCACGAGTCCAATTTTCAGAGCTGCCGTAGTGCCTCTAAAAGACAATGTGCCCTCGAAAACCTCGCAAGAGTTGGATGCACTAGTAGAATCTATCAAAGATATTTCGCTCAAGATAGTGGATGTCAGCCCATCTATCCCCCAAGAGGCGACTTTTGCCATCAAGAACATAGACTCTCGCCGTGGGGTGATCAATTTTGTAAGCTCCAACCTCGATTTGCAGGACTCCGATCGCCAGGCGCTACTAGAGGCCCCAGGGCTCGTTGAGCGTGCACGTAAGCTGCTGGAGCTGCTGATTCGTGAACTTCAGATCCAAGAACTCAAGAACGAGATTCAAGGCAAAGTGCGAGAAGAAATCGACCAACAGCAAAGGGAATATTTCCTTCACCAGCAACTTCGCACCATCCAAAACGAGTTGGGCGATGATTCCGAGGCAGATGCCGATGTGATGCGTCGTCGTGCAAGCTCAAAAAAATGGTCGCAAGCCAATGCCGAGCTCTTCGAAAAAGAGCTTCAAAAGCTCGAGCGCCTGAACCCTTCGATGTCCGAATATTCCATTCAGATGAACTATCTGGAACTGATGTTAGAGCTTCCGTGGGATGAGTGTAGCAAAGATAATTTGGATCTAAAGCGCGCCAAGCGCCACTTGGATGCCGACCATTTCGGATTGGATGATGTGAAGGATCGCATCCTAGAACACCTTGCGGTGCTTAAACTCAAGGGAGATCTGAAATCTCCTATCCTGTGTCTGTATGGCGCACCGGGTGTGGGTAAAACCTCGCTGGGCAAATCGGTGGCTAGCTCTTTGGGGCGTAGCTTCGGACGCATTGCGTTGGGGGGTATGCACGACGAGTCGGAGATCCGAGGTCACCGCCGCACCTACATAGGGGCAATGCCTGGGCGTATTATTCAGACCATACGTCGTGCTGGTAGCTCGAATCCTGTTATTATCCTCGATGAGATAGACAAGGTGTCGCGCTCGAACCATGGCGACCCTGCCTCGGCGCTGCTGGAGGTGCTCGACCCCGAACAAAACTCTACCTTCCACGACAACTATCTGGATGTGGAGTACGACCTCTCGAAGGTACTCTTTATTGCCACTGCCAATAATATAGGCAATATATCGAGCGCTCTGCGTGATCGTATGGAGATGATTAATGTGAGTGGCTACCTAGTGCAAGAGAAAGTCGAGATAGCTGTGAAACACCTCTTGACTAAGCAGCTTGAGGCGCATGGCGTTCCTGCAAAGGAACTGAAAATCTCGCGCAAATTGATGGAGAAAATCATCACCGAATACACTCGTGAATCGGGCGTTCGTCTGCTCGACAAACTCCTTGCGAAGGTGGTGCGCAATCGCGCCAAAGCCATAGGCATGCAACTAGAATATAATATCACCCTCACAGGGGAGGATATAGAAACTATACTTGGAGTGCCTCGCTACTCGCGCGATATGCAAGACACTGAGCAAGTGGTGGGAGTTGTTACGGGTCTTGCGTGGACCGAGGTTGGAGGCGAGATACTCTATGTTGAGGCGTCGCTATCCAAAGGCAAGGGAGCTATGATTATTACGGGTAATCTGGGCGATGTGATGAAAGAATCCGCTGCCATAGCGCTGGGTTGGGTGAAATCCAATGCCGAAAGCCTTGGTATAGACTATAAGACCCTGCAAGAGAACGATATTCATATCCACGTCCCCGAGGGAGCCATCCCCAAGGACGGTCCATCGGCTGGTATAACTATGGTAACTGCGATAGTTTCGGCTATCAAGGGTGCAAAGGTTCGCTCGCGCATAGCCATGACAGGCGAGACCACACTGCGTGGTAAGGTTCTGCCCGTGGGCGGCATCAAGGAGAAGATTCTAGCTGCCAAGCGAGCAGGTGTGAGCGACATTATGCTTTCCATCAAGAATCGCAAAGATGTAGCCGATATCAAAGAGGAGTATATCAAGGGGCTTACTTTCCACTATGTGGAACGACTGGAAGAGGTCTTAGATCTTGCACTGGTAAAATAGCTCAGTATTCTTGTAATTCCCTAAAACTAGAAAGGGATTATTTCTAAATAAAGAAGGCAAGCCCTCAACCGAGAGCTTGCCTTTTTATATGTAGGTCTGAAGTTTTTACTTTTCTTTGCGCCACGCACCAACGCCATTGCCATCGAAAATAACCGAAAGCTTAGATAGAAGAGCATCGCCACGTAGGTTTTTAGCAACGATTTCGCCCTCTGGAGAGATAAGTACGTTTGAGGGGATAGAGCTAACACCATACATAGCCGCTGGCTCGCAATTCCAACCCTTCAAATCCGATACATTAGTCCAAGTTAGCTTATCTTTGGCTATGGCCTCCATCCATGCATCTTTTTCTCTGTCAAGCGACACACCAAAGACAGTAAAGCCAGCCTTACCGTATTCTTCAAAGGCAGCCACAACGTGAGGATTCTCCACACGGCATGGTCCACACCACGAAGCCCAGAAATCAAGCAAAATCCATTTACCCTTAGCCACTTCGCTCGAAAGCGAAATCATATTACCCTCTGTATCGGCAGCCGAAAAATCTACGTACTGTTTGCCAACGGCTGTCTTATCCAATAGATCCGCGCGCTCAAGCAAAGTCTTAGTGTAAGCTGAATTTGCAGCATCGCCTTTTAGAAGAGCCGCCAATTCACGCATTTTTGAGCTCTCTAGGCGTGGAGAGTATTTTCTAAATAGAATGTAGGCTGTTGCCGACGAAGATGGATTTTGGGCGATGAAATCTTCGGTGATAGCAGCGTAATTGTCGGGATTGACCTTAACGGCAGCCTCATATTTTGTGCGCACTGAGTCCGCAGGCGAACCACTTAGGGTGCTGGTTGCTTTGCCACCTGAGTTGTTGATGGTGAGGGTCATATCGCAATTCTCGATAGCCACATCGCCGAATTTCTTGCCCTCGGCGGTAGACACGAAAGCCATCAAAGGCTCTTTTAGCATGCCAGAAAACTCAAATTTGCCGTCCTTGACCTCGCATGAGTCGATCACAGTTGTACTTTTGTTACCCTCGATTACCGACAGGTAGAGCATGCCGTTGGCCACAGTAGTTTGACCCGCGATAGTAAATCCTGCGCTTTTTTTCTCCCCGCACGAGCTCAGAGCCGCAGTCGCTAGCAGGGTGTAAATGATTTTTTTCATTGTTTAAAGTATGTTTTGATTATTAACTATTCTTTTTTTCTGCGCTACACAAAAAACCTCTATAGAGTCATCTCGCCACGCAAAGAGCAACCCAAAAACTCCTTCATCCTATCAGAGGAAAGCCCCCTGCCCAGCAGATACATCAGTTTGGTGAGCGCCGCCTCGACAGTGATATCCCCTCCGCCTATGACCCCAATTTGTTTCATCGCACGCCCTGTGTCATACAAATCCATGTTCACACTACCCACAGCACACTGAGTTACGCTATAGAGGATAACCCCCCTGTCTATGGCCTCTTTGAGGGTTTCGATGAACCACGGAGCCGAAGGTGCATTGCCCGAACCATAACATTCGATGACGGCCGCTTTCAATCCTTCGCTCATAAGGATGGAGCGCAGAATAGAGTGAGAAATGCCAGGGAAAATTTTTATCACCGTAACCGCTTGCTCCAGATGACTATGCACTTGGAGTGTGGGCATAAAGCTATCCACTTGGCGTATGTAGGGGCGATTGTATTTAATAGAAATACCAGCCTGTGCCAGGGAAGGGTAGTTGTGCGAGGCGAAAGCATTGAAATGCTGAGAGTTCTGTTTAGTGGTGCGGTTGCCTCTCATCAGTTGGTTCTGGAAGTAAATACACACCTCCTTGACCTCACCCATGGCGGCAATCTCGATAGCCGACACAAGGTTCTCGCGACCATCCGTGCGCAAAACACCCATAGGAATCTGTGAGCCCGTAAGAATGATAGGCTTTGCGAGGTTCTCGAGCATGAACGACAGTGCCGAGGCAGTGTATGCCATGGTGTCGGTGCCATGAAGTACCACAAAACCATCATAGAGCCCATAGCGATCCTTGATTAGTAGTGCCAGCTCCTCCCATCTCTGGGGCGAGATGTTAGAGCTATCTATCACAGGATCAAAGCTCTCGGTGTGGAGTTCAACCCTGAATTTCTTTAGCTCAGGCACCTCTGATGCTATTTGGCTAAAGTCGAAGGGAGCTAGTGCTCCTGTGGCAGGGTTGGTGGTCATACCAATGGTACCACCCGTGTATATCAAAAGTATGCTTTTCATTGTTTATTGCGAACTCTCTTAACTCATAAAATACATATAAATAGCAACTGCAGGAGCTGCCAAAAGTAGCGCATCAAAGCGATCGAGCATGCCTCCGTGGCCTGGGATTATGCTGCCCGAATCCTTGATCCCGAGCTTGCGTTTGAACGAGCTCTCTATCAAATCGCCCGCCACTGCAGCTAGTGCTGCCACAAGTCCCATCAATGCAAAATATTCGGTTAGATCAACAAACAACAACTCGAAGTTCAGGCTCGCAATCTTGCCCCAAAACAGCTTTCCCCACAACATTCCCACACCCACAGCACAGAGGAGCCCTCCGAAGAAACCTTCCCATGATTTTTTTGGTGAAATCTTTGGCGCCATCTTGTGGCGACCTATGCTCGAACCCACAAGGTAGGCTCCCACATCGTTAGCCCACACAAGCGTAAGGGTCGTGATGACCATCATTCGCCCCTGCTCGCTTAGTACATCGGGTCTATCGACTCCAAAGCAAAATATCAACGAACCGTAGCCCGCAGCGATATAAAGCCCCCCAAGGATGTTCCACATGCGTTTTTTGCTTCCCAGCCGTGCACCATGGCGTGCAATCAGGGAGTAGTATTCTATCAAGGTCAGCCCCAATAGAGCAGCCCACAGTAAATAGTAGGTACGTGGCGAGTTGTCCACCATAAATAGCAGCACAAGAACTAGTATTGCGCCCGAAATCGCACGTTTTATCATGTTTTTTAATTATTAATGGTTGTTTTCTTGTGGGGGAGGGAGATTTTTGTGACCTCGAGGGGATTCGAACCCCTATCGTCAGAACCGGAATCTGATATTCTATCCATTGAACTACGTGGCCTTGTGTGTGGGTCGGTTCGAGCGGCGGAGGTTTTGCTCAAGTTATTTCTCATGCCTCGCACTGTCGCAGGCACCTCAGGGTGAACGCTCGGGCGAACTGGTCTCTGTTAAGAGAGCAGGGCTCCCGATGGGGGAGCGTCCGCCCTGCTGTACGAGACCGCAGGGCGAGCTGCATGCACACATTTTGTTTTCCCTCAGGTCATTGCTTGTGCCGCTGGCACCTAGAAGATGGGGCGGAACTGCTCCAAAAAGCGAAGGTCGTTCTCGAAATACAGACGCAGGTCCTTCACGCCGTAGCGCAACATCGTTATCCTCTCAACTCCCATACCAAAGGCGAAGCCGCTGTATTTCTTTGAGTCTATACCGCAAGATTCCAATACGTTAGGATCCACCATGCCTGCTCCCATGATCTCTAGCCAACCAGTGTATTTACACACGTTACAACCCTTCCCGCCACACAAATTGCACGACACATCCACCTCGGCCGATGGCTCGGTGAAGGGGAAGTAGCTAGGGCGCAAGCGTATGGTTGATTTCTCGCCAAAACACTCCTTGGCGAAATATTCGATGGTCTGTTTCAGGTCGGCAAAACTCACTCCTTCGTCTATATAAAGTCCCTCGATTTGGTGGAAAATGCAGTGAGCACGATAGGAAATAGCCTCATTGCGGAACACTCGTCCTGGGCAAATAATGCGTATGGGTAGTTGTCCTTTTTCCATCGCACGAGTTTGAATCGAAGAGGTGTGGGTGCGCAGAAGAACGTCGTTTTCGCCATTACGCTCCACAAAAAAAGTGTCCTGCATATCACGTGCGGGATGCTCGGGTGGAAAATTCAGTGCGCCAAATACGTGCCAATCATCCTCAATTTCGGGACCATCGGCTGTGGTGTAGCCTAGGCGCGAGAAAATATCAATAATCTGTCCCCTCACCAGCGAAATAGGGTGGCGAGTTCCCATGCCAACAGTTGTGGCGGGACGAGTGGGGTCGAACGAAGGGTCGCCTTGGTTGTTTTGCGCGTCGAGTTGTTCTTCGATAGCCTCTTTTAGGGTGGCAATTTTGCTAGCAGCCTTATTTTTAAGAGCATTCACCGGAGCTCCTAAAGATTTTTTATCTTGGGGTGGAAGTGCTCTGAACTCTTCAAAAAGCGCAGTGATATGTCCTTTTTTGCCGAGCATAGCTATGCGGAAATCTTCGAGCTCAGAGATGCTCGATGTGGTGAATTGGTCAATTTGCTGATTTAGTTCGTCTATCTGTTGTGTCATCATAGTTTGTACTTGTGTGCAAAGATTATTTAACACAAAGGTAGGGTTTTTTGCTTGATTATTCGTTATTTTATCCAAACAAAAAAAATGCATACCCAAAATTTGGTATTCAATTCAAAAAAAACTACTTTTGTGTAACACTGTTATAGTGTAAAATCAATTATCCCCTAACTTTAAATATAACTGTTATGACTAAAAAATCAATCATCGGAACTCAAACCGAAAAGAACCTATTGAAAGCCTTTGCTGGTGAATCGCAAGCACGCAATCGTTATATGTTTTTTGCAAAAGTAGCCAAAAAAGAGGGCTACGAAGTGATAGCTAAATTCTTTGCCGAGACAGCTGAGAATGAGCGCCAGCACGCTAAACAATTCTTCCAGTTCCTCGAGGGAGGCATGGTCGAGATCACGGCTTCTTACCCAGCTGGTATTATCGGCAACACAGCCCAGAACCTATTGGCTGCTGCCGATGGCGAGGGCGAAGAGTGGCAGGAGCTTTACCCTGCTTTTGCGCAAGTGGCTATCGAGGAAGGCTTTAATGCCATCGCTCAGAAATTCCTGTTGATCGCTGAGGTCGAGAAACACCACGAGTATCGCTACCGCGAGCTATTGGCGACTGTTGAGGCCGAGGGAATGTTCAAGAAGGAGGACGAACAAATCTGGCGTTGCCGCGAGTGTGGCCACGAGCACACAGGAGAAAATGCACCTCAAATATGCCCCGTTTGTGCTCACCCACAAGCTTACTTCGAAATCAAGTGCGATAAATTCTAGGGTGCTAGCCGCACTGGCAATAATTTACTCGAACTACGAGCTGTAGCTGCTATTACTTAGCACCTCTAGCTGGTGTGGGTAGCACTTGTAGCGACATTTGCCAAGGTACATATTAATAGCAATCATGCAGGGTTTCCCCACGGGGGAGTCCTGCATTTTTTTATTACTCCGCCCCCCCAACAGTATTCGCTCCTTCAGGGGAGTAAAATGATTGCAGCAAAGACTCCTAGCTGCCAGCGTAAGCTCGGACACATGGCGTCTTTATGCTCTCTATTTCATTAAGACACACTCAGGTTTAGCTCAGGAGCAGCTTAGCGAATGGCTCGCTTTGCAAAAGAGCGAGTCTTCGCTGGGGCGAAGCTGCGACCCGCTAATGGAGAGTTTGTCTCTTACTTTAGTTTGTTCTAGCTTCTTTCTTTATGGCATAGCATCTGAAAAAGTCCGGTTTCATTTCTTTCAACGCGAGTCTTTTTCAGGCTCTATGCCAAGGAGATTTCTTTTTTTTGTTTGCCTCTTCTAGGTTTTTGGGGCTTCCGCGGGGCGATGAACGTGCGCCCTGTATTAGTATTGCCTCACAAACTAAAGCAGTGCAACTCGCCTTGGACTGCTAACAATAGCAAGAGAGCGACCAACCAGTATATCACTGGCGAGTCGCTCTCTTTGAGTTATATGATTACCCTCTTCTGTTTAAGCTAGAGTTTACGGGCAATCTCAATCTGCTGGTAACCCTCGATGAAGTCACCGACCTTGATGTCGTTGAAGTTCTCGATGTTCAGACCGCAATCGTGACCGTTGTTAACCTCCTTAACGTCGTCTTTGAAGCGTTTGAGCGAGCCAAGCGAGCCTGTGTAAACCACAATACCATCACGTATGACACGGATTGCGGTGTTGCGATGGATCTTACCCTCACGAACAATACAACCTGCGACTGTTCCGACTTTAGATATTTTGAAGGTCTCCAAAACCTCAACCGAACAAACGATCTCTTCTTTGGTCTCAGGAGCAAGCATACCCTCGATAGCGTCTTTGATCTCGCCAATTGCATCATAGATGATAGAGTAAAGGCGGATATCTATCTCCTCCTTCTCTGCCAAACGACGAGCGGCATTGGATGGGCGTACCTGGAAACCAACGATAATGGCGTTCGAGGCAGCTGCCAACAGAACATCACTCTCGGAGATTTGACCCACAGCCTTGTGGATCACGTTCACTTGAACCTCCTCGTTAGATAGCTTGATTAGAGAATCGGTCAAAGCCTCGATAGAACCATCCACGTCACCTTTGACAATGATATTAAGTTCCTTGAACGAACCGATAGCAATACGGCGACCGATCTCATCCAGTGTGATGTGTTTCTGGGTACGAAGACCCTGCATACGCTGCAACTGCTCACGCTTGGTGGCAATCTCACGAGCCGACTTGTCGTCGTCCATCACATTGAAGGTGTCACCCGCTTGAGGTGCGCCGTTGAGTCCCAATACCAATACTGGAGTTGCTGGCCCTGCCTCCTCAACTTTGTTACCACGCTCGTTGAACATAGCCTTCACACGGCCAGTGTAGATACCCGAAAGTAGCACATCGCCCACTTTGAGGGTTCCGTTTTGAACCAGGATCGTGGTCACATAACCACGCCCCTTGTCCAGCGAAGATTCTATCACCGAACCCGTAGCCTTACGTTTAGGATTGGCTTTCAGCTCCAATACTTCCGCCTCAAGAACAACTTTTTCGAGTAGTTGCTCAATGTTTAGACCTGTCTTGGCAGCAATATCTTGAGATTGGTACTTACCGCCCCATTCCTCCACTAGGTAGTTCATCGCACCTAGCTGTTCTTTGATTTTCTCGGGGTTGGCACCGTCTTTGTCTATCTTGTTGATTGCAAATATGATAGGCACACCAGCCGCTTCGGCGTGGTTGATAGCCTCTTTGGTTTGTGGCATTATCGAGTCGTCGGCAGCGATAATAATAATCGCCACGTCGGTCACCTTAGCACCCCTTGCACGCATCGCCGTAAAGGCTTCGTGACCTGGAGTATCAAGGAAAGTAACCTTACGGCCGTCCTCCAACTCCACGCTGTATGCTCCGATGTGCTGGGTGATACCCCCTGCCTCGCCAGCAATAACGTTCGCCTTACGGATGTAGTCCAAAAGCGATGTTTTACCGTGGTCAACGTGACCCATCACTGTAACGATAGGTGGACGTGAGATCAAATCGTCTGGGTTATCCACCTCATTCTCGATAGCCTCTTGGATTTCAACCGAAACAAATTCTACTTTGTAGTCGAACTCTTCGGCAACGATCACCAATGCCTCGGCATCCAAACGTTGGTTGATAGATACCATCAAACCAAGGTTCATACACGCAGTAATTACGTTGGTCACTGGCACATTCATCATGGTCGCCAGCTCACTCACAGTAACAAACTCCGTTACTTTCAGAGTTTTGTTCTCCATAGCCTGCTGCTCCATGCTTTCGGCCATACGCTCGTTGCGCTCGTCGCGTTTGTCGCGGCGGTGTTTCGATGCTTTGGTTTTCGATCCCTTAGACGTCAGACGCGAAAGGGTCTCTTTCATTTGTCTTTGTACATCCTCCTCGCTCACAGCCTCACGTGGTGCGGGGCGATTACGATTTGCGTTTTGGTTTGGACGCTTGCCTGCGCCTTGTCCGCCACCTTGTGGACGACCACCGCCACCGAAGTTTCCACCTCCTCCGCCTTGTGGGCGTGAGGCTGGTGTTGAGCCAGCAGTGGCTGGCTGTGGAGCCGTAACATCGACTTTATTTTTCTTGATACGATTGCGTTTCTTGCGAGAACGGTCCTCGCGAGACGCCGCCACCGGAAGTTCAATCTTACCTAGTATCTTAGGACCAGTGATGGTCTTAGTTTGTGCACGGAAAGGATTTTGTTCGCTCGACGCTGCAGGCGATGGCTCTGAAGCGGGAGCGCTCTGAGCTTCATCTTGTGGTTTAGTCTCGCTTTGAGTTTCTACCGCTGGTGTAGGCTCTGAGCTAGGCTTTTGTGTTGTCTCTTTTGTAGGCTCCGATACTGGCTCTTGCGATACTGGTTCTTGCGAACTCTTAGCCTGGGGCTCGGGGGCAGAAGTAGGGGCAGGAGTCGTTGGAGTCTCTACCGCTGGTGTAGGCTCTGTTTTTTCGTTCGCCTTAACCTCTACCTTAGTCTCCGCCTTAGCTTCAACCACAGCTTCAACCACAGCTTCAACCACAGGTTCAACCACAGGTTTTGCCTCTTGTTTTTGCTCTTCGAGCTTTGCAGGGCTTGCCTTTTCAGCTTTTTCCTCTTTGGGTTTCGAGCTTTTGGTTTTCGAACCGCCCAAGTCAATAGTTCCTAGGATCTTTGGACGAGCAAGCTGAATGGGCTCTTCCTCCATGATGTTTTTTTGCTCAACAGGGCTCTTGGTTTCAGCCTGTACAGCTGGCTCCGAGGCTGGCTCTGGAGTAGGCTCTGGGGCTACCTCGGGGGTTGATTTTGACGCTGGTTTTTGAACAGTGCTAAAAGAGCGACCATTGCCAAATTCTTTTGCCACTAGGTCAAAAGCAGCCTCACCCAAAATTACATTGGGCGAAGGATCGATGGCAATTCCGTTTTTTGCCAAAAATTCTGCGATTGTTCCTATTCCCACATTATATTCTTTTGCAATGCGGTTGAGTCTTATTTTTTTATTTTCTGCCATTCTTACTGATGGTTAATTGTATTTTATTGTGTTAGAGGAAAGGGATGTGTTAGTTGGCTTACAAAGCGGATGCTCTCACGCTCGCAATCATTAAAAACCCTACTCGAACTCTTTGGCAAGTATATCAAACACCTCGTCTATGGTCTCGGTCTCAAGATCGGTGCGGCGAGCAAGCTCTTCTTTATCCACCTCGAGCACTGCTTTTGCGGTGTCAAGACCAATTTTGATAAACTCCTCGATGATCCAGTTCTCGATCTCATCGCTAAATTCGCTGAGTGCCACATCGTCCACCTCCTCAACGCTACCCTCGCGGTACACGTCTATGTCATAGCCCGTTAGTTGGCTAGCAAGACGAATGTTGAGACCATTCTTACCGATGGCAAGTGAAATCTCTGATGGCTTCAGATAAACCTCAGCCGTTTTATTCTCTTCGTTTAGTGTAATCGAAGTAACTTTCGCAGGGCTCAACGCGCGTTGTATCATCAACTGAGCATTCGCGGTGTAGTTAACCACGTCGATATTCTCTCCTTTGAGTTCCTTAACGATGGTATAGATTCTCGAACCCTTAACTCCCACACAAGCACCCACTGGGTCGATGCGCTCGTCGTAACTCTCCACTGCCACTTTGGCTCTCTCCCCTGGGATACGCACAATTTTCTTGATAGTAATAAGTCCGTCAAAAACCTCGGGTACTTCCATCTCGAACAATCGCTCCAAAAACTCGGGAGCCGTACGCGAGAGGATAATCTTTGGATTGCCATTAACCATATCCACGCGTGATACGATAGCCTTCACTGGCTCGCCCTTGCGGAAGAAATCCGATGGAATTTGCTCGGTTTTTGGCAATAGTAGCTCTTGCTCTTGGTCGTCGATGATAAGTGCTTCTTTCTTCCACACCTGATACAAATCGCCAACCACCAACTCGCCTATGCGCTCAGAATACTGCGCAAAGATGTTTGCCTTCTCTAGTTCTAGGATTTTACCCCTAAGGTTCTGACCAATAGCCAGCACCGCACGACGAGGGAAGTCTTCCATTTTTACTTCCTCGGCAACCTCTTCGCCTTCCTCGTAGGTCTCATCAATTTTTTTGGCATCCGTAAGCGATATCTCGCAGTTTGGATCCTCCAGATCCTCATCGGGTACCACGGTGCGGTTGCGCCAAATCTCTAGGTCGCCACGCTCTACGTTCACAATCACATCGAAGTTTTCGTCCGTGCCATAAGTTTTCTCTAGGACATTACGAAAAACCTCTTCCAGAACTCCCATTAGGGTCTCTCTGTCGATATTTTTGAGTTCTTTGAACTCTTCAAAAGTGCTAGTTAAGTTCATTTTGATTTATGT
>CAYJLY010000032.1:0-23524 GCA_964371385.1 uncultured Rikenellaceae bacterium
CATTTCTGCCCAAAGGATTTTAAGTCCTTCGTGTCTACCATTCCACCACCAGAGCTCCGTTTTGGCCTACAAAGATATGAAAAATTAGTAGACTAAAAAAATTTTATTTTTCATACGCCTAAATACTTCCTCTTTTCAAGTATTTTATCGGCGAACTAGTTGCACCACATTCTCAACGTGGTGAGTGTGTGGGAACATATCAACGGGTTGTACCTTGGTGATTTTGTATTTTTCATCAAAAATCGCAAGGTCTCTCGCCTGAGTGGCAGGGTTGCAGCTCACGTAGACAATTCTCTCGGGCGCAGCCGCCAAGATTACATCTGCAACACTTTGATGGATGCCCGCACGTGGAGGGTCGAGGATAATCACATCGGGCTGTCCGTTGGTTGTGATAAAATCCTGATTTAGAACATCTTTCATGTCACCTGCATAGAATACCGTGTTGCCTATACCGTTGAGCTCAGAGTTAATTCGAGCATCAATAATTGCCTCCTCGACGTATTCTACACCAACGACTTTCGATGCTTGGTGAGCAACGAAATTGGCTATGGTACCTGTGCCAGTGTATAGGTCATAGACCACCTCAGAACCCGTAAGCTCTGCAAAATCACGAGTCACTTTATATAGCTCGTAAGCCTGCTCGGAGTTGGTCTGGTAGAAAGATTTAGGGTTTATGCGGAAAGTCAAACCCTCCATACGCTCCTCGATGTAAGGCTTGCCGCTGTAATGCACCACAGTTTGATCGCCCATCGAGTCGTTGAGCTTGGTGTTTACCACATAGGCCAACGAAGTAATTGCAGGAAATTTTTCTGCCAGCGCATCCATCAAACCCTTGCGCTCTTGGGGTGCATCTACTGCAAAAACCACAACCACCATCACATCGCCCGTTGTCGAGGTGCGTATCATTAGATTACGCATCAAGCCCTCGTGAGTGCGAAGATCGTAGAACGAAAGCTCCTTTTCTAGAGCGTAGCCTCTCACGAAATTGCGAATCTCGTTTGATGGTTCGTCTTGCAAGTAGCATTTCTCTATATCGAGTATCTTGTCAAATGCCCCAGGGATGTGAAAACCAAGAGCATCGCCACGCACAATCTCCTTGTCGCCAGCCTCCGCCAGTTCACCACGTGAAATCCATCGCTTGTTAGAGAAAGTAAACTCTAGTTTATTGCGATAGTACTGCGTTTTTTCTGATCCTATGATGGGCGAAATCTCAGGAATCTCTACCCCGCCTATTCGGCTGAGTTGGTCGTTAACCTGTTTTTGTTTGAACGAGAGCTGCTCGCCATAGGGTAGTGCTTGCCACTTGCAACCGCCACACTCGCCCGAGTATCCACAGAAAGGCTCAACTCTCAAGGGTGACAATTTGATATACTCTGTCACATATCCCTCCATAAAACGCTTGCGCTTGGAGTTAATCTGCACGCTAACTACGTCACCGGGGATGGTGTTAGGGACAAAGACCACTTGATCGTCTATTTTGCCAATGGATTTGCCCTCGGCTGCCACGTCCACAATCTCCAGAGTTGGAATGTGGGGGTATTTTGATTTTCTTCTTGCCATTTTTTATGCTTTTAAGAGTGCAAAGGTAATACAATATAAGGAAATTTTAAGGAAAATATTTATCTTTGCGCATATACGGTGCACCTAGGGCATTGCTCGCGCTTTATATCCTCGAAGAATATGTTATTTTACACAAAAAACTAAATGATACAACTAGCAAAATTACAATTCAACCACTACGGTGTAAATACCTACCTGTTGATTTGTTCGGATACAAAAGAGACCATAATCATAGACTGCGCCACCTCGTCAGCTCAAGAATTCGAGAGCTTGGTGGCTTTTATAGAAAAAAACTCCCTCAAACCCATAATGGTCGCCTCGACCCACGGCCACGTCGACCATATCTGTGGAGCGGCAGATGCGTGTGAGCATTTTTCGGTGCCCTATGCCATGAATTCTGCCGATCAGCCCCTGTTGGATATTGCTCCGCAGTATGGCGCCTCGATGGGGTTTTCTGTCTCGAGGGTGCCAACAGTGACTATTGATCTTGCGAGCGAACAAGAAATTAAACTGGGCGCAAACACAGTGAGTGTGATCAAAACTCCCGGACACTCTTTAGGAGGAGTTTGTTTTCATATCCCTAGTCAAAAACTACTTATCACGGGCGACACCCTTTTTGCAGGCAGCATAGGTCGCACGGACCTCCCTGGCGGCGATTACGATCAGTTGATGCGCTCGATAGTTGATAACCTTGTGCCATTGGATGGAGCAACTAAGGTGTTCCCAGGCCATGGCGGCGAATCAACCCTAGCCCATGAGGCAATGTATAACCCCTTTGTGAGCGAGGTGCTCCAAGGTGGATTTAATGTTGCGAAAGAGTAGGGGGAACGAATGTCTCGATTTTTTGATAGAACTTTTTAGAGAGTCTCTAATTTATAAACAAAAATAAAATTCAAGTGAGAATAGATATAATAACCCTGCACCCAGCTCTTTTCGAGGGCCCTTTGAGCGAGTCCATCATTCGCCGAGCGCAGGACAAACAACTGGTGGAGATACACATCCACAACCTGCGCGATTGGTCGGGCGATGCTCGTGGAACGGTGGACGACTACCCTTACGGGGGTGAGGCTGGAATGGTGATGATGTGCGAACCGATTTTCAAGTGTATAGAAGAACTTAAATCCCAGCGCACCTATGATGAGGTGATTTATACCTCGCCCGATGGGGTGGTTCACAACCAAGGCGAGGCGAACCGCCTATCGCTGATGGGTAATATCATCATTCTGTGTGGTCACTACAAGGGGATAGATCACAGAATTAGAGAGCATGTGATTACTCGCGAGATTTCCATTGGCGACTATGTGCTAACGGGAGGCGAATTGGCTGCGTGTGTAATAGTGGATTCGGTGGTAAGAATTATCCCAGGTGCCATTGGAGATGAAGCCTCGGCACTCACCGATTCGTTCCAAGATAATCTACTTGCTCCGCCCATCTACACCCGACCTGCTGAGTTTAATGGTTGGCGAGTACCCGATATATTGCTCTCGGGCAACTTTGGCGAGATTGATAAGTGGAAAGAACAACAAGCATTGGAGCGAACCGCACGTCTGCGCCCCGATTTGCTAGATGAATAATTTTAGGTCCACGCAAAAATGAAATACTACATTATAGCAGGCGAACCCTCGGGCGATTTGCACGGAGCGAACCTAATAAAAGGCATACTAGAGAGCGATCCTGATGCAGAAATACGCTTTTGGGGTGGTGATCTGATGCAAGAGGCATCGGGAGTGAGAGGTACGCTCGTGCGCCACTATCGCGATGAATCTGTGATGGGATTCATAGAGGTGCTGATGAAGCTACGCAAAATTAAGCGCTCGATGGATTTCTGTAAACGAGATATTGCGGAATTTGCCCCCGATGCACTTATCCTGATTGACTATCCAGGCTTTAACCTACGAATGGCAAAATTTGCCAAAAGCATAGGAATACTTACACTTTATTACATAGCCCCCAAAGTGTGGGCGTGGAAAGAGGGTAGGGTGAAGAAAATCAAGGCAGATGTGGATAAGCTATTTGTGATTTTCCCTTTCGAGGTGGAGTATTTCAAGAACTTCGGTATAGATGCCTATTTTGGGGGTAACCCCTTGGTGGATAGCCTCGAAGATAATAGAGCTCAAGGCGAGGGCGAAGATTTTAGAACACAAAATAACATTCCCACAGACAAGGAAATCGTAGCCCTTGTGGCAGGAAGTCGCCGCCATGAGATTCAGCACAACCTGCCCGTTATGCTCGAAGTGGCAAAGGAAAGAGAAGACCTGCATTTTGTGATTACGGGGGTCGAATGGCTCGATAGGGGCTTGTATGAGAGCATTATTGGGGAGCAAGGCAATGTGACGCTTTTGATTAATCAAACCACCCCTACCCTGCGTAATAGTTCGGCGGCCTTGGTGACCTCGGGCACTGCAACCCTTGAGACCGCTTTGTTGGAAGTGCCACAGGTGGTGTGTTTCAAAGGACCACGCTTGACGATGTGGATAGCGAGTAAACTCGTGAAGATACGCTGGATTTCGCTGGTGAACATAGTGATGGATCGCACGGTGGTCACAGAGCTTATCCAAAAGAATTTTACTAAACAAGCTGCTCTAAAAGAACTCGAAGCAGTGCTAAAGGGTGGGTTGCAGCATGATCGCATTGTTGAGGATTACCGTGAATTGGCATCAAAAATTGGAGGTGCAGGAGCCTCGAAGAGAGTAGCCACTGAGATGGTTAGAGAGATAAAAGAAAGAAAAGTATGAAAATAATTTGCATCGGTATGAACTACCGTGAACATATAGCGGAGTTAAACTCGGTAACCCCCACAGAGCCAGTTTTTTTTCTGAAACCCGACACCGCTTTGCTTCGTAATAATGAGGATTTTTATGTGCCTGATTTTTCACAAGACCTACACTATGAGTGCGAGGTGGTGGTGAAGATTAACCGTTTGGGCAAGAGTATAGATCGTAAATTTGCTCACCGTTACTATGATGAGATTGGCCTTGGAATAGATTTCACTGCTCGTGATATTCAAAAGCGTTGCAAAGAGCAGGGCTTACCATGGGAAATAGCAAAGGCGTTCGATAAATCGGCAGCTCTCTCACCGCAGTTTGTTTCCCTGGAGAGCCTAGGGGGCGATATTCAAAACCTAGATTTCTCGCTCTGTATTGATGGGCAAACTCGTCAAAGCGCAAATACCTCGCAGATGATATATAGTGTGGATGAAATTATTGCTTATGTCTCGAGGTTTATGACCCTCAAAATTGGCGACTTGATCTATACTGGGACTCCTGTTGGAGTGGGAGCTGTGAGTATAGGCAACCACTTGGAAGCGACATTAAATGGACAGAAATTCCTAGATTTTCACATAAAATAATCAACATGCTACTACACGAACAACTAAAAAACTATAATGTTATTCTGGGCTCTAACTCACCGCGACGCCGAGAGTTACTAGAGAGTACTGACATAGAGTTTACTCTCTGTGAACCCTATGAGGTGGATGAGATAGTTTCACGGAATATTAACTATCTTCAAATTGGAGAGGTGCCCGAGGGTTTGTCACTAACCAAATCCATGGGCTACCCCAAGACCCTCGGTGAACGAGATATATTAATTACTGCCGATACGATGATATTTTGTGAGGGCGAATTTGTGGGTAAACCTGCCCCTGGGCGTGCTATCGAGGTGCTTCGACAGCTTGGAGGAAAAACCCACATTGTGATAACGGGAGTTACACTGCGTTCTATGGACAAGACAGTGACCTTTAGTGAGACCACCGAGGTTGAATGTGATAAGTTCTCTGACGAGGAATTGCAGTATTACATCGATAAATATCAACCCTACGATAAGGCAGGTGCCTATGGTATACAGGAGTGGATAGGGTGTGTGGGGATAGTATCTATCAAGGGGTCTTACTATAATGTGGTTGGACTGCCTCTGCATAGACTGTATTGCGAACTGAAAAAATTTATAAACAAATAATTAACTATGAGAATCTTTACCAAATTTCTAGCCTCCCTTCTACTGTTGGGAGCTACTCACACAGCTCTTGCCGATCAAGGGATGTGGCTGCCAAGTCTAGTTGGTGCTCAACGCATCAAGGACATGCAGAAAAAAGGGTTGAAGCTGACCGCTGCCGAACTCTACGACATAAATAACGCTTCGCTTAAGGATGCTATCGTGCGTTTTGGCGGCGGATGTACTGGCGAATTGATCTCAGATCAAGGACTACTAATCACCAACCACCACTGCGGTTACGGCCAGATTCAATCTCACTCGTCTGTTGAGCATGACTACCTAACTGATGGTTTTGTGGCTCGCAATCGCTCCGAGGAATTGACTAACCCAGGGCTTCAGGTGCATTTCCTTCAGCGTATGGAGGATGTGACCACCTCTGTGCTCAAGGGAGTTGAGGATGATATGAGCAAAAGCGAAAAAGATGCAATAATAAAGAAAAATAGCGATAAACTTGTTAAGAAAAATAGTAATTCCGAGCTCGCCATCTCAGTTGATGTAGAGCCTCTGTTCTATGGTAATCAATACTATATGTTTGTGTACCAGAGCTATAAAGACGTGCGTTTGGTTATGGCTCCAGCCTCGTCGATAGGTAAATTTGGGGGTGATACCGACAACTGGATGTGGCCTCGCCACACGGGCGACTTTTCGATATTTCGAGTTTATGCCAACAAAGACAATAACCCCGCGACTTACAGTGAGGATAATGTGCCTTTTACGCCCAAAAAATCGTTAACCATCTCGACTAAAGGTGTTAAGGAGGGTGATTTTACTTTCGTTTACGGCTTCCCGGGTCGCACTCAGCAGTATCTGCATTCTGCGGCTATCGACTATATTACCGAGTTTGGAAATCCACTAAAGATTGCTCTTCGCACCAAACGCCTAGAGATTATGAATGCAGCACAAGATGCAGATGTGGCTGTGCGTATAAAGTATGCAGCTAAGAATGCTTCGGTGTCGAATGCATGGAAAAAGTGGCAAGGCGAACTCCTCGGGCTCCAACGCCTAGGGACAGCCGATAAGAAACGTGAACTAGAAAAGGGGTTTGAAAAATGGGCGGCAGATAAGCCCGAATTTAGCGGAGTGACAACAAAGCTAGCCGAACTATACAGCCAGTTGCAACCCTATGCCTATGCCCTTGACCATTACATGGAAGCTGCCCGCACTATAGAACTCGTTTCTTTTGCTGGCCGCCATGTCAAAGAGGATGCTAAGGTTGATTATCGAGCTTTCTATAAGAACTATGTTCACACTATCGATAGCACTACGGCGGTGTACTTGCTTGGTAAATTCCTTAGTGGTGTACCCTCAAATCTAGCTCCCGAGGGAGTGAATGGTGATGCTCAAGAGATAGTAGCGGAAATATTTGAAAACTCAATTTTTGTTGATAGCTCGAAACTCAAAGTAGCAACCCGTGAGCAAATCGTTTCTGATCCAGCCTTGCAACTCTCTAAATCGATCACTGGCGGTCTGTCGAAGGTGATGAAAAAATATGTGGAGATAAATAGTGAGATCACCGAGCTTTATAGTACCTACATGCGTGGTTTGATGGAGTATCGTCCTGATTATCCATATTTCCCAGATGCTAACTCAACCCTGCGTATTGCTTATGGTCAGGTGGGTGGATATGTGCCACGTGACGCAGTCTACTATACTCCTGTCTCAACTCTTAAGGGAGTGATGCAGAAGGACAATCCCGAGATCTATGATTATGATGTGCCCGAGAAGCTGCGCGAGATTTATCGCAAGGGAGACTTTGGACCCTATGCCACCGAGAATGGCGAGGTGCCAGTGGCATTCATTGCTACGAACCACACCAGTGGAGGTAACTCAGGTAGTCCAGTTCTCAATGCCCACGGCGAGTTGATTGGTGTGAACTTCGACCGTGTGTGGGAGGGAACTATGAGTGATTTGGAATTTGACCCTATCGTGTGCCGCAATATCTCGTTGGATATTCGTTACGTGCTCTTTATTGTTGATAAGCTCTACGGTGCAGGCTATCTTCTTGAGGAAATGAAGTTTGCGAAATAGCTTTTAGCAGTGCATTTTATAACGGAGGTTCTAACTTGATTAGAGCCTCCGTTTTTGTATACGCCAGCGCCCTCAATGTAATACTGCACTTTCTGCACTATGGGTAGAGAAAATCCATACACCGACAAATTGAAATGTGCATCAATTATTATTCGTAAAAATAGACGGGCGCACCGCCCCCATTCGGGGCGACCGTCTTTATCTAAAGATAAATTCGTTCATATGCCCCCTGCGGTGCTGCTTCAGCGCAGAGGAGAGATTGCTGCTTCGGCTCGGAGCTTGTGTTTGAGCTAGCACAAAAAAATACCCTTCGCCACACTGTGGCGAAGGGTATTTTTATATCCGAAATAATAGAATTATTTACGAGCACGTTGGCGTTCTTCAGCTTGCTTTTGCATCTGCTCTAGACGCTCAGCCCACTTAGATTTCTTCTGAGGCTTTGCAGCTTTCTTAGCAGAGTTAGCACGCATACGAGCATGTAGCTTTTCGTCGCTCACTGCCAAACGGAAGGCGTAGGTTTGACCTAGAGTGATGATGTTTGATAGCAGGTAGTAGTATGAAAGTCCAGATGCGCTATCATTGAACCACAAAAGTAGCATAACGGGCATCAAGTAGAGCATCATAAAGCGCATACCCTTCATTTGATCTTGACCGCCCATAGACGCCTGTTGGCTCATGTTTAGTTTGGTGGTGAAGTACATCGAAACTGCCATCAATAGAGCGAACAACGATATGTGGTCGCCGTAGAAAGGTAGTGAGAATCCATCGGGGAAGTTCCAAATGCTATCATAGCTAGAAAGGTCGTTCGCCCAAAGGAAAGATTGACCACGTAGCTCGATAGAGCTAGGGAAGAACCTAAACATCGCAATCAGAATAGGGAACTGAATCAACATAGGAAGACATCCACCCATAGGGCTTGCACCCGCCGAACGATACAGAGCCATCATAGCTTGCTGTTTCTTCATTGCATCCTCACGCTTAGGGAATTTAGCATTGATGGCATTAATCTCAGGCTTTAGAATACGCATCTTTGCGCTACTCAAGTAAGACTTGTAGGTCAAAGGAGAGATCAAAAGCTTGATGAAGATCGTAAGCAGAAGGATGATTAGTCCGTAGCTAGTGATGAAGTCACCCAAGAAATCAAACGTAGGAATCACAATAAAGCGGTTAACCCAACCAATGATACCCCAGCCCAGCGGCACCAGATCCTGAAGTTCTAGGTCGTTGTCTTTGCTTAGATTCTTAAGGGTTGAGTATTTGTTAGGACCAAAATAGAAATTAAAGCCATAAGATGAGGTTGTAGGGGTGTAGGGTAGTAGGAACGATGCTCCAAAGTCCTTGACATTACCAGTGTTGGGGGCGAAGGTATTGAAACCTAAGTCAGCACCAGAGAAGTTGTCTTTGGCAATGATAATCGAGCTAAAGAACTGCTGCTTGAAAGCCACCCACTGCACCTTGGTTGTTAGGTTTTCGCTCTGCTGGGCAGTGGACATCGATAGCTCCTCGATCTCATCCTCCCCAGGGAATTTATAGGCAACCGTGGTGTAGTTGTTCTCGTTCTTAAAGCCTTTTTCTTGTTGTGGAGTCACCATGCTCCACGCCATAGTAAGGTCGCTTTGGTTACTCACAATAGAGTTACGGAAATTCGCAAGGTTCACATCAAAGTCTATCATATAGCCATTCTCTGGGATGTTGTAGCTATACTCTAGGAAAGAAACCGAATCACTGTACAAGCGGTAGCTTATGCTCGTTGGGGTGCTCGCTTGGAGCTTGAAGTAGCAATCGGCAGTGTTCACCTTGGTTGGGGTGTAGAACTCCATGCCAAAGCGTGAGTTTGAGCTGTTAAATAGCATCAAAGGGTCGGAGCCGTTCTCGTCTTTACCATTGTTGTACAGACGCTTGTAGTCTTTCAGTTCAACTGCTGCCACACGCCCCCCTAGGTTAGAGAAGGTGATTTTCATCACATCATTCTCTAGAGTTGTGAATTCTTCTGTACCCTTGTGAGCTAGACCCAACATCGAGGAGTCTTGCTTTTGAACTTGTGGAGTTTGAATCTGCGCCTCGCCAGCTCTAGCAGCTGCTGCTAGCTCGGGGTTAGCTTTCTCCCACTCTTTTTGTATAGAGTCTTTACGCACTTGTTCTAGGCGTGCCGCTTCCTGTTGTTCTTTGATTTGGCTTGAGTTGTACCAACTAAAACCGAAAAGTATTGCACCTATTAATAGTAGTGCAACAACGGTGTTCTTATTCATATTTTTGTGTTTATTCTTTTTTCCTTAAAATGTGTAGATTGCTTAAATTATTTGTCACGATATTTTAGTGCTGCTCCTACGAAAGCCACAAATAGTGGGTGAGGTTTTGCCACCGTACTCTTGTACTCTGGGTGATACTGTACCCCCACAAACCATGGGTGAGAGGGCAATTCAACCACCTCCACAAGGTTAGTTGCAGGGTTAATCCCCGCCGCAGCCATACCAGCATCCTCGAATCTCTCACGATACTCGCTATTGAACTCATAGCGGTGGCGGTGGCGCTCCGAAATGTTGGTCGAGCCATAGGCCGCAGCCGTACGAGAACCTTCCATCAACTGACAGTCATAAGCCCCGAGGCGCATAGTGCCACCTTTTTCGGTAACACCCTTTTGGCTTTCCATTATATCGATCACTGGATCGGGAGTGTAGCCACTCTCGGCAGTGTTAGCTTCGGCAAGTCCCAATACATTGCGAGCAAACTCAATCACAGCGCATTGCATACCTAGGCAAATGCCCAAGAAAGGCACACCCATCTCACGAGCATAGCGTACAGCCTCTATTTTGCCATCCAGTCCGCGGTGTCCAAAGCCTGGAGCAACCAAAATTGCGCTTTGACCTCCCAGTAGTTCACCCACGCTCTGCGGATTAACTTTCTCAGAGTTAACATAATTCAGGCGAACTTTCACATTGTTCTCAGCTCCTGCATGGATAAACGATTCAGCGATAGATTTATAAGCGTCGGGCAGCTCGGTGTATTTACCAACCAAGGCGATATTCACCTCGCTGTGAGGATTTTTTACCTTGTCGACAAACTCTCTCCATTTTTCAAGGTCCACTGGGCGCTCTGCATCCAAGCCTAGTTTGCGAAGAGTCACAGAATCTAAGTTCTGGTTCAACATCTTCAATGGTACTTCATAGATTGTTGGAACGTCAATCGACTCTATCACTGCGTCTGCTTCTACATTGCAAAACAGGGCTACCTTGCGTTTCAAGTCGGCTGGCAACTGCTTTTCGGTACGCAGAACCAAGATATCTGGTTGCAAACCGTTCTCTAGCAGAAGTTTAACAGAGTGTTGTGTTGGTTTGGTTTTAAGTTCACCGCTGGCACTCATAAAAGGAATCAGTGTGAGGTGAACCACCATGGTGTTGCCAAATCCTAGTTCATAGCGTAGTTGGCGCACTGTTTCGATATAGGGTAGTGATTCGATATCACCCACAGTACCTCCGATCTCGGTGATAACCACGTCATACTCACCCTTTTGTCCAAGGAGTTGTATGGAGCGTTTAATCTCGTCAGTGATGTGAGGGATAACCTGCACAGTTTTGCCAAGAAACTCACCTTTGCGTTCTTTGTTGATTACGTTTTGGTAGATACGCCCCGTGGTCACGTTGTTAGCCTGCGAGGTGGGGTGGTTCATAAAACGCTCGTAGTGCCCAAGGTCTAGGTCGGTCTCAGCACCATCCTCGGTAACATAACATTCGCCATGTTCATAGGGGTTTAGAGTTCCGGGGTCTACATTGATGTAAGGGTCTAGTTTTTGTATCGTTACGCTGTAGCCTCTGGCTTGAAGTAGGCGAGCTAGTGATGCCGATATAATTCCTTTTCCCAATGACGAGGCGACTCCGCCCGTCACAAATATATACTTTGTTTTCATTGTGTCTTCTTATCTCTTTGGTGTAAGCTTAAATTTCGCTCTTTCTCTATTCTTAAATTAAAAAATCGGTGATGCGAGGGCCTTAGTCCTCAATTAGTTGTAGTTTCTCTTTGATTTCGGCTATCTCTTGTTTTGCTCTTTGGATCTTGGTTTGAACGTCTTTGATTAGAGCCTCCGCATTCTTGGAATTACCAAAGAAGCCAATATTATTTTCGAGGGTCGCAATCTCAGTCTCCAAGTGGCGTTGTTTGCTCAGTAGATTCTTACGCTCCGAGGACATGCTACCCTCACCCATACCACGAAGTTGTTGAGCACGGTTTTTGAAGTTGTCCATGCGACGAGAGCTCTGTCCACTGCGGATAGCATCGTAGAGTTTGTCGGTGAGTGTCTTGTATTGTTTTTGAATGCTTTGTTTTTGTTTGATAGGCACAAAACCAATGGCTCCCCAGCGATTTTGGATATCTTTAAGCACATCGAGAGTTGAGTTTTCTATATTCATTGCCTCAAGTTCGGCGATGATAGCCTGTTTTGCAGTAAGGTTATCGGCAAACTGCGAGTCAGACTCCTCGAAGTGCTTGGTTTTTGCATCGAAAAACTTATCACAAGCCGCTCTAAAGCGCTTCCACACAGCATCTGAATGTTTGCGAGAAGTTGGGCCTATGGTCTTCCATTGCTTTTGAAGTGCAATGATCTGATCGGTAGCCTCTTTCCAGTCGCTCACATTCTCGGTGTGCGCTTCGGCCTGAACACAAAGGTCTACTTTGAGTTGGTAGTTGTCTGCAAAATCAGATTTTTGACCCTCGAAGAACTCGCGTTTGGCATTGAAGAAACTATCACAAGCTGCTCTAAAACGCTCATAGATAGTGGTGTTATCTTTCTTGGGGGCAAAACCTATGCTCTTCCAAACCTTCTGAATCTCGATGATGTCGTTTGAGGCAGTATCCCATTGTGCTCTGCCGTTGTACTGGGCTTTGGCAATGGTCTCGACTCTCTCACAGAGCTCTTCTTTTAGTTGAAGATTGCTTAGTTGTTCTTGTTTGATTTGGTCGTAGTGCTCTTGGTGGCGTTTGTTGATATGCGAGCTGGCTTGTTTGAATCTCTCCCATAGTTGCTCCTTGAACTCTGCCGACACAGGGCCAGTCTCACGCCATGCGGTGTGGAGTTTTTGTAGCTTATGGAAGGCGTTAACAGCCGAGACAGCCTCCAGCAGAGCCTCCGCCTCTTGGCATAGAGTGGTTTTTAGCTCTAGATTTTTTTTGAGGTCAAGGTCTCGAAGTTCCTTGTTGATTTTTATGTAGTTGTAGAAATTCTCGGTGTGGTGGTTGTAGGTATCCCACAGATCGCGTACGTGGCTTGCGGGTACAGCTCCAATTTCTTTCCACTGTGTTTGTAGCTCGCGGAAAGTGTTGAAAGTGCTACCCATGGTCTCGCTAGAGTTAGTGAGTTCTTTGAGTTGTTCGATTATTCTCAGTTTCGCTGCGTAGTTCGCTTGTTTCTCCTGTTCGCTTTGGGCGAAGAGTTGTTCGCGTTCGCGGCGATACTGGCTCATCAGCGATTTGATTTTTTGCTCGAGCGGGTTTTCTTCCGCTTTGAACTCGCCCTCGGGATTCTCTTTTTCGAATTCTGCTTTTTGCGTCTCGATTTGAGCGTTGAGAACTTTGTAGAAGATGGTTTTGATTTGATCGACAGCCGATTTTAGTTTGTCGGCAGATTCACTCTTGAGGAGCTCCTCGAGAGTTGCAACTAGCTCCTCTTGAGAGAGAGCGTTGTAATCTGGAATGCTCTGTTCTTGGGGGGCGGATTCTTCGCATTGAGGAGTTTCTGCCTCACCCTCACCTGCACACGCTGGTGCGCTTTCTGGTGCACTTTCTGGCACTGGTTGTGCTTGGGGAGTCTCGCATGTCTCTTGAGGGGTGGCTACCTCTTGGGTTGTTTCGCTAATAGATTCGCTAGAGGTCTGTGGCGCTGCGAATTGCTCTTGTTCAAGAGCGGGGGTACCTTTTGTTTCCATTGGGCTTTAGATAAGTTTAAATATACCCCACAAAGATAGGTCTTTTTTGGCGAACCAAAAAACTATATTTTTATCTTGCCCAAAAATATTAGAATCTGTTTCAAATTTACCAGTCACAAATTGAAACGGATTCTAAATTACCGCATGATTTACACCAGCAAATACGGGGCATCAAAGAGCCTGAATGCAGGTTTTAAGGTGTGTTATAAAGTTGTTAATATCAGAGTGTTGCGTGTCCCATGAAGTGACAAATCTCACTTCGCATTCCGCGGGATTCCACTCGTAGAAAAAATAGCTCTTTTTTAGAGTATCTATTACCTCTCGGGGGAGTTTGGCAAAGATGGCGTTCGATTGAACTTTTTGGGTGAAACGCACACAGTCAAACTCGCTCAATTGCCCTGCAAGTTCATCTGTCATAGCATTGGCGTGCGAGGCGTTCTCGAGCCATAGAC
This sequence comes from uncultured Rikenellaceae bacterium, assembly GCA_964371385.1. Lineage (GTDB taxonomy): Bacteria > Bacteroidota > Bacteroidia > Bacteroidales > Rikenellaceae > Mucinivorans. The sequence continues at coordinate 13,949 of CAYJLY010000032.1, forward strand.
CATCCTCAAGATAGGGAATAAATTGGCAGGCGAGAAAGCGCATTTTTGAGCATAATTGAGCCGACTGCTTACGAATGTACCCAAGGTTTTTTGAGACTTCTTCTTTGAACGAGATGACTGCCTCGCCTATCATCATGCCGTTTTTGGTACCCCCTAGGCTTAGAATATCTACTCCAGCGTCGAGGGTTACCTCGCGCATCGAACAGCCCAAGGCCGCACACGCATTTGCCAATCTAGCGCCATCCATGTGAAGATACATCCCATGAGAGTGAACCAAATCTGCAATGGCGCGTACCTCCTCAACGGTGTAGATGGTACCCAGCTCAGTACACTGAGAAATAGACACCACTCGTGGTTGCGAATGATGGACAACGCCCTGGCCCACAATGCGGTTCTCTATTAGAGCGGGAGTTAGTTTGCCATCAGCGCAAGGTACCTCAAATATGCGCGCACCCGTCATAAAAGTGGGCGAGCCACATTCATCCACGCAAATATGTCCAGTTGAGGGAGCGATAATAGCATCGAAGGAATGGGTGAGAGCTTGCAGTGCAACGGAATTTGCTCCCGTGCCATTAAACACAAAAAACACCTCGCATCTGCCGCCAAACTCCCCCTTTAACAGCTCTGTTGCTTTTTGGGTCCAGGGATCGGCTCCGTAGCCAACGGCATGGTTGGAGTTGGCCTCGGTGATGGCTTGCATTACATTTGGGTGCACAGTGGCATTGTTGTCGCTTGCGAAACTTCTCATATTTTTCTCTTCAAAAGGAATAAATTGTTGTTAGATCTTTATGTGTGTTGTAGGCGGTGGATGAATTACATTCGTTTACGGCTCAATTCCCTGATAATACCATCAGCTAGTCCCACGCGCGGCACTGCAATTTTGTCTATCTCACAGGTCTTTGCAACGGTGGTGAAAATCTTTAGCGCAGGGATAATCACATCCGCACGATAGGTCTTTAGTCCAAGTTCTTCGATGCGCTGTTCATAGCTCATGGCTTTTAGTGTGCGATAGAGATTGCGAATTTCGGTGTAGGGAATGGTTTCGCCCTCTTTCTTGGCGAGCATCCTTTGCACTTTGTTGATATTGCCCCCCGATCCAATGATGGTATGGGGGCAATATTGCGTAGAGATGCTCTTGAGCCATTTCTTGAAACTCTCCATCTCGCTATCTTTAGTAGCGCCCGAGAGCATGCGCACAGTCCCCAGGCGGAACGATCGTGAATCAATTTTTTGCCCATCGCAGTAGACCACAACCTCTGTGCTGCCACCTCCAACATCCACATACAGATAGGCGCCCCCTGCGTCCATCACCCTCTCCAGTCCACCAGCGGCAAAAATAGTGTCAGCCTCGAGCTGACCCGAGATAATATCTATCGACACTCCTGTAACCCTATAAATCTCCTGAACCACGTCTGCTCCGTTGATAGCCTCGCGCATGGCAGAGGTGGCGCAGGCTCGGTAGTCGCTAACGCCAAAGGATTTCATCGTATAAGAAAAACCAACCATTGCATTGCGCAATCTATCACGTTTCTCGGGAGTGATGCCCCCCACTGTGAAGACGTCCTCGCCCAGACGTATGGGGACTCTCAAAAAAGCCACACGTTTGAATTTCTTGTCGGTTCCTCTCTCGCCGTCCACCTCGCATATCACAAGACGGATGGCATTAGAACCTATGTCGATTGCTGCAATTAGTTCGCTTTTCATTGCTTGTTAAATAGTTTAAATAGTGCAAGTTGAGAGCGTACCTCTTTGTCGCCCTCTTTGCGTTTGACATACTTGTTTATTCCGAATTTGCGAAGATCACGCGCCTTAACATTATCGGACCATTGTATCTGAAAATACTCTTTTAGTTGTTTGCGAATTGAGGCATCAAAAATGGGAGTTCCCACCTCCACACGGCGGTTGAGGTTGCGGGTCATAGGGTCGGCACTCATTATATAGGTGTGATCCTTACCCCCATCGCAGAATATCAACAGTCGAGCATGTTCCAAGTAGCTATCCACTATGCTTATGATGCGGATATTCTCGCTGAGGCCCTCCACTTCGGGCGCCAAACAACACGCCCCCCTAACAATAAGATGTACTTTGACACCCGCCTGGGATGCTTCGTAGAATTTGCGTACCATCTTTTCGTCTGTGAGACTGTTAAACTTACCCATGATGTATGCTTTTTTGCCTGCCTTGGCATTTTTTATCTCACGATCTATGCACGCTACGAAGTTTTCCCTAAGGTTGTAGGGTGATACCCAGAGGTGTTCATAGTCAAAGCGTTTGTGGGTGTTCAGCAGGAACGAAAATACCTGTTCAACTTCGCTGGAGATTTTGCCATTGGCGGTGAGCAATCCGAAATCACCATAAATTTTAGCGGTGCTCTCGTTGAAATTACCCGTGCCTATGTAGCTGTATCCAGTGAGGGAGCTGCCTTCGCGACGTTGTACATAGATCAGCTTGCTGTGTACCTTCAGTCCCGATGCTCCGTGGATAATTTTCACCCCCGCATTTTGCAGCAAATCGCTGTTCTCGATGTTTTGCTCCTCGTCAAAGCGAGCCATCAGCTCCACTAGTGCCACCACTCGTTTGCCGTTTTTGGCCGCATTAATCAGCGCATTGACGACCTTTGAACGATCTGCCACACGATACAATGTAATATAAATGGCCTCGACCTTGGGGTCGATAGCAGCCTCGCGTAGGAAGTCTATCACATGTTTGAAACTATGATAGGGATAGGCTAAAAGTAGATCACGGCTCTTGATAACTTTTAGAATACTCGAGAAAGTATCGACCTGAGGGTGATCGATAGAGGGTTTACGTCGGCTCTCGAGGTCAGAGCGAACGGCAGGAAATTTCATTAGATCTTTCATCAGATGATAGCGTCCTCCCTGTTCAATGCGGTCTTGCGAACGAAGCCCTAGTTTCTTGGCTATTTGTTGGAGCATATTGTTGGGCATCTGCTGATCGTAGATCATCCTAACGGGGCGACCATGCATACGATTTTCTATGCCCTCTTCCATTAGTTCGGCTGTGCTTTTTGAGAAATCCTCGTCTATAATCATAAGAGCATCCCTGAGGAACTTAAATGTATAGGCGGCAATTTCTTCGTAGCGGAACATGAAGAATATTTCGTCCAAGCAAAGGCGTATAATATCATCGATGAAGATTATCTCGTGGCGACCTTCCTTTGATGGGAGTACCACAAAACGAGGGCATGCCGAGGAGGTTGGGATGCGGATAATAGCATAGCGTGTAAACATGCTCCTTGAGGTACGTTGCATCATGCGAACCCCTAAATATATATCGCCATCCTGCAAAAAAGGCATATCTATCTTCGAGCGCAAAATCAATGGCACTAGGCGTGGAGAGATGACATCCGAGAAATAATTACGACAAAATTCCTTTTGTTCACAGGAGAGTTGCTGCTCATTGACAACAAAAATATTCTCCGCCTCCATCTCTGAGAGTATCTCATTGTAGACCCTTGAGAAGATTCTCTGGGATTGCTCTATTTTTTCGTTCACCCTCTCCAATAGTTCGGGTGCAAAATAACCACCCGTAAATGTGAAGGAGTTTTTCATGCGGCTTTCTGCCATACGGATAATGTTAGCCACACGCACTTTGATGAATTCGTCTTGATTGTTGGAGAAAATACCCAAAAATCTCAAGCGCTGCATCAGGGGCACGCTTTTGTCTTGCGCCTCTTGCAACACTCTCTCGTTAAATACTAACCAACTGAGTTCTCTGTTATTGATAAGGTGTTTCATAAAAAAAGGTTAGGCGGGAGTTTTGTTTTCTCCCCAATCGTAAATATTAAAAAAAAACAAGTCAGTTTCTAATTTTTACTTGACACGATGTGTTTATGATAAGAAATGCTCCTACTGGGTTTTTGGGGAGAGTGCGACAAGTAGGGCAGGGGGGCTCTTAAAATAATGCAAGTATTTTAGGGAGAAATTAGACCCCCCTTTTTTTAATCAATTTTGACAAAGTTACTATATAAATACTACGGGATAAGGGGTTTGGGGCAAATTTTACGAAAATTTAACACCGCCATAATCCAGCGTCTATAAAACCATCGCCAAACGCAAAGTTAAGGTTTTTTAATAAGCAAAGGAATGAAATAGTGAAAAATTAAGAAAATTATAACTAATTTTGCGGCATATCCCCTAAACAGCTAGGAATTATACTTCATCGACACTCACGTGTAACCAAAACAAACAATGAGCGATCAAATCAAACACGAATGTGGCGTGGTGCTTATCCGCCTGCGCAAACCAATTGAGTATTACAAACAAAAGTACGGCAATCAGTTCTATGGACTGAATCTGTTGTATCTTATCATGGAAAAACAGCACAACCGCGGTCAAGAAGCTGCTGGAGCTGCTTGTGTGAACTTAGATGCCACCCCCGGCAATGAGTACATCTTCCGCCACAGAGCCACTGGTACAGGGGCAATCCGCGAGCTTTTCGATACCATCCATCGCGATGTAGAAAAATCGAGTATAGAGGGCGCAGAAACACCTTTCCTAGGGCAGGTCTATATGGGCCACTTGCGCTATAGCACAACGGGGCGTTCGGGTCTCTCGTATGTGCACCCCTTCCTTCGTCGCAATAACTGGAAAAGCCGTAACTTGTGTTTGGCGGGTAACTTCAACCTTACGAACGTGGACGAAATCCTCTCGGAGATTACCACCGATGGTCAGCACCCTCGCCACAATGCCGACACCTTTATTATCCTTGAGCAGCTAGGAGCTTTGCTCGATGAGCATATCGACAACCTCACAAGGGAGTATCGACCAAAGTGTGCTGATGGAACTGAACTTAACCGAATGGTCGAGGCTAATATAGACATTGAGGGCATTATTGCCAAGGCATCCAAAAATTGGGATGGCGGCTATGCAATTATCGGATCGACAGGTAGCGGAGATTCGTTTATTTTCCGCGATCGCCAAGGCATACGCCCAGCGTTCTACTATATGGATGATGAGATTATGGTGGCAGCGTCGGAAAGACCAGTGATTCAGACAGCATTGAATGTGCCCATCGAGACTATCAAGGAGCTTCAACCGGGCGAATCGATGGTTATTAATCGTGCGGGAGAGGTGAAACTATCTCAGACTTTTGCTCCGCATAATCCAAAGCCTTGTTCTTTTGAGAGAATTTATTTCTCGCGAGGAAGCGACAAGGATATCTACCAAGAGCGTAAATCATTGGGACGTCTTCTCACGCACCCCATCCTAAAGTCAGTGGACTATGACATCAATAACACGGTGTTCTCATTTATACCCAACACTGCCGAGACTGCCTATTATGGTATGCTTGAGGGTATGGAGAGTTATCTCAATGAAATGAAATTCGAGCAAATCACCGCCGAAAAAGAAGCCACACCAGAGCGCATAGCAGAGATTCTTGCCCAGAGGGTTCGTTATGAGAAAATTGCTATCAAAGATATCAAACTGCGCACCTTTATTGCCGAGGGTACCTCGCGCAACGACCTTGCCGCACACGTCTATGATGTGACATATGGAGTGATTAAAAACTGGACAGACAATATAGTGGTGATAGACGATAGTATAGTGCGAGGAACTACCCTGCGTCAGAGTATCATCAAGATTCTCTCTAGGTTGAAACCTCGCAAGATTGTGATTGTGAGTTCATCGCCCCAGATTCGCTACCCCGATTGCTATGGTATAGACATGTCGAGCATGAGTGAGTTCATTGCTTTCAATGCCGCCATCGAACTGCTTAGGGAGACAGGGCGTGAGAGTATTATCGAGGAGACTTATAAAAAATCTAAGGCGCAAGTGGGACTTCCCAAAGAGCAGATTGTAAACCATGTTAAGGATATCTATGCGCCATTTACCGACGAGCAAATCTCAGCTAAAATCGCTCAGATGGTGACTCCAGCGGATTGCAAAAGTGGGGTGGAGTTGATTTTCCAAACCATCGAAGGATTGCATCAGGCGTGCCCTAATCACCCTGGCGACTGGTATTTCTCGGGCGATTATCCAACCCCAGGGGGTAACCGTTTAGTGAATAACGCCTTTGTCAAATTCTACGAAAACTGCGAAGGACGAGATTTGTAGCGAGAGCAAACCTGCAAAATATTCAAAAGGCTTATCATTTTTATAATGGTAAGCCTTTTGTTTTTTTAGATTTTATGTGTAGCTTTGATGTTAAATATTCAGAAAGTTATAGCTCTGAACCTAAACCTACAAACTAAATATGAAAAGAAAAATCCTTAGCTCGCTGCTCTTAGCAGCCATTGTGACCCCTGTGTTGTCGCAGCCCAAACCAGCAGAAAATTGGCACCAAGAGGCCTCGGGTGTATGGACTGTGACTATCGGACAGCCAGAGAAGTTAAATCTAACCAGCCTTTTAGATCTTAGCCCCAAGCTAGAGGTAATTAATGCGATGGATGATGCGCCACTACCTATCACCAAAGAGGATTTTAGTTATGAATTGATTGATGGTAAGACTTATTTGCGTTTTCAGCTCGATAAGGGTGAAAAAATATTTGGTCTTGGTCTGAATTTCAAGACTGTAGAGCAACGAGGACGTATCATGCGTTTGCATGTTGATCATTACGGTGGGCAAGATAATGGTAGAACTCACGCTCCAGTACCGTTTTTTGTTTCCAGCAAGGGCTATGGCGCATTCATTAATGCGGCACGCTATATTGATGTGTATGCAGGAACAAGCAATAGGGTTGATAGTAAAAATGCCCCACAGCCAATTGACCGCACCACAGATCCGAGTTGGACCCCCGCGCCTTATTCGGATAATCTAGAGTTTTTGGTGCCCGCCGAAGGAGTGGAGGTGATGGTGTTCTCGGGAAAAACGATGCTCGATGTTGTTCGCCGCTTTAATTTGTTTAATGGAGGAGGTGTTTTGCCTCCAAAATGGGGACTTGGCTTTTGGCAAAGAACTCCGACTCCTTACACTGCACAGGATGTTGAGGCCGAGGTAGCGGAGTTTGAAAAGCGTAATTTCCCACTTTCGGTAATAGGTCTTGAGCCTGGATGGCAAGACTGGGCCTATCCTTGCTCCTATGAATGGGATCCGGGGCGCTACCCTGATCCAAAAGGCTTTGTTGAGAAAATGGATAGTAAACACATCAAAACTAACTTGTGGATCAACGAGGGAGTTTCGCCCGAGAGCTCTATTTATGAAAAACTAAAACCCCTCTCAGGGAGCCATACAATTTGGAATGGAATTATCCCCGATTACACACTGCCCGAGGCGGTCGAAATAACATCGCAACACTTCGATCAACATCAATTGGCCATTGGAGTGAGTGGATTCAAGATGGATGAAAACGATGGCTTTGACGAATGGATATTCCCCGACGTTGCCACTTTTCCTTCGGGAGTAGCCGCTGAACAGATGCGCCAAATCTACGGCTCTTTGATGCAAAAATTCACCGATGATATGTTCCGCAAACGCAATACACGTACCTATGGTTTGGTACGAGCTGGCAATGGTGGTACTTCATCTATGCCCTATGTTTTGTATAATGACTACTATAATCACCGAGATTTTATCACAGCTCTTATCAATAGCTCTTTCATAGGGGTTCTGTGGACGCCCGAAGTGCGTGCCTCGAAGAGCTCAGAGGAATGGTTGCGCCGTATGCAAACGGTTTGTTTCTCACCTTTGGCAATGCTTAATGCGTGGGCTGATGGTACTAAACCTTGGACTTTTGAGGATGTCGAACAAGAAGTTCAAGAGGCCTCTTTGTTGCGTATGCAGTTGATCCCTTACCTCTATACTGCTTTTGCTGACTATTCCTTCTATGGCACTCCTCCAATGCGAGCAATGAACCTTGAGCCCGACTTTGTGGCAGAGACTGTTGTTAGCGAACAGGGGAAATTGGATGGTACGGACAACCCTTATGTGATGGCTACCAAAAAAGAGATGAAAGATCAATTTATGGTGGGGCGTGATATTATGGTAGCGCCACTTTTTGCTGGCGAGACTTCCCGTCAGGTGATCCTGCCTCAAGGCAAATGGTATGATTTCTACACAGGAGAATTTGCTGGCGAGGGAACTATCATTACTGCTGAACCAGGACTTTCAAAAATTCCTGTGTATGTTCGCGATGGAGGGATAGTGCCTATGATGCCTGCTGTAACTAAACTCGATGGCACAAAGCAACCCTTAGAAATTCGTCACTATGGTCAGAGCGCTGGCTCATACAGCCTCTATGATGATGATGGCGAGACTTTCGACTATGAAAAGGGGGAATTTACACGCCTAGAGATTGAGGTTAAAGTCTCGGGGAGTGGTAAAAAAACTGGTCGAGTGATTGTTCCAAAAGGCAGTCAGGTGTGGTCGTATAATGGAGAATATAACTTTAGATTTATGACCAAATAGGTGAGGATTTAGAATTTTGTATCAAGTATGAAAGGGTTGCTAAAAGAAAATATTAGCAGCCCTTTTTTTGTGGGGAGTTGTTTTTTCGGGATTTTCATATTAGCTTTGGCGCAAATTTAAAATGAAAATCAAAATAAACCAAACAATGAAAACAACACGAGCACTATTGCTCACCACCCTCGCCTTGCTGCTAATTTCGAGTGTGGCGCATGCCCAAACCTCTAACCAAGACATAGTGAATTTGGGCGATAGGATTTCTAATGCTAATGTGCGAGAGGAGATTCGTTTTCCTAAAATCGAAGGCTTCGTGCCAATCAAATGCGATCTGCACACTCACACCGTGTTCTCGGATGGCTACCTTTGGCCAACGGCACGTGTTGATGAGGCATGGATAGATGGTCTGGATGCAATTGCTATCACCGACCACATTGAGTATCGACCATTCAAGGATAAAGTCCTAGGCGATTTGAACGAGGCTAATAAAATCGCCACCGAGCACGCCAAGAATCGAGGAATCATCGTAATTTCTGGAACTGAAATCACTCGCCATAAACCTCTTGGGCACATTAACGCCCTCTTTATTGAGGATGCCAATGCAATTGCAGTTGAAGATGAACTAGAATCAATCGACAAGGCAGTGGAGCAGGGCGCTTTCATTATGTGGAATCACCCCGGATGGCCCGACAACAAATCAACGCTTTATCCCGTGCATCAAAAACTAATCGAGGAAGGGAAAATTCACGGCATAGAGGTTTTTAATCATTTCGATTATTATCCCATCACTTTTGATTGGTGTAATACCTACAACCTCGCCTATTGTGGAAATTCGGATGTTCACGGACTAATTGATGTGGACTATGGTGATGCTCTGCGCCCTATGACGGTGGTGTATGGGAAGAGTAAAGATATGGAATCGATTAAGGAAGGCCTGTTCAAAAGACGCAGTTTTGTGTATTTCGCAGGTCAATTAGCGGGCGATGCTGAGCTCTTGACACAGGTGTTTAAGGCTTCTATGGAGGTGCGGAAATTCGATGATTCTATGCTTGAGGTTTATAATACTTCAGATGTTGACTATACCCTAGAGAAGGGTACGCGCACTATCATTCTGCCTGCGGGCAAGACAGTGCGTTTCAAGGCCACTGATGGCGAGTACACGGTGACAAACTGCCATGTTGGGTGTCAGCAAAATTTGGTGGTGGAGCTATAATG
>CAYJLY010000033.1:0-2302 GCA_964371385.1 uncultured Rikenellaceae bacterium
ACTCACCAAGGGACAAAGCACAGAACTAGTGACCTCGAACTGTTACATACTTAACTCGGGAGATAGAACACGACGCTATTTCATTCCTATATCCTCTCGCATTGAAGAATTCATGCACGAAGATGACTATTTTGGAGCGACGTCAGAACAAGTAGACGATACCAAGACAGAAACTGGCCCGGGAAGTGGTTTTAAGCTCTCTGATTATAATTGGAACATCAAGGTGACTTGGTATGATTCACAACGTATTTATGACAGTGGAATCACTCCTCGAAAAGCGACAGCTAACAATGGAGAGGAAAGATTCTCTATCGTTGTACCAACAGATTTCCAGATGTTCGGCTCTATGCTTGTGACCATCTACATTCCCAAGGGAGAGGATGGTTACAATGAACTCACGAAAAAAATTGAACCTATGGCAGAGGATAAGAATTTGTGGCACTTCGTACTATGGATCACAGACTACAATCCAAATGCAATTCTACAATACGTAAGCGCTCACCAGACTAACAACTTAGCTAAAACTGGCGTATTCTATGATGGTGGATTTGATGACTACACAAACGTTACAACTGTCACAGAGCATTCACATCCACACAGAGAGTCCGCTCTCCACAGATATGCTGGTACCTCTTGGACTGGAACAACCTCGTACGGAGATAATGTTGGCAGGTTGATTATGGACAGAAACATCGGGGCTTCAGATGCAACCTATAATGGCCACGGAGGGGTGATGAACCCGCTAGGGGGAACTGCTGCACACCCACTTGTTGGTTGGCTGGGTTACCCTGGGGCCTGTCTGATGCCTCTACCTGGTGTAGGTGCGCTCAAACCAGACGGAAGCCTTTGGCCAGAAAATCCTGATGTAGTTCTTCATAGAGTCTCGTTCTCAACTGCGATACAGAATCCACAGAATTTCTACAAACCACCTCAGCCTACTTCAGCTGTAACCTATGGTACGTGGCTACATAATACTAAGGTGGTGGGTAAACTTAATTATATCCTCTATGATGTTAGCTTAGATGTTAGTGTAAGTTCAGCAAACTACAATAAAAAATCACTCTTCGATCCTTCACCACTAGGGTTTATGACTCCTTCATACTACACTTTCTCCAATTTCGCTGCAAACTCAACAGTATACTACGACACCCCTTGGCCTATGAGTACAGCAAACGTCTATAGAGGATTTGCGAGATTCTACTTTGTTGGTTATAGAACCAGTGGAAACGGTAAGATGCGAACGGGAAAAGAAAACTACGGAGGAATATTTGTACGCACAAATAGAAATAAAGATGCCGCAGATTCATACTCATTTGCATCATCCCAAATATATACTAGTACATTTTACAAAACCCCAAATCTAAGTTATGCTACCGGAGCAGGCTATGGTGGTGCGATTCAAGTTCGGCCTGTAACTCAATTTAGCTATTAGTATACAGGGTTCGCTTTGTAAAAAAAGAGGGATAATTTGCAGATTTTGCAAGTATCCCTCTTTTTGTATATATTTGCAAAACTTTTTAAAATAAAAAACACTATGAAAAGCCCCAACGAAGTAGTCGAATTTACATATTCTATCGCCAAAAAAAAGTGCAGCTACCCACTGCCTAAAGTCCTAATACTTAGCATGCTTGCAGGCGCATATTTATCTATGGGTGCAACGCTCTCGATAATGAGTGGCTTTGGTTTCGAGGCAATATCAGAGGGCAATTATGCTCTAAATAAAATATTTATGGCGGCGACTTTCCCGCTTGGGCTTATTCTAATTATTATCCTTGGTGCCGATCTATTCACAGGCAACACTGCCTCGCTGCTTCCAGCCGTGATGACACGCCGCATTGGTGTGGGGGCTCTTCTTCGAAACTGGGGCTTGGTTTGGATCGGAAATTTTTGTGGAACTCTCTTCTTTGCCTATTTGTTTGTCCATCTAACAGGAGTTTTGGATAGTGAGCCTATGCGCGAGGGCTTGGAAAGTGTGGCAATGGCGAAATGCTCGAATACTTTTGGTGTCACATTCCTAAAGGGAGTGGCTGCTAACTGGTTTGTTTGTTTGGCTGTATGGATGGCGTACTCCTCAGATACCATTATGGGTCGAATTGCTACGCTATGGCTGCCTATATTTGCATTCGTATCGCTGGGCTATGAGCACAGTATCGCCAATATGTTCTTTATCCCTATGGCTATGTTTCAGGGCGCAGATATTAGCGTGAGCGAGCTATTCACCAGCAATCTTATCCCTGCTACTTTGGGTAATATTCTCGGGGGTGCATTGTTTGTAGGCTGTGTGCATGGCTATCTTTTTGGG
>CAYJLY010000033.1:2402-22735 GCA_964371385.1 uncultured Rikenellaceae bacterium
CGAGCCGTAGCAGCAATAGGTAAAGACACAGTCGAGCTAAATGATAAACGGATCTTTGACCCCACCAGGGAGAACTAAATGATTGTAAGTACCGAGCTGGTACAGATAGAATTACTTCGTTTTAATAATTGAATACCTCCAAGTGGCAGCAACGAAGCCTACAAGGGTCAGCACCCACAGCGTGTTCCACTGGTTCAACACATCTTCGAAGCTGGCTCCAACACTCTCCAGAGCCACATAACCTTCGATAGCCGAGGTACTAGGAATAAGCCATGAAAGCCATACTAGAAACTCAGGCATCCCATCCACTGGCCATGATATACCAGATAGGAACAAGAAGGGAATAGAGGTGAAAAATATATACAACAGCGATGATTCACTCTGTTTGAAAAAGCTAGAAATAAACACCCCTATAAAAGCTGAGCTAAGAACATAGGGTACAATAAATATCATAAGCTCTACCACTTGCCCATTATCGACCAAGTCAAACAGTGGAAATATCCCAGCAACAACCACTGCCCAAGTGAAAATATTACTCAAAAAATAGTAAAGCGAACGCCCCAACACTAGCCCCACAGCACTACGCCTACGGCCACAATGGGCATAGAGCATCAATCGGCGTGCTTTATATTGCGAAACCTTACCCCACGCCATCCCACACGCCATCAAGACAGTTTGTTGGATGATAAGAATCAAAATAGCAGGCATCACAAAAGAACCATAGCCCTGAGAGTGATTATACAGAAAACTAGAGGAATAGCCAACAGGCTGGCTCAGAAACTGGGCCTGAGGCGCACTCGCTCCCCCGAGCTCATAGCGCTGGAGTTTAATTTGTTTATTGAAATCCATCATCACCGCATTGGTCGCCATAAAAAATTGCTTATAGGCAAGGAAGTAACTCGCATCACTATAAGAGCTAAAATAAGCGGTTTGGTTGGTGAGTAGATTCTTCTGGAAATCCTTTTGAATATAAAGTATAGCATACGCCTCTCTCTCAAGGAGTTCCCCTTTGGCGGTGGCGAGGTTTGATGCACGAGAGACTATCTCTATGGCAGGGGATGCCTCGATGGCGCGTATAAATTCACGGCTCTTGGAACTATTATCCATATCCACCACCACTGCTGGCACTTGCTCCAACACCTCGGGCGAATAGGCATAGGTGTAGATCATGCCATAGATCAGTATGGCAGCCGATGCCACTAGAAAAATACTAAAATCATGTAGCACGATGCGAGCCTCGCTCACAAAGCTCTGTTTTATGTCGCTAAGGAATTTTCTCATAAGTCGCGTTTATTTTCCACCTATTCCCAGTTTCATTTCTTCCCTCTCGCCCAAGAGTCTAAAGAGTTTGGGGGTGACCAGTATTCCCACTGCGATATACACCAATAGTATCGCCAAATTATCGAGCGAAAACCACCATTGCGCTCCTCGCATCACATCGATATACCCTTTCAAGTAGTGAGTAAAAGGGAACATATGCGCCACGTAGTAGATAGGGCGATGCATCGCCAGCAGCGGGAAGGTAAGTCCTCCCATGGTAAAGGACATAGTAGCCACAGCCGCACTCACCGACATGGCGCTGAGCATGGATTTTAGCGCCACAAAAATAACAAGCGAGAGCATCTGATAGGCAATAATAACAAAGAGCGAGAGTAACGTAAGTAACACCACACTACCCTCCAGAGGATACTGCGCCACGCCATACATATAGAAATTACTCAGCACCAAAATCACAAAATAGTAGAGCGTATAGGGTAGGAGTTTGCCCACCAAAGCCCTAAAGGGAGATCCTCCAGCGAGCGCCATCCATTGCTGGTAAGTTCCCTCGCGGCGTTCCATCCCAAGGGTATAGACGCTCGAGAGAGCCACAAAAATCAGCAACATAATCAGATTAAAGGGTCCCACCAAGTAGTAGGGATAGGAGGTGTAGGGATTAAACAGAACGTGTTTTTCGTAGTAGATAGGAAGAGCCATCTGCATGGCCTGCGAGGCAGTGTAGCCTTGTTTTTCGAGCATTTGTAGCTCTATACCCGTAGCGAGAGTTTGCGAGACCATCGCCATATCTTTATACACCAGCGAGGCATTGAGTATGCGCGTACTATTGATAAAAATCTGTGGATAGACCTTCTTTAAACTATAAATATCGCTCTGCATCCCTCGAGGAATAATCAACACCCCGTAGGCATCGCCCTTTTCAATCAAGCGCTGTGCATCCAGCAGGCTCTGTGGCTCGAAATCAACCTCCAACCCTGCCGTTGCATCGAGCATCGAGACATAGTGGCGAGATAGCTGCGATTGGTCTTGATCCACCACAGCTATGGGCAAATTGCGCAGCTCGCCATCACCAAAAAGCCCCAAAAGAAACACAAAACTCACTATGGGCAGCAAAGCCATCCCAAAAAGGAATCTTTTGCGCCCCCACAACATGCGAAACTCTCTGTAAATTACCTCGATCAAGATTCTGTGTGTTTATTATTTAGTTGATGGAAGTTCGTAAACCACTGTCATACCAACCCTCAAACCTGTGTCTTTAGTAGTGGGCACCGCTCTGAGCTCAAAGGTGCGAATATCAAAGCCGCCCTTGCTGCGCGTAGAGCTCCAAGTGGCATAGTCAGCCTCAACCGATATACTTACAATCTCTAGCTCTATATTTTTATCGAGCCCTGGTACATATACATCGAGTTTTTTACCCTTAGGCAACTGAGGCAACAGGTTCTCGGTCACATTAAAACTCACCCATGCACTGCGCATATCCACCACCGTCATTACGGGATAACCTGTCGAAACCAATTCCCCCACTTGAGCAATTACGCTCGAAATCTCACCATCTATGGGCGATAGCTGCGAGGCATCCGCAAGATAGGATTCCACCTCATTGACTGCCCCTTGAGCGCGATCAACCAGCGCTCCTGCTGCCACTTTGTCTTCCCACTGCGCCCCTTCCTTTGCCATTTGGTATTGTTGGGTTGCCATCTGTAGTTTTTGTTTCGCCACATCGAGATTCACCTTCACTTCGTCACGTTTTTGTAGCGACACCACCCCGTCTTGATACAACGCCTCCACTCTATCATAGCTCTTCTGAGCATACTCAACCATAAGTTGTACTTCTTCAACCACCGCCTTCGCGCTTGCTATTATCTGTTTGCGAGCACCTGCATCGACCTTGCTTTTTTGGGCTGCTGCCGCCGTGCGAGCCGCCTGAGCCTGCTCGAGTTTTGCACCCACTTCTGGGGTCGCCATCACATAGAGAAGTTCGCCTTTTTTCACCTCTTGTCCTTGGTGCACACGTATGGTATCTATGCGCCCTGCGAGTTTGGAAGAAATCTTATACTCTGTGGCATCTACCTCGCCTTGGATAAGGGTCAGTTCGCTCCCACGCAATGCGTTTGTAATGGCAACCAATGCCACCACAACTGCGATAGTCACTATCACCGCTACTGCAACTACTGTCTTTTTATTCATTATAATGTAATTTTATTATATTTTAATACGAAATTTTGTGAGCCTCGGAGCTGCTGATATAATCGGTGAAGCTATCTGATAGTCCACACACGCTCAAGAATTCGGCCAGCATAACATCCCATTTATAGGCATGTTGTAGTTGTTCTATTTTGGCTTTGGCTAGGTTTAACTGTGCATCCACCACATCTGCCGAAGTTGCAACGCCTTGGCTAAAAGCCTGGGTTTTTATGTAGAGGTATTGCTGGGCAAATTCTATGGTCTTATTATAGCTCTCGACCATAGCGTAGGTGGAACTGAGCTCATTGTAGGTTTTCGTTAGAAGGGTCTGAACGTCTGCCATGGCTTTTTCTTGGAGCACCTCCACTCGTTTGATGGTTTCCTTCGAGGAGCGCATTTTGTTCACACTGCCCAGTCCGTTGAAAACTTTATAGGTAAGATTCACACCCACTGCCGCACGTGGCAACATGTTGGTCACCTGATAGTCTGCCAAATTCGCACCCCCTATCACTGTGAGGTGGGGTAACAGATCAGCTCGTTCGGCTCGCAGTTTTTCGCCTGCAAGCTCTCTTGTGAAATCCACATCACGCAGCAGAGGGCTATTCTCCATGGCATAGCCAAGGTAATACTCCAAAGGTTGAATCTCCCCCAAAACAAACATATGGGTGCTGGGGCGATAGCCCACAGGCGAATTGAGGGTGTTTTCCAACGCAAGTGATGTTGTGTGAACATCGCCTTGAGATTTTTCTCTCTCGGCCTTAGCTCGCTCTAAGAACATTTCGGCATAGAGCCTTTCGCCCTTGGCAATCTGTCCGTTACGCTCAAGCGAGAGTGCATTGTCATAGTGCAATTGTATTCCTTCGACCACTTCCTCGCGCACCGAGAGCGCACTTTGTGCAAGACTCAGTCCAAAATAACGAGTGGCTAGCTCAACATTTAGCTCACCTAGTTCTTTATTGAAGTGATTCTCACCTTTTTCTATATTTATGCGAGCAGCATTGTTTGCAGCATTAATCTTACCGCCCATATAGATGGGCATAGCAAGCTCCAAACCCAAAATACCCATATACTGCTCCTGAAGAGTTAAACCGCCCCACGAAAGGCCCATTAGCGAGGTGGCGAGGGGTTCTATGATAGGTTGCAGAGTGGGGTGTGCCGAGATAAATTTGCCTATCTCGCTAGAGACTGGCCCTTTGAGTTCATTGAAATCAAAGCCTATGTCCTTGCTCATGGCTGTGAAATTCGCCAAGAGGTTAACTTGGGGGTAACGCAGAGCGGATGCCGCTTTTTTGTCATAGCGCAGAGCCTGCATTTGGTGGTGGTGGGCTTGGATTTTTTGGTTTCCATTGCGCATCATCTCCGACGCCTGATCGTAGGTGAGAGCTTGTAGCTGCCCCTGCGAGAGAGCACTCGCAGGTACTAGGGTAAAAAACAGCCCCACGAAAAATTTAATATAGTTCATTTGAAAAAAACCAATAATTCAATTGTTTAAAGATAAGCCTTTTCGCCCATAGAGCGAAAGCATCACAAAGTTAGGGTATTTCCGTTGAAGTTCCAAATATTTTTCACCCGAACAATATTCTTGGATTTCAATGGCGAAAATCATATATTTGCATAAACTTAAAAACAATTATGACGACAAAAAAATTACTCTCCATTGTAAGCCTATCAATTCTACTGGGCTCACTTTCAACATATTCCACCGCCCAGGAGGCAAACACTGCATCGCGCCCCGAGGATTGGGCTGCAAAAGAATGGAAAAGCCATATCCCACGCATTATTCACCCCGATAAGCAGCTCGAGAAACTCTACCTCGACACCTGGGATATTGCAGCTGGAAGGGTTCGTAAAGGCCCCGAAGGGATGATTGCAACTCCATATTTGGATGAAAACTGCTACGAAGATCAGATTTGGATTTGGGACGCATGTTTTATGGTGATGTTCTCCAAATATGCTCCCGAGGCCTACCCGGGGAAAGAAACCCTTGAGAACCTCTATCAACCCATACACGAAAACGTGATTCCAGCCCTGAGAATTCACCTTAGGGACAATCCACCCCTTTTTGCATGGGTCGAGCACGATAACTACACTTTCACTGCCGACTCAGCTCAAATCAACCATGTGCTCCTAGAGAAACAATACCTCCAACGTCACTATCACTACTTCGACACAGTGAGCATAGGAAATGTAGACCAGCGGATTTCACCAAATCCCATCTTCAGAGACCGTGTCCTTAGCAGCGAGGGTGAGTTGATTGGTTTTGCATGGCACGGAGGTGCATCGGGTATGGACAACACTCCACGTGGGCGAGAGCAAGGTGGCTACCAACAGATTATGTGGGTGGACGCCATTGCACAACAGGCCCTTTCAGCACTCTACATTAGCCGATTGTATGAAAGCCAAGGAATGAAAAAGCAAGCTAAAGAGTGGATGAAAAAGTATAATCACTCCAAGGATATCATCAACCAATATTACTGGAACCAGACCGATGGTTTCTACTATGATGTAAGCATCAAAGATAAGAGTCACTCAAAAATCAAGACTCCATCGTCATTTTGGGTTATGATGGCAGAGATTCCAACTCCCCAGCAAGCCGAGCGCATGAGCGAATATCTCCAGAGCGATAAATACATGGGAGGCTCGAGTCCGTGGGTGTCGCTCAGTCGAGACGACAAAGATTTCAACGGAGAAACGGGCGACTATTGGCGAGGAGGCATTTGGCTACCTCATGCCTATATGGGCATTAAGGCGCTGGAGAAATACGGCATGTATGCTCTCGCAGATAAAACCGCCAAAGACATCGTCTATAAGCAATTGCGCACCTATCACAAGGTTAGCCCCCACACCATTTGGGAGTGTTACAGCCCCGATCGTGATGAACCTTCCACAGAGCATGGCCGCAGGGCGCGTCCCGATTTTTGCGGATGGTCGGCACTGGGTCCCATCTCGTTGACCATAGAAAACATCCTAGGTTTTCGCAAAGTAGATGCACTGGAAAAACAGGTTGAATGGTGGTTAAAAAAGGAAAACGGACGACACGGCATTACAAACCTTCGCTTTGGGCAGGTGAAAACAGACCTCATCTACAACGATAAAACCCTTAGCATCGAAACCTCTACCAACACCCCCTACACCCTGATTGTACACCTCGAGGATGGTAGCAAACGTAAATTTAAGATAACACCATCGACCAAAACAATCTCCCTTTAAATAAAGCAAATGTGGGGTTTACAAAAAAATTACTAAATTTGCACTCATCAAGAAATACTAATAACAAAACACACAGTATGAAAGCATTTATCTTCCCCGGACAAGGGGCGCAATTCGTTGGTATGGGTAAAGACCTATACGAAAATAACGCTGAGGCTAAAGAACTTTTCGAGAAAGCAAACGAAATTCTTGGCTTCCGCATCACAGATATCATGTTTGAGGGCACCGACGAGCAGCTCAAACAAACCAAAGTTACTCAACCTGCTATTTTTCTTCACTCGGTTATCTTGGCAAAATCTCTAGGCGAGGCTTTCGCTCCAGAGATGGTTGCAGGTCACTCTCTTGGTGAGTTTTCGGCTCTTGTGAGCGCAGGTGCATTGAGCTTTGAGGATGGTCTTCGCTTGGTGAGCCAGCGTGCAATGGCTATGCAAAAGGCTTGTGAGATCCAGCCATCAACCATGGCAGCTATCCTCGGTCTTGAGGACGCAGTGGTTGAGGAAGTTTGCGCAGGCATAGAGGAAGTTGTTGTGGCAGCAAACTACAATTGCCCAGGTCAGCTTGTAATCTCAGGTTCGATCGAAGGTATTGACAAAGCATGCGAAGAACTAACTGCCAAGGGTGCAAAACGTGCTCTGAAGCTAAATGTTGGTGGTGCGTTCCACTCTCCACTAATGGAGCCTGCTCGCGAAGAGTTAGCAGCGGCTATCGAAAAAGCTCAAATCAGTGAGCCTCGTTGCCCTATCTACCAAAACGTAGATGCTAAGGCTCACACCGACCCTAAGGTAATTAAAGAGAACCTTATTGCTCAGCTAACTGCTCCAGTTCGTTGGACTCAAACCTCGCAGAACATGTTGGCAGATGGCGCAACAGAATTTACAGAGCTAGGCCCAGGAGCTGTACTTTGCGGATTGATCAAAAAAGTAGACCGCTCGGCAGCATGTACTGCTATTGCAACTCTGTAAGATTTTAAGAGATATTCTAAACCAAAAAAGAGCAAATCCTCATAATGGGGGTTTGCTCTTTATTTTATACTCATGAGTGTAACTTTGGATAAGGCTATGGACTTGGAAAGACCAGATGGAACTAAATGACAGCTGCTCCGTTGCGGAGTTAGAGGTGCGAGGCGTACTGGCAATGGATTTACAAAGACACAGTTAGAGCTAAATCATAAATGGGTCTCTGACCCTTAGTGGTCGCTTAGTTGGCGGAGTTGATCACGATAAGCGGTAAGCAATCGAGATTTACTGATAAAGCCGACATATTTGCCTTGTGCGTCGACCACAGGGAGATTCCATGCACGAGAACGCTCAAAAAGCTCTACCACCTCACGAGCATCGCTACCCTCAAGGATAGTTGCATGAGGTTTTTCCACAAACTCCATCACATTGCGCTCCCAGTACTCACTGTGGAACATCAGTGAGCGTATATTATCAAGATAGAGTATCCCCGCTAAACGGCCGTCGCCACGCAGTACAGGGAAAAGATTACGGCTACTATTTTCGACCGCACGAGTGACATCAAATAGAGTGTCATCACGACGCAGGGTATAAAAGTCATTTTCAACGAGTTTGTTAGTATCCAAAAACTGCATCGTGTTTTGATCCTTGTCGTGGGTGAGTAGCTCACCTCGAGCCGCAAGGCGTTTGGTGTAAATAGAATAGGGCTCAAAATAGTAGCTCAAAGCAAAACTCACAGTCGAGGCTAGCATCAGCGGGAGGAACAATCCAAATCCACCCGTGAGCTCCGCAACAAGGAACATAGAGGTCATGGGTGCCTTCATCACCCCACTCATCACAGCTGCCATACCCACCAGAGTGAAGTTCGCAACGGGCAGATCAAGGTTAAAGAGATAGTTCAGCAGGTTCGAGGTAAAGAAACCCAACATTGCACCCACAAACAGAGAGGGCGCAAAAGTACCCCCTACTCCACCCGAGCCGTTGGTCAAAGCAGCCGCAACCACCTTAAAGAACACCAACCCCCCGATGTAGAACATCACAGCCCAAATATTATCCTGAATACCATAAATTAGGGTGTGATCGAAGATAGAGCTATTATCGCCAGTTAGAATATTAGTTATCGAGATATATCCCTCGCCATAGAGAGGCGGGAAAATAAAGATCAGTATCCCCAGTCCCATAGAACCAAAGAGTATCTTACGCCACGGAGCGCCGAGCTTGCCTAACAGCCCCTCTATCTTCATCGAGGTGGTCGAGAACATATAGCTTACCACTCCCGCCAGCAGAGCTAACACTACATAGTAGCCAGTGTTTTCTATGTCAAAACCCGTGGTATAATAACCAAAGAAGGGTTCTACGTCCGAGATTAGATAGGTAGTGGTAGCCGCTGCAATCGAGGCTATCATCAGAGGGACAACGCTGGTGAAAGTCAACTCAAGCATCAGCACCTCCAAAACAAAAATAAAGCCTGCGATGGGTGCCTTGTAGACTGCCGCAAGAGCCGCCGCCGCACCACAGCCCAAAAGCAGCGTGATATTACTGTATTTAAGACGCAAAAGTTGCCCAACATTCGAACCTATGGCCGCTCCCGTGAGCACTATGGGTGCCTCGGCTCCCACCGACCCCCCGAAGCCTATGGTCACAGAAGATGCCACAACGCTGGTGTAGCAGTTATGTTTTTTGATCCGAGACTCTCGACGTGAGATGGCATAGAAAATACGTGTCACCCCGTGCGAGATATTATCCTTAACCCAATAGCGCACAAAGAGCCACGCCAAGGTGATACCAAGTGCAGGAGTCACAAGATACAGATAATTGACATTGGCAGCCGTTTGCCAGTTATTGACAAAATACTCGACATTGTGAATAAAACTCTTGAGCACCTCGCCAACAATAGCCACCAACACTCCGATCAAAAGAGCGAGAATGAGCAACAGTTGCTGCTGGGAGAGGCGGCGCATCTGGCGAATAGCGGTTATTTGCAGTCTTTCAAGGATTTTCATAGATTCTGCAAAGATACAGACTTTTTTGCATAATCTATCATTGTTATTGACAACCCACAAAAAAAGCAAGCAAAACCCCATCCAAGAGCGCCACTAAAAGAAAATCTCAGAATAATCACTACCTTTGCCGCCATTAATACTAGTTTTTTTTGCAGGGCATGATCTTATTGGTTGACAACAACGACTCTTTCACCTACAACATAGTTGATCTGTTGGGGCGAATAAGCCTTTTGAAAGTAGAGGTAGTGAGTAGCTCTTGCTTAGAGCTACACAACATCGAGCGCTACAAAGCTGTGATACTATCCCCTGGGCCTTCCTTGCCCCACAATTATCCTCAGATGCAGGCGCTACTAAAGAACCATTTGGGGAAGATCCCAATTCTGGGTATTTGTCTGGGGCATCAAGCTATATGCCAACATTTTGGTTCCTCGCTCACCCTCTACTGTGAGCCACTACACGGAGTTGAGAGCAAAATTATGTGCGATTCAAATTCGGTGCTTTTTAAAGACATAGACACCATGAGCGTTGGTAGGTATCATTCGTGGGTGGTTGGAGATGTAAGCGAAACACTCAGAGTTACTGCCCGTGACGAGCATGGGGGTATTATGGCTGTTGAAAATAGGGGACTAAAAATTTTTGGGGTGCAGTTTCATCCCGAATCGTATATAAGCCAACAAGGAGAGATCGTTCTAAAAAATTTCCTGAAATGGAGCAACTAGATAAAGCACAACTAATCAATCTAATCAATGGGCACGCCTGCAAGGGAGAACCCTTTGTTTTTGTGACAGATTTCAAGGGTGAAAAGGGTTATTTCTTCGAGATGGAAAATCTCCAAGAGCTCAACATCTCCCTGAGCATAGAGGGCAAAGAACTGGGCAAAGAGCTTGGTATAAAACTAAAAGTCGAGCACCATAACATTAGCTTAAAACCAGGAGCCATACCCATAGAAGAGTACGTAGAGCGTTTTGAGCGTGCCAAAAAACATATACTATTGGGCGATAGCTACCTAATGAATCTCACCTTTGCCACAGCCTTGGGAGGGGACCTGAGTTTTCAGAGCATATATCACAGCGCATCGGCTAAATACAAAATGATGCTCCCCGAGGAGTTTGTATTCTATTCCCCCGAGACTTTCATTCAGATACATGGCTCCGAGATATCCTCCTACCCTATGAAAGGCACAATCAGCGCACACATTGACGATGCCCAGCAAAAACTCATAGAAGACCCAAAGGAACTCTACGAGCATTACACCATTGTGGATCTGCTGCGTAATGACCTTGCTATGGTTGCAAGGGATGTTAGAGTTGAGAGATTCAGGTATGTAGAGAAAATAGACACACCAAAGGGCGCCATCTTTCAGACAAGTTCACACATCACGGCAACCCTTAGCGATAATTGGCAGAGTCGACTTGGGGATATTATTTTCACTATGCTTCCCGCTGGTAGTATTTGTGGGGCTCCAAAAGCAAAGACCGTGAGCATAATCGGTGAATGCGAGAAGGGTGAGCGTGGATTCTACACTGGAGTGATGGGTTATTTCGATGGCGAGAGTTTTGATAGCGCAGTAATGATTCGATTTATTGCAAAAGATCGTGATGGGGAATATTACTATCACAGTGGAGGTGGAATAACATCGCGAAGCCAGGCGCAAAGCGAATACAACGAACTAATATCTAAGATCTATGTACCCATTCTTTGAGAGTATCAGATGTCAAGAGGGACAGGTGCAACACCTAGAGTACCATCAAAGGCGCGTGGCGCTACACTCACATGTCATCCTCACTGAGCGTGTCGAGCAATTAGACACTCCCAGTGAGGGCGTGCACAAACTCAGAATCAGCTATAACCAACACTGCTTTGGCGATATACGAATCACCCCATACACGCCCACTGAGATTAAAACTCTAAAGCTCATAGAGTGCAATGAGATTGAGTACAGCACAAAATACAATGACAGAACAGCCATCAATCTGCTATACGATCTTAGGGAGGAGGCTGATGATATTTTGATAGTTAAGAACGGTTGGATAACGGACAGCTCATTTTGCAATATCCTCTTGTTTAACGGCTCACAGTGGATCACCCCCAAAAGTTGTCTGCTTCGAGGTAGCTGCCGAGAAAGGCTCCTCGAGGAAGGAATAATAGAGCAACGGGATGTTAGCATTGACAACCTCAAGAATTATATTTCGTTTATGCTGGTGAACGCTATGATGGATTTCGATCCTCGCCGAGCTATAAGCACAGAAAATATAATTCACTCTTTTTAGTTAATACTTTAGGACTCTAATTTCTGTTAGAACTCTACACAAAAAAACCAAAGCCCAAGTAGATTACTCTACTTGGGCTTTGGTTTTTATAGCAAGTTTGCTCAGAGCAAACTTAGTCAAGAATGATAGGACGGAAACCTACGTTCCATACTTCGTGCCATGGCAAGAACTCGCGAGAGTCTGCAACAGTCACTTTCTTAGCACGGTCATACCAAGAACCACCCTTCACAACATAAGTTTGACCAGTTGCTGGGGTATTAGTCCATTCAGCAACATTACCATTGATGTCATACAGACCCCAAGGGCTAGCCTCGTACTGGCCTGGTGCGGTCATCAGCATATTACCATCGTTCACACTGCGATCTTTTGGAATGTAAGCCTGGAAACGGAACGCAGGGTTATTTTCACCCATAGGCTGAGGATCCACACCAATTACTGCCATCTTATCGAGTGACTTGTCGGCAAGGTTGTCATACTTGGTGAAGTCTGAGTTAAGATTTCCGAACCAGAAGTCCTCGTCCGAACCCGCACGTGCTGCCCACTCCCACTGCTCGGCAGTTGGTAGAGTTACCTGCTCGCCAGAGCGCTCAGAGAGTAGCTTGTTGAACAACATTGCGTCATTGTGGCTGACCTTAGTTGCTGCAAAGTGAGCCGAATCCACAAAGTAACCTGGAGTTGTGTGGTCTTTCCACTGCATACCAATATAACGGCTAGAGTGCTCGGGAAGTAGAGCACGCATTTGCTCGTTGCTCACTTCTTTTTCTGCCATCCAGAAACCTTGCTTGATTTTCACTTTGCGAGGTAGAGCCTGACCACCACGGCCATTGCCACCTGCAACATACTCACCCGCTGGGATATAAACGAAGGTCATTTTCACACCACCGCCTAGATCAACCGTACGAGGAGCTTTACCTTCAACCATAGCTTTAGCTTCGGTAGCAGAGAAAGGCCAACCTTTCATCTTTACCTCCTTAACATTTGGTTTCTCATATTGTGGCATCACTGGCTCTGGTTTAGGTTGAGTCGCAAGATACTTCTCAAACTCTGCCAATTCGTTCTTCCATTCAACGCCACTCTGTGCGTATTTGTTGGTAAGTTCGATACGACGCTCATACTGATTGTAGGTATTACCATCGCGAGAATGGTGAGGAGTGTGACGCTGAACACCGTCATATGGTAGGTTAAAGTCAACCCATGTAATCAGACGATCCCATTCCTTAGCCGTTAGCTCAACTCCGTGGTGACCCTTGCGAAGCATTTGGATCATCTCTGAGTTGTCTACGTGGTACTCATAAGGATTCAACACTGCCATCTCAGCCTCTGGACCTTGACGATAGAAATAAGGGTGGAAGCTCAAGTATGACTTCGACCAGTAGTGCTGACCCCAAGCATTTAGAGAGTCCATACGACCTGGGATAAAGTCCTTACCACGGAAGCTATTTTTGCGACCCTTAGTATAGTCTACACCACCTGCTAGTTTCTCGCCATTGTGACATGCGATACACGCACGATCAAGAATAGGCTGAATCTCACGCTCAAAAGTGAATGGGCGAACACCACCCTCTGGAACTTTGATCTCTGCGGCTTTTTGCTGAGATGCCATAGTACGAACAGGTTTTGCAATCTTATTTTGGTCTTCGTGACAACCCACACACGATACAACCTCTCCTGGCATACCAACAAACCAGCTACGCATCAGCTGAATTGCAGCACCAGTCGAATCTAGCGGTTGAAGCGAAATAGGAGTGTTTGCTGGGATCTTGAAGATAGCCGAACCATCGGGGTTCACTGGCACACGACCCAACTCACGCTTGATCTCCCAACCCGACTGAACACCATTGTTCATATGGTCTGATTGAGAATTCCAGTAAGCATACTCATAAGACATAACACGGAACTCCTTAACAGTACCACGAGGCACACCTGGAAGACCTTCGCCCTCGTACACGTCCTGAATAAATACTGTTGCATCCTTAGGTGCACCAGCGACTTTCATAGGGACTTTCTCGGGGATAACCACTGGTTTTGGAGTCTCACGCATAGGGATAGGCCAAATCAGACCATCGCCCTCGTACTCTGCAACTAGAGTCATATTATCGAACACGTCCACAAGATAGATACCCCAAAGAGATGTTGGAGATGGCTTAGCCGACACTAGGAAGTAGTTATCGGTCAGAGGCTGAGGTGTGGTAAACTGAGGCCACACTCCATCAACTAGATAGTCCTTTGGAGTGTCATCTATCTCCTCTTTACTCTTGAGGATCTCGCACACCATACCCTCGACACCCTTACGTGCCTTGGTTGGGTCAAAAACAATCATACGACCACTACGCACAATACCGTGGTGACCCGAAATAATACCCACAAATCGATTTTGATTCTCGGGCAATTGCTTCATATCGAAAGTCGAGTTAGGGAACATAGCTCCACTACCCACATAGGCTTTCTGCTCAGTACCATCTGGGTTCATAGTCATTACGATACGAGAATAGTAGTGCATAAGGTCGGTGTACTCCCAACGGGTGAACATTACCTTACCGTTTTGAAGAGTAGTGGCACTCCAGTTACAGTCTTGATCAAAAGTCAGACGACGCAAATCGCCCGTCTGGGGATCAAACAGCGAGTAAGTACTCACGTGGTCCGAACCGCTCACACAAGGTACACCATTGTAAGAGATGTTCGAGGCAGTAACAATCTTACCACTTGGCAGATAGGTAGCATCAAAGAACTCAAGGTCCGTATCCTCTGTGAAGTTGGTCAAACGTTTAGCTTCTTCACCACCAGTCACACCCACTTCGTAGAGCTGGTATTGCTCCTTTTCGTTGGTTCCCGAGAATAGGATTCTATCGCCATCCCAGTGAAGCTCAGGCTCAGAGATAGGACCACCATTTGAGGCTTTATAAACTGAACGACGCTTCACTTGGTCACCGCGAAGGTTACTCAGCTCGATGATCTCAGAATCATATCCACGACGTGCAGTCTGCATATGTGAAGAGTAGTTTGCTGGAGGCATACCCAAAGCTTGAGCACCAGCCGAGCGAGCAGATTTGCCTAGACCAAAACGAGTGATAAGAATCTTATCAAAATCCAACGCAGGATTGCTAAATAGGATTTCACGCTTTAGCTCCAAAGCACGCATAGCCGCATTGATAGCCGCTTGGTTTTCGCTGTAAATATCGCCAAAACCTTTGTCCATAATCTTATTCAACTCGTCCATCAGAGGTTGATACTTCGCCTTGTTGTAGCCTTTAGTTGCGCTAAAGTCAGCATAAGCTTCTTTGATTGCACGAGGGTTAAGCCACTGAAGTTGCTCTTGAACTCCGAGAATACGAAGAGCCGATTCCTGGAGTTTCATATAGCCTTTTAGTTGCTCAACCTCTGTGGGTAGAGCTGCTATTTTTTTGAGTTCGCCATCAATAAAGCTCGAAGACTCTAGTTGTCCAGCAATATTCTTGATAGCCGACACCTCAGCAGTCATTCCAGGTGAGGTCATCCAATCGGAACCATTCACACTGAAGGTACTCCAGAATTTTTTTGCCGAAGGCACCTGCGATAGAAGAGCCTCTGCTTCGTTCGCACCGCTAGTTGGCAACACTTTAAACACTGCCGAACCTTTAGCACTACCGTTATCAATACCTATATCCGATTTGAAACGAACAATATCACGTCCTTTCAAGTCGATAACCAATAGCGAGTTAGCGTGAGCCAACATACCGTGCTTATAGGTTTTTGAGCCAATCGAAAATGGTTTGCCAGCGAAGTTAGTCCCTAGGCGCATCCATCCACCATCAACCTGACGAACCTTGAATTTTTGGTCTTGCAGACGGAACTCTTTTCCATTCTTGTCAACAAGTACTGCATCAGCCCACACCGCGTGGTCGTAGTCATTGCCATCGGCAGTGCCCCACACCACTAGTACCAGTTCATCCAAGCCCGTAAGGTTTACATCAACCGACTGGGGTTGAGTACCCAATTTAAACTCTCCCGAGACAAAGGGTAGCCCCGCGGGGAGATTTCCGAGCATAGCCTTCTTCGCAGAAATCATGCTCTGAAGAGCTTGATCCGAAACACCAGTATCTTGGGCACGTACTGCCACAAGGCTCATAACGAGTGTCAAAGCGGAAATTAATAATTTTTTCATTCTTTTATTTAAGTTTTTGGGGTTAATTCAGAATTTATTACACCCCCACGGATAGAACACTCTTCTTTGGTGTTCCATCCGTTTTTTGGTGTATTATAAATCTGACTTCAAACTACTTCTTCAAGTCGTTGAACATTTCAAAACCTTGAGCAGGAGTCAATCCTTCGTGAACCACAGCCGAAACCGCCTGAATCATTGCCTCAGGAGCCTCGCTTTGGAATACGTTACGTCCCATATCCACACCAGCTGCGCCTTCGTTGATAGCATTGTAGCACAACTCAAGAGCCTCTAGTTCTGGAAGTTTCTTACCGCCAGCAATAACGATAGGCACTGGACACGCATTAACAACTTTTGCAAAACCATCGCAGTAATAAGTCTTAACGATGTTAGCACCATTCTCGGCTGCAACACGCGATGCCAAACCGAAATACTTAGAATCACGAGCCATTTCCTTACCAACAGCCGTAACACCCATAGTTGGGATGCCATATTTGTAGCCATAGTCAGCAGCGCGAACTAGGTTCTCAATAGTCTTAGCCTCGTAGGTTCCACCCATAGAGATCATAACCGCCATTGCCGAAGCGTTCAAACGAACCGCATCAACTGGATCGATCAAACATTCGTTGTTCAGCTCCGTAAGGATAGATGAACCAGCCGAGTAGCGAAGACAAATTGCCTTGTTAGAATCTGCTGGAACAACCGAACGCAGCGAACCACGAGTACACATTAGAGAGTCTGCATATTTGATTAGTGGTACAATACCTAGGTCCAAACGCTCTAGTCCAGAGGTTGGGCCCATGATATAACCATGGTCGAATGCAAGCATAACTGTTTTGCCAGTTGAAGGGCGGAAGATGCGTGACATCCTATCCTTAATACCCCAATCGCAACCCTCCATTCCTTTAAGGTGGTAGCCTTTAGTTTCTACTGGTACGCCAATTCCGTAATCTTTATCCTTGTTCTCAAGGATTCCATCCATATCTGCCATTTTCTTTTAACTTTTTTTATATGATTTTTATTATTTAGTTCTTTAGTTTTTTTTGGGGGGGGGAGAGACTAGATTGCTTTTGCAAAGCTATCAATCAACATAGCCCACGAAGTTGCGCCTGCATCTACATGGCCAATACATTTTTCGCCAAAATTGCGAGCACGCCCAAACTTAGCTACCATATCAACAGTCGCCGCAGCTCCTTTTTGTGCAGCTTCGCTTGCTTGAGCAAACATTTCTTTAAGATCACCACCTGAGTAGGCTTTCATAGCCTCGACTGCTGGGATCAAGGCGTCCATCATAGTTTTATCGCCAACCTGAGCTTTAGTGTTTTTAGCAACACCCTCAACTCCTGCCTCAAACATAGCAGTCACCTCAGCGATGGTCAATTCTGTTTTTTCACCTTCGATTGCATCAGCCATACCCAAAAGCAAACCTCCTAGCAGGGTTGAAGTCGAACCGCTGGTTTGTAGCATCACGCCAAAGCCCATATTTCCAAGGCCTTGTTTGAATTCTGCGATCTTACCACACTCTGAGTTCACTACGTTCATAGCCGTAACGATAGCCTCACCGTGATCACCATCACCTAGTGCAGCGTCCATCTTTGAGAGTTCTTCACCACGCTCGGTGATTGTTTTGGTTGCATAAGCAACGACAGTTTTAAAATCGTCTAATGTTAGTTTATCCATTATTATTGTATTTAAATTTCTTCTTATAAAACGCTTAGACTACTTCGCAAGACGTGTCCAGTAAGGAGCATTCGCGGGGTAGTTATTGATATAGTTCACGTGGTCGTCGTCCAATTTAGCTGTAATCATCTGGAAACCTGATTGCTCCTGAACGGTTAGCATCTCGCCTGCATAACCATCAACGATCTCAACGCCAGCGTCTGTGAGACATTTCGCTGCCGCGCGATAAACGATAAACTGCTCCATAAGAGTGGTTGACCCCACGCCGTTGATATATAGCACCGCTTTATCACCCGCCTTGTAGCCGATCTTAGTCATCAGCTGTCCCATCATATATTTTGCAGTCTCATCAGCAGAAACTAGCTCCTGAGAGCCGCCCATACCTGCTTCACCGTGCTGTCCCATACCGATTTGCATCATTCCCTTAGGAAGTTCAGTGATGGTTGCTCCATTTTGTGGATGCGAGCAGCTACCCATAGCAACAGCTAGAGTTGCAATGTTTTTATTAAGGCGCTCACCCATCTCAACTAGATCCTCTAGAGACATCCCTTGGTCTGCTGCTGCGCCAAGCACTTTGTACATAGCAACTGCACCAGCCAAACCTCGACGATCGTCGTCCGCAGCATCTAGGCCAGCTGAAATATCGTCATGAGTCATAATCGATGCTACTTTAATACCCATACGCTCTGCTAGTTGCATAGCCATATTACCGCTCATCACGTCGCCCGAGTGGTTCAAAACCAAAAGCAGGATACCTGCCTCACGCTGGAACATCTGCAACGCACCGAAAAGACGCTGAGCACCTGGTGCTGCAAAGATATCGCCCACCACCGAGCAGTCCAACATACCATCACCAACGAATCCACTTACTGCTGGCTCGTGTCCCGAACCACCAAAGGCAACCACTGCTACCTTGTCTTTAGATTTTGCATTCGCACGAACCACAACATTCTCGGCTCCTAGAGCAACCTGATGAGGGAAAGCTCCAACGAAACCGTCCAAAAGTTCTGCGGTGATGTTATCTGTTGAGTTAATAAATTTTGTTTGCATAATTGTGTTTTATTTAAACGACTATCGCAGTGAATTTCACACCGCCTCGTCTATTAATATTCTTAAGTATTGAAATTTAATTATTTTGTGATTTGCATCAATTCGATTGCAACACCCTCCTCCTCGATAAACGCGATGGTTAGCTCATCGGATAGAACGGTTTTCTCCATCACAACTGGTTTGCCCGCCATTTCAGCATCAATATCGTCAACGATATAGGCAATGTGTGCGTGTGTTTTTAGTAGTTCTGGCATTTCGCTGTCAGCGTCAAAGCGCAGGAACTCAATTTTATTGGCTGAGTTATTGTAGTCTGTTAGATGAAGTTTCATTCCCTCAGAGTATGTTTCACCTTCTTTAGGGATAGAGGTAGGGATGCCGAAGTGGCTAAGAGTTCTCATAAGTTAAATTAGTTATAGGGTTTTTTGTTGTTAGTTAAAAGTTCTTTAAGGAACTAGTGTCTTAAAAAGGGTATTGTGTAGAGCAATAAACATGCTCTACACAACATCCTTGAATGCTATGATAATAATTGGATAGCTATCCGATATTACATTTTAGCTGCAGGGTTCGAGAATTTCAAACCAGCACCATCATGGTAGTTTGCAAACTCGGTGATGATAGCACCCTCGTCTCCAGCGATAAGGAAGTGCCAAGTTTCAGCACCTGCGTCTGATAGGTTTACAACGTTGTTTGGCATTTGCTTTACGAAAGTCTTTGATTTGATGGTCGCTTTTTGTGATGCTGGAAGCTCAGGAGCGTTAGGTGTTGGCTCGCCTACCTCAGAGTAGTTGTAAGCCCAACCATAATCAACAATCCAGCTCTCCATTTTTGCAGGATACTCAGTCTTCACGTGCTTGTGCTCTGGAATCATCTGACCTGGAAGTAGATAAATGTCGTGTGCTAGATAATCATCTGAGGGGTTGTTGTGCCAGAAGATACCACCCATACCGCAGTTCTCAAAATCGCCCATACCGAAATCGGTGAACCACCAATTCTCCTCCATAAATGGAGTTACAGGGTAACCATAGTGAGCAAACATTTCGCGGAATGCTTTTTCTGCTACTTCTTGCTGAAATTTGCCATCTTTGTAGAAATCGGCGTTAGTGTACTTCTTTTGGAAAGCTGTTTTGTTCATTTTTTGTGAGTTTTGGCATGTTGTTTCACCACCTCCACACGCGCCACTGCCACATCCTTCGCCGCCTGTTTTTGAGGCACACGCACCATGTGAGTGTCCACCACATCCAGCATCAGCGGTTTTCTCACCACCTTTACCACCACAAGAGACCATTAGCGCAGCGAATAGTAGAGCTGCAAACATCGTTGTTTTTTTCATTTGAATTGTTGTTTATATTTTGATTAATTATTGAATTTGCGATATACAAAGATATTACTTTTTGCTAGAGCAACAAGATTTTGTTTTTTTATCTGCGCAAGTCTTGCCTTCTTTCGATGAACATGCTTTTCCATCTTTCTTAGCAGCGCAAGTCTTGCCTTCTTTCGACGCACAACATGCTTTACCTTCTTTCTTAGAGCAGTCAGCGCAAGCTTTTCCCTCTTTTGAAGCACAAGC
>CAYJLY010000034.1:0-21787 GCA_964371385.1 uncultured Rikenellaceae bacterium
CTCGCAAGATTGGGCTCTCGCACGATATTATTCGCTCGGCGCAAGAGAAAGTGGGTGTCGATCAGGTGAATATCGAAAAGCAACTAAAAGACGTAGCGCGTGACAGACGCTATTGGGAAAATAAGCGTGAGCGCATACGCCAAGTTGAAAAAGGCGTTGAACGCACCCAAGAACAATACGAAAACGAGCTAGAGAAACTCAAAGCCAAACGCACGGAAATCCTTGACAAGGCTCGCTCCGAGGCTGCTGCTCTTGTGAGCGAGGCGAATAAAAAGATAGAGCGAACCATACGTGAAATACGTGAAGCGCAGGCGCAGAAAGAAAAAACTGCACTGGTGAGACGGAATTTCGAGCAGTTCCGCGAGGATCTATCAAGCGGAGATGACCCTAGCGATGAGATCACTCGCAAGATGGAGCAACTCAAAGCTCGCAAAGAGCGTCAAGCGCAACGCAAGAACGAAAAAGCCCAGCACGCTGCAAATACCCCCCAAGCCTCGTCAGCAGCGCCGCGCCCCATAGAGGTTGGCTCGTGGGTTAAAATGCAGGGACAGAGCGTAGTGGGTCGAGTGGTTGAGATAGTAAAAGGCCAAGCGCAGGTGGAGTTTGGCTCTTTGCTCACTCGTGTTAAGGTGTCTCGATTGACTGTTGCCAGCGGTGACGAAGTGCGTCGTGGCGAGGCTCGCAAAGCGCCTTCCGCTTCGACTTTGGTTGTGGGTAGTGGTTATGACACCCTCGCCAAACGCGCGAATTTTGAACCCCGCATAGATCTTCGTGGTATGCGTGGAGCCGATGGAGTAGAGTTGGTTAGGGAATTTATAGACGAGGCGCTGATGTTTGGTATATCAGAAGTTCGCATCCTCCATGGAACGGGAACAGGGCTTTTAAAACAACATATCCGAGATTTTCTCACCACCATGGATGGAGTTCGCAGGTTCGAGGATGAACATGTCGAATTAGGTGGCGCAGGAATAACTATTGTGTATCTGAGGTAATTTCCCCTGGTGTTACAAAAAATCCAGCTCTAAGCCTAAGAGCTGGATTTTTTGTATTGAAAATATGACAATGTGAAATTTTAGTTTGCTGTAATCTCAAAGCGAACTGGATCAGAGACAGCCATCGCCTTGCCGTATTGGTTGAAAACGTTGATTATGTAGTAGAGTTCATAAGTGCCAGGATTCATGTGTAACTCTGAGTAGGGTATAAAGAGTTCAAGGGACTTGTAGTAGCTGTTGTCATAGATGGGAGTGAATTTTTCACTCGTGGATACCTGTCCATTGATAGCGTAGTAGGATTTGTTGAAATCTTTGACAATTGCACCATTGCCAAAATGGAAGTATGCAGCGCAAGTTCCCGTTGCATTATTCATGCCCGAAACATCAAATTCAACGCCTATTTTAATGCCCGTAATGTCATTCATCACGGCGTTGTGGGTTGTTGTCATTGAGCGAATTTGTGCACTCTGTGCAAGAGAGGTGTTGATGGTTGCAATAAATGCACCCATGCAAAGCATTAGGGTTAATAGAGTCTTTTTCATTGTTTTGTTAATTTAAGGTGGTCGTATGATTAAATCTAAGTTTTACCACTTCTCGAAGTGTACTTTCGA
Source organism: uncultured Rikenellaceae bacterium (assembly GCA_964371385.1). GTDB lineage: Bacteria > Bacteroidota > Bacteroidia > Bacteroidales > Rikenellaceae > Mucinivorans. The sequence continues at coordinate 1,604 of CAYJLY010000034.1, forward strand.
TGGTTTCCATTTGTCTTTGACTACTTTTTCACTGTCGGGATAACCCATAGATACAATACACAGAGGTGTAATGTAATCGGGGATGCCTAGTAGTGCTCGCACATCCTCGATGGCATGTTGGTGGGGGTGGGTAGTTGTCCATACAGCTCCAACACCAAAGTATTCAGATGCCAATAGTATGTTTTGAGTTACTGCAGCTGCGTCCACATCCCAGTAGATTGACCCATCTGTGTCGTCTTTGTCAAAAGAGTGCCTTCCACATACGACAATAGCAGCTGTTGCGTCGTTGAGTTTGCCCGCTGCATAGGGTTGAGCCTCGGATAGTTTGTAGAGCATATCTTTGTCGCGCACAACAATTAGTTCCCAAGGTTGCATATTTTTTCCGCTGGGGGCAGCCATACCTGCACGCAGAATTTTCTCCATCACATCCTCGGGGATAATCTCATCGGTGTAGGATCGAACACTAGAGCGGTTCATAATTATGTTAAGAGCATCTTTGTCGGCTGCAACCATATCTGTTTTAACACTATCTATGGTGTTGATGCTTTGTATGACTAGTACCGTTGTGAGGGTTGCCGCTAGAAGAATCGTGAGGATTTGCCAGATGTTTTTCATTGTTTTTTTGATTTTTGTTTCTTCTTGTATTGTATCCATTTGTGCAGCACAGAAAAATATTTAATGATGTGATGTACTACAAAATATGTTGCCACTATGCCAACTATGGCATGAAGGTGAATTAGCCACTCCAAGGAGTTTTCCCCCGAGAAAAACAGTATCACTATGCCAGTCAAGGCTGTGAGAGAGAATAATAGCGAAAATATCCATAAATGTCTACGACCTGGAGCGAAAGAGCGAATATTCTTTTTGTACCACCCCCAATGGTCGATAATGTGGAGAGCCACAAAGGTGTATGTCGCTAGCGATGATATGGCGTGTATGTTCATCCATGTGTGACCATCAATACAGAGTATATCTCCAATGGAAAGTGCTCCATAGGTGAACATGCCCGTGAGAAATACTAAGGGTGTGAGTCCAAGTAGCACCAGATCATTGTTTAGTTTGCGGGATGTTTTATTCTTTTTCTTGCTCGTCGCCATTTGTGATCTATTAAAGTAACCCCAAAGTTGCAAATTTTTTATGATATTTCACATAATTAGAAAAAAAAAGAATGCACTACATGTGTGATGTAGTGCATTCTTTTTTGCCTTCCTCAGTGAATGAGGTGTTTTTCGCTAGGAATTACTCTGAAATTGGAGTAACCGATACGAAAGATTTGCCTTCGGCTTTTTTCTTGAAACATACAGTTCCATCAACCAAAGCAAATAGAGTGTGATCTTTACCGATACCCACGTTCTCGCCTGGATTGTGAACAGTGCCACGTTGACGAACGATGATGTTACCAGCCTTTGCAAATTGACCGCCAAATAGTTTTACACCCAGGCGTTTTGATTCTGACTCGCGGCCGTTCTTCGAACTACCGACTCCTTTTTTGTGTGCCATCTCTTTGTTGGATTATTAGCAGTTAATAGTGTTAATTTCAATTTGAGTAAGACACTGGCGGTGACCGTTTTTCACGCGGTATCCCTTGCGTCTTTTCTTTTTGAAGACAATAACTTTATCATCTTTAAGATGACGAAGCACTGTTGCCTCCACGGTAGCGTCTTGAATTGAAGGTGCGCCTACCTGTACCTTCCCGTCGTTTTCGATTAACAGGACTTTGTCGAAGCTCACTTTAGCGCCCTCTTCGGTTGCTAGACGGTGAACATAGAGCTTGCGACCGCTTTCCACTTTGAATTGCTGACCTGCGATTTCTACAATTGCGTACATTCTACGATTGTGTTGATTATTAATTTGTTACTTTCATTCACTTGGGGCTTTCCCGAGTGATATGAGGTGCAAAGGTAAGGCAAATATTCTATATATGCAACTTTTTGCGAGTAAAATCGCTCTATTTTATTGTTTTAGAGCCATGGGCGAAAAATAAATTTGCATCGTTAATAAAAAATACCTTACCTTTGTGCCATATAAAAATACCGCCAACGGTTCTTAAAGTGTTGGGTGCTCGCTGTTTTTTTTCAGAGTGGCACCATCACAATAAGAGGATAAGAGGGAATGCCGTTAGAATCGGCAACAGTTCCCGCTGCTGTAACTCCGCTTGTTTTTTAACTATACTAAAAAACAAGAAATAGGCGCGAAAAACCACTGTCTCGCAAAAAATGTGCGATGGGAAGGGAGCGCGAAAAAAGAAAAAGGAGAAGTCAGAAGACCTGCCTAATTGGACGAGGAAAAACTAGTTAAAACCCACGGAGAATGGGCAGATAGTTTAAAAGCGAAAGTTCTTCCCTCGTTTTAATCAGGGGGTAGCCATAAAGGCAGGGTAATCACTTTTAATCTTACAAAATTGTCTGCGCATTTTCATTTTTTTGAAATAGTAGCGCGACAAGAATGAGAATCACATTTACTACATCACTCACCCGAAAACTACTGCAGGGAGCAGTCGGTTTTGCTTTGTTGTGCTCTAGTGCCATGGCGGCAAATCTAAAATCTCAAAGTGACATCCATCAAAGTGACACACTTGGCAAACTCAACGCACGCGAGGTAAATGTTCTGGGGCATCAAAAACGCTCACAGCAGAGCCTTACCACAACGCATATAACCAGTGAAACCCTCTCGCAGTACACCGCCCAGAGCCTTAGCGATCTGTTGCAAGCCCATACACCTATATACATAAAGACAGCGGGTGCGGGAGCCGAGGCGACAGCTTCGTTTCGCGGTACGTCATCGACCCATACTTCGGTGCTGTGGAATGGACTCAAGATAAATAATCCCTCTAGTGGTGATGTGGATTTTTCGTTGCTGCCAGTGTGGATGATAGATGGTGTGGATGTTCTCCATGGGGGTAGCTCTTTGGCTATGGGAGCGGGTGCACTGGGGGGTAGTGTGATTTTGAAATCAGTACCCTCGTGGGGTAAGAAGTTCTATGGTTCGGTGGTGGGTTCGCTGGGAAGCTGGGGTTATGAGCAGGGCATGATTTCATTGGGAGGAGCAACTGATAAGGTGCATGTGCAGGCGAAGTATTTGTATGAGCGAGCTCGCAATGACTATGATTTTGTGAACACCGCTGTGCCACCTTTCGATGTGGAACGCCTCGAGGGAGCAGGCTATCAAAAGCAGGGCGCAACGCTGGATTTGAATTTTAAGCTCGGGGGCAATCATTTTTTGGACCTCAGCGGGTGGTATCACTCTATGTTCCGCAATATCCCCCCCGTTATTTCCTATCTGGGCTTGGGTCGCATAGAAGATCAGACTTTCTCGCAATGGCGCTCTGTGGCAACTTGGAGATGGTATAACAAAAAAGTGCGCAGTTCGCTTTCGGTGGGTTTTATGAGCGATCTGAGCAACTACTTCCAAGAGACGCTGGTGAATTCAGGGAGTATTATCTATTATAATACCCGCAATCTCTCATCGAACCTGCAAGGGCGATATAATTTGGAGTGGGATGCCGGTGAGAAAACTCTTGTGCGTGTGTTTGCCAATGCAGAGTATAGTCAGCTTGATAATCTGGATCTTAAAGCTAGCACTAGTTTTGGGGCGTCGAAAGATTATTATGGTGCGGGAATTTCGCTTCATCAAAACCTATTGCCTAAGCTCACGGGCTATGTGCTTGCTCGCTATGAAAACCCTGGGCAATTTGTACCCTCGCTTGGATTGGAGTACAGTCCCGCCACTACTCTGACGCTAAGACTTAATGGTTCTCGCAATTATCACAACCCGACCCTCAATGATATGTATTGGAACCCGGGAGGGAATCCCGATTTGAGCCCCGAGAAAGGTCTTTCAACCGATTTGAATATAGAATATACTAAGAGCGCGGGGCTATGGAGTTGTCGAGGCGAACTCACGGGCTACCTGAGCTGGGTGGACGATTGGATTATGTGGCAACCAAGCACCTATTATTATTGGATGGCGACTAATCTCAAAGAGGTGTTCTCGCGTGGGGTAGAGGCCGCCCTCTCGGTGGGCTATCAAAGTGGTGATTTCAGGGCACATCTCTCTGCTAATTATGCCTATACTCGTGCCACCAACGAGAGTTCATATAATGACAACGACCCAATACTTGGCAAACAGCTAATCTACACCCCCATTCACAAGGCGTCGGCTCAACTCACCCTTGGATATAAAAATTTATATGCCGCCTTTAAAGAGACTTTAATGGGCGAGAGGTTTACCACCTCCACCAATAACGCAACACGCCACTCTCTGCCAGCTTACCTCATCTCTGACATCACTCTTGGTTACAGTTGGCAGGGCTTGGATGTGTTTGTGAGCGTTGATAATCTTTTCAACGAATACTACCAGTCGGTGCTGTGGCGACCCATGCCCCCCAGGGGATACAGGCTTTCACTGCGTTATAATTTCTAGGACAAAATAATTAAACCAAAATAAACAATTAAACAAAAAAACAATGATGAGAAAATTTTTAATCCTAACGCTATTTCTAGCTACACTTATCGGATGTAATCAAAAAGCCGACGACATGATTCCAACCCTCACCGGTGGTAAGATCGTTGTGGGCAATGAGGGCGGTTTCAATAAAAACAATGCCTCTGTGTCGCTCTATTCGCCAGATGGAGATAGTATCGAGAATCAAACCTATTATAAGGTTAATAATTTCCCTTTGGGAGATGTTCTCAATTCGGCTATGGTCTCTAATGGCTATATCTATTTTGTGATGAACGGTTCATCGACGGTGATTGTTGCAAATGCCTTGTCGTTTGATTATGTTGCAACTATCTCGGGTCTTACTTCACCTCGCTATATTCTTCATGCCGAAGGTAAGCTATTTATTTCGGACTTGTACGACACTAAACTGACCGTCGTTGATCCCGTCTCTTATGAGACTATTGGAACCATAGAGCTAGGGGCGACCTCTGAGCAATTACTATATCGCGATGGCTACATCTACGCCAATGCGTGGAGCTACGATAATCGCATCCTAAAGATCGATCCTCGCACCAACAACGTGGTTGCAACTGCCACTGTTGCCGATCAACCCAATACTATGGTCTTTGATGCTAATGGCAAACTTTGGACACTTAGCGGCGGTGGTTATGACACTACTACATGGATGAAAAGTACTGCAGGTGCGCTTACTCGTATCAATGTTAGCTCTATGAGCGTTGAGGCGACTATGACTTTTGCGGATGTTGCTCGTGCTCCTAAGAAACTTCAAATCTCGGGTGGTGGTACCCAGCTTTATTGGCTCGATCCTGCTCCATGGGGTTCGACAGCCCAAGGTGGTGTGTTCACTATGCCTATCACCTCTAGCTCGCTGCCTGCGACTCCTCTGATCACCTCTAGCTCAACTGCGCTAAATGGTCTTGGGGTAAATCCTTTCAATGGCGATATCTATGTGTCGGATGCTGGCGATTATTCTTCGGTTGGATCTGTGACACGCCACAACGACAAAGGCGAGGTTGTAAAAACTGTTACTGCCGATATTATTCCCTCGTTCTTTGTATTTGGATTGTAAGGAGTGTGGTGCGGTTCGTCCGCCAAAGTACCTGTGGCGCCATTGACTAATACTGACACAACTCCTATTGTGTGACACTGGTATCTAAATGTATAAACCTGCTCCATCGCAAAATATGCGATGGAGCAGGTTTTTTTTGTAGGGTGCAAGCGGGGAGTCTTTTTTGTTATTTTATAAATAAATAGTTATATTTGTGGAAACTAACTAATCTTAAAATAATTAAAAGTATGAAAAAACTATTCTCTCTTTCGCTTTGCCTGCTAATGATGGGGGCAACGCTAAGTCTTGCAACGTCTACTACACAGGCGCAGACTCAAACAAGTGCAACTCAAAAAGAAGATTTTAGTGTCTTTATTAAAAAGTTTGCAAAAGATTATGCTTTTCAGCTCACTCGCATTACTTTTCCCTTTGGAGGCAGTGTTTACATTGATGAGGCGGGTAACGAAGAAAAGACACCCTACACCAAAGAAAGCTGGAATAAGAATCGTTTTGATGAGTGGTTGCTAGGCGTTGCTAAACTTACCACTGAAAAAGATGGCAGCAAGAAATATGAGTGGATTACCGATGGTGGGGCTTGTGGAGGAACTGCAAAGTTTTCACTAAAAGACGGTAAATGGAGACTTGTTGATTACACTTCGTGGTGTATTTAGTTTTCAAGATGTAATTTTATAATACAGTAATTTAAAGCGGTGTTGTGACTTAATTGTTTGCAATCCCGCTTTGCTGTATTTTTGGTGGGAGTGAATAAATATATTTATAAAAATTGTGTATCTTTGCAGTGTTTTTTTCGGGAGAAACTAAAGCTCCCTAGTCATCTTAAGAACATATACTCTTGAATACTCTACGACATATACAAAACCTATTACTCAAACCTCGCTTTGCGGCTGTGCTGTGGATAGTGGTTGCGGTGGTGTGTGCTCTTTTGAAAACTTCGCTTGGCGAGGGAGCCTACAATAATTTTATGGTTTTCCGTGGTGTGGCTCACCATCTCTTTGCCGAACTTCCTATGTATGAGCTCTATCCTTCGGAATATACCGACATGAATCACTATGGGCCTTTCTTTGCTTTTGTGATTGCACCCTTTGCCTATTTGCCTACATGGATGGCAGTGCCGCTGTGGGTGGTGGGCTCGTCGGCATTGTTGCTGTGGGCGCTCAGGAGTCTGCCACTGAATGCACGGGGCGTGGTTCTGGTGCTGTATGTATCTATTAATGACCTGTTTACAGCAGGGGCTATGCAGCAGTTTAATATAGCTGTGGCAGCTATCCTTGTGGGCTCGTTCGCGCTGATTGAAAGGCGCAAAGAGGGGTGGGCTGCATTGTTGATAGTCATTGCTACCTTCGTCAAGATATATGGAATAGTTGGTTTGGCGTTTTTTTTCTTTGTCAAGCGCAAGGGGCGTTTTATTTTTTATATGGCACTGTGGAGTATTGTGGCTCTACTGCTTCCTCTGCTTTTTGTTGAACCCGCCTATTTGTGGGAGCAATACGCGGCTTGGTTTGCGGATATTGCCGATAAGAATCTCAATAACATACGAGTAGATCAGCTCTATCAAAATGTGTCGCTGCTGGGAGTGTTTCGCAAGGTGAGCGGCTCGAGCGACTATTCAGATCTGCCTATAATGGCTGCAGGGGTGTTGCTCTTTGTGTTTAGCTACCTGCGCTGGAGGCAGTTTGCAGCTCGCGGGTTTAGACTGGTGATGCTCGCCTCTGTGATGATATTTGTGGTGATTTTCTCTTCGGGGAGCGAGAATAGTGGCTACATAATAGCCGCCGTTGGTGTGGGGATTTGGTGGGTGACCCTTAGGAAGCGCACTCCCTTGGCTTGGACGCTGCTCATTGCGGTATGTGTGGCGAGCTTTGCAAATAATTTGTTCCCGCGTGAGATTTATCGCGAGCTGATTTTTAAATACGCTCTTAGGGCTATCCCCTACGCTTTGGTTTGGTTGCATACCATATATCAACTGGTGTTCCGCGATTTCCTCTCGGATGTGCCGCGAGTACAAAAGCCCGAACTCACTCGTGCGGATATAGATATAGTACTACCCGTGTATAATCCTGCTTTGGATTGGGATAAGGTGGTGATAGAGAAATTCGAAGAACTTAAAAAGAAACTCTCGCGCCATCGTTTGGTGCTCTTTTTGAGCAATGATGGCTCTTCTAATGGTAACTTTCAAGCCCAAGCCCAAAGGATAGCCGAACGTTTTGAGGATGTGCACATCGTTGATAATCCCGTCAACCAAGGCAAGGGAGCGGCTCTGCGTAGTGGAGTGGTGCAGACTAACTCTGAACTGGTGGTCTATACGGACTATGACTTCCCCTATCGCCTAGAGAGCGTGGTGGAGTTGGTCGATAAACTTGAGAGTGGGGCAGATGTGGTGTTGGCTGCCCGTAATAATACCTATCATAAGAAACTATCTCCCGTGCGTTTGATGCTCTCGAAGATGTCAAAGCGTGTGAATTGGCTAGTGTTGGGGATGAACTATCCCGATGCTCAAGGTGGCCTGAAAGGATTTAACTCGCGTGGGCGCGAAATATTCTTGACCACCAAGGTCAAGCGTTTCCTTTTCGATACAGAATTTATTTACAAGTGTTCCAAACGCACAGATATTGAAATGAAACAAATCTCTGCTAACCTACGCGAGGGTGTTCACCTTCCTGGGATGAGTGGCAAGACTATTAGAACAGAACTTAAAAACTTGGCGAGAATTATTTTTACCGCATAAATCCCCTTACCCCTTTAATTAGACTAACCCAAGATCTATATTTTTATGAAAACCCTAATCAAAACATTTCCTATCCTTACGGGAACTCTTTTAGTAAGCTCAGCCTGTGGCGAAAACGCCAAAAAGGGACGCCTACCTCAAGGGGCTCACAAGCCAAACGTGGTCTATATCCTGATGGATGATATGGGTTATGGAGACTTGGGCTCTTATGGTCAAAAGTTGATTGAAACCCCCAATATAGATGCTTTGGCATCTAGTGGCATTCGCTTTACTCAGAGCTATGCGGGTGCTCCTGTTTCTGGGCCTTCGCGTTGTGTGCTTCTCACGGGCAAACACACGGGTCACTCTATTGTTCGAGGAAATGACGAGATGGATGAGCGAGGCGAGGTGTGGAATCATGATGCTATGCTTGCCGATTCGACCCTAGAGGGGCAATATCCTATGCCCAAAGGGACTCGTACCCTAGGCCATCTTATGCAGGATGCAGGCTACCAAACAGCCATGATAGGTAAATGGGGTTTGGGCTACCCAGGCTCTGAGTCAACACCAAATAAAATGGGTTTTGATTTCTTCTATGGCTATAACTGCCAGCGTCAGGCCCATACTTTCTACCCGATGTTCCTGTATCGCAATGAGGTTCGTGAATATCTTGATAATGCGCCTGTGCTCCACCCTCACGCCAAACTAGAGAAGGGGGCGGATAAATACGACGAAGCCTCCTATGCTCAATTCTCGCGCAAGGAGTACTCAAGTGATTTGATGTTTGATGAGGTGGTGGATTTTGTTGATGATAACAAGGATAAACCCTTCTTTTTGATGTGGACAACCCCAATTCCTCATGTGCCGCTTCAAGCACCCAAGGAGTGGGTTGATTATTATCTCGAAAAATTCGGTGCCGATGAAGAACCGTATCTGGGTGAATTGGATTATCTCCCCGTGCGCTATCCTCGTGCTAGCTATGCTGCGATGATTAGTCACTTCGATGAGCAAGTGGGCAAATTAGTAGCTAAACTAAAAGCTGATGGCATTTATGATAACACCCTGATCGTGTTCACCTCGGACAATGGGCCAACGTTTAACGGAGGTGCTCAATCTCCTTGGTTTAATAGTGGTGGTCCATTTAAAAGCGAGCGTGGTTGGGGAAAAACATCTCTGCATGAAGGTGGTATCCGTGTTCCTATGATAGTTAGCTGGCCAAATGTTATAAGTGAGAGGAGGGTGTCCGATCACGTATGTGCTTTTTGGGATGTGTTACCGACAATGGCTGAAATTGTTGGAGCAGAGGCTATTGCCGATACAGACGGTATTAGCTTTTTGCCTGAAATCTTAGGCGAGACGCAAGCCGAGCATGAATCTCTGTTTTGGGCTCACCCTGAAGGGTCGGGCTCTCGTGCTGTTCGTATGGGTAAGTGGAAAGGGCTTATAGAAAATGCACGCCAAGAGGGTAGCGAAATCCAATTGTTCGATCTGGAAAACGACATACAAGAGCTAAATAATGTAGCGGATAAATATCCCGAGATTGTTGCTCAGATTCGCGAGATCATGAAAAATGAATATACCGAGCCTGCCAATCCTAGATGGAAGTTTTAATTCAAAGATGTAAATCAAGAACCTTAAGAAAACCATGAAAGAGACTATGCAAAAGAAATACGTTGCCCTTAGCTTCGATGTCGAGGAATTTGACCTGCCCAGAGAGTATGGGGTGCCCATCTCGACGGTTCGCCAAATTGAGGTTTCCAGTGAAGGACTTTCTTCGGTTTTGGATCTACTTGCGGGTCTGGGTGTGAAGGCGACTTTCTTTTGTACAGCTTTTTTTGCCCAACAAGCGCCTCTTCTTATCAAACGCATAGTCGCCGAAGGGCACCAAGTCGAATCGCATGGTCTGCACCACAGTAAATTCGAGAAAGGAGATCTCCTCAAGGCGCGTGAAATCCTAGAGCAAATCTCGGGGCAAAGCGTTACGGGTTATCGCGCTCCTCGAATGGCGGAAGTCTCTCACGGTGAGCTGCTCGAGAGCGGTTATAAGTGGGATTCCTCGCTCAATCCATGCTATTTGCCAGGTCGCTATAATAACTCCAAGGCTCCGATTTTACCTTTTCGTACCCCCGAGGGCTTGATGGAGTTGCCCGCTTCGGTGTCGCCAAAGATGCGACTGCCGCTGTTTTGGCTGTCGTTTCATAATTTGCCGTTGTGGTATTATAAATATTTGTGTCGCAGGGCGTTGAATAATACGGGACTGCTGAATATTTATTTCCATCCGTGGGAGTTTTCGGGACAGTTGCGCAATGCTCAGTTTCGTGTGCCTTTCTATATTCGCCGTAACAGTGGCGAGGCTCTCTTGCGCAGGCTGGCTCGCTTTATTGATGCTCTGAAAACTAATGAGAGTGTGGAGTTTGTGACCCTCGCTCAGTATCTTGTGTGCTCGCTGGAGCGCAGCTAAAAAATCTAAAAAAACTACTCGAAAAGTTTGCTAATTGGCTGAAAGTTACTACCTTTGCAGTCTATCTCGTGTGCTCATACCCCGCCTTAACAGGTGTTGGGTAGGGGTGTAATTGTATGATAGACAACAATTTAAACAATAATTTTTTAATCAATTTTCAGCTAAAAAAATGACTGATCCAATTGCAGATTTCCTGACTCGAATCAGGAACGCGGTGAAAGCCAATCACAAAGTGGTTGAAGCTCCCGGCTCAAAAATCAAACAAGAGATCACTCGTATTCTTCACGAGCAAGGCTATATCCTAGCCTATAAGTTCGACAAGAACGAGAAAGGTTTCAACACAATCAAAATCGCTCTAAAGTATCATCCTGAGACTAAAGTTGCGGCAATCAAAAACCTAACTCGCGTTTCGCGTCCAGGTCTACGTAACTACTCTAATGCGCAGAACATGCCACGAGTACTTAACGGCCTAGGTGTCGCTATCGTTTCGACTTCAGCTGGTGTTATCACCGACAAAGAAGCTCGTGCTAAAAACGTTGGTGGTGAGGTACTTTGCTTCGTTTACTAATTTTTTAATTAACCGTATGGAGCGTCAAAGTGCCTGTAATTTCACTGTGATAGTGAAATTATTTAAGGTGCAAAACTCTTGAATTAAGTGGCTTAAGTGATTAAGTTGTCCGAATTTAAGAAAATGTGGCGAAACCCAGATTAGGTCAAACAACAAAACAAAAATGTCAAGAATCGGAAAAAATCCCGTAATTGTCCCTTCAACAGTCACTGTGACTATCGCAAAGGATAACACCATTGCAGTGAAAGGACCAAAAGGCGAACTATCACAAAAAGTTGATCCAGAGATCAAAATTGCTTTCGAAGATGGTCAAATCGCAGTTACTCGCCCAACTGATCAACCACGTCACCGCTCACTTCACGGTCTTTACCGTGCGCTTATCCAGAACATGGTTACTGGTGTTAGCGAGGGTTTTCAAACCAAGCAAGAGTTTGTGGGTGTTGGTTACAAGTGTGAGGTAAAAGGTCAAGTGATCGAGATGTCTCTAGGCTACTCTCACGATATTCACCTTATGATCCCAGCCGAGGTTAAGGCAGAGGCTGTAACTGAGAAGAAAAACAACCCTATCCTAACACTTACGAGCTGCGACAAGCAACTCCTAGGTCAGGTGGCAGCTAAGGTACGTTCACTACGTAAGCCTGAGCCATATAAAGGTAAGGGTATTAAGTTTGTTGGCGAGATTCTTCGTCGCAAAGCTGGTAAATCCGCTAACTCTAAATAGTCAAGTAAGTAAAAGATGATAACTAAAATAGCACGTCGCGCACGTATCAAAATGCGCATTCGCAAAGTAGTCAGCGGAACTGCCTCACAGCCACGTCTAAGCGTGTTCCGTTCAAATAAGCAGATCTACGTACAGTTAATCGACGATAAAACCGGCCAAACCCTTTGCAGCGCAAGCTCAATGGAAACCGCTATCGCTGAGGCTGCAAAAGGTCAAAACAAAATCGCTCAAGCCGCTCTAGTTGGTAAGGCAGTTGCTGAAAAAGCTGTTGCTGCTGGTATTACCACTGTTGCTTTCGACCGTAATGGTTACCTTTACCACGGTCGTGTGAAAGCTCTTGCAGATGCTGCACGCGAGGGAGGCCTTAAATTCTAACAAACCACAATTGAGGTGGGAGATTTAAATGGGTTTGCCTGAAAGTTAAGACAGCAAGCACATGAATTGAAACCTCAAAGGAAAAAAAGTAAAAAAAGAAAACAATGGATATCAAAAAAGTAAAAACCAGCGACATCGAACTAAAAGATCGCTTGGTAAGCATCCAGAGAGTTACCAAAGTGACCAAAGGGGGTCGCACCTTTAGCTTTTCGGCAATTGTGGTTGTAGGTAACGAAAATGGAGTAGTGGGCTACGGCCTTGGTAAAGCATCGGAGGTAACCTCGGCAATCGCTAAGGGTATTGAGGACGCAAAGAAAAACCTTATCAAAGTTCCTGTGTTGAACGCAACTATCCCTCACGAGCAAGAGGCTCGTTTTAGCGGATCTCAAGTGTTGCTTCGTCCTGCTGCAAAGGGTACTGGAGTTATCGCCGGTGGTGCGATGCGTGCGGTACTAGAGTCAGTGGGTATCCACAACGTACTTGCAAAAAGTAAAGGTTCTTCAAACCCTCACAACCTTGTGAAGGCTACTTTCCTAGCACTATCTCAGCTTCGCGACGCATATACTGTTGCTGCAGCTCGCGGTGTGTCACTTGAGAAAGTTTTTAAGGGTTAATCCAACTTTTATAAGTAAAACCAGTTGCCTTAACTATGTATACGCAGTTAAGCTGTACAATGGAGGCACGGAGAAAAACTACAACAAACAACAATGAAACTTCAAATAACACAAACCAAAAGCCGCATCGGAGCTACCAAAGTTCAAAAGGCTACTCTTGATGCGCTGGGTCTGAAGAAAAACTACCAAACCGTAGTACAGCCCAAAAATGCCGCAACTGATGGCATGATTACAGTCGTTAAACACCTTGTAAAAGTAGAAGAAGTAAAATAATGAATCTTTCAAATCTAAAACCAGCTAGTGGTTCAACCCACTCAGAAAAACGAATCGGTCGTGGACAAGGTTCAGGACGTGGAGGTACATCAACACGTGGTCACAAAGGTGCTCAGTCTCGCTCTGGTTACTCACGTAAGCGTGGTTTCGAGGGTGGTCAGATGCCACTTCACCGCCGTCTACCTAAATTCGGTTTCACCAATATCAACAAAGTATATTTCAAAGCAATCAACCTTGATATGATCGAGGCTTTGGCTAGCAAAACTGGCGTTACTACTATCGGTCTTGCTGAGCTACACGCTGCGGGTCTTACCTCGAAGAATGACGTGGTTAAAGTACTAGGTAATGGTGAGCTAACACAAACAGTAAACGTTACAGCTAACGCTTTCAGCAAATCTGCAATCGCTGCAATTGAGGCTAAAGGTGGTAGCGCAACTACACTCTAATTGAAAGTCACCATTTAAAGGGTGGCTAAGCAAAATTCAAGTATGAAAAAATTTATTGAAACAATACGCAACATTTTCAAGATAGAGGACCTGCGCAAGCGCATCCTCTACACTCTTGGAATATTGCTTATCTACCGTTTGGGTAGTTTCGTGGTACTACCAGGAATCAACCCAGAGGCTCTAGGTGCAACCACTACGCCCGATTCAGCGCAGAGTGGCATCCTAGGTCTACTAGATATCTTCTCGGGAGGTGCGTTCTCGAATGCCTCAATCTTTGCACTGGGTATCATGCCCTACATCTCTGCATCGATTGTGATTCAACTTTTGGGAATCGCCGTGCCTTACTTCCAAAAACTCCAAAAAGAGGGAGAAAGCGGACGTCGCAAGATGAACCAATGGACACGCTATTTGACCATTGCTATCTTGTTGGTGCAAGCTCCAGCTTACCTTCTTTCGCTTCCATCGCTTCCAGGTGTTGGATCAGCTGCTTTTGTTATGAACCCAAGCAGTACACTCTTCCTAGCTAGTGCAACCACAGTACTCATCGCGGGTACTATGTTTGTGATGTGGTTGGGCGAGAAGATCACCGATAAGGGTATAGGAAATGGAGTTTCGCTAATTATCATGGTGGGTATTATCGCTCGTTTGCCTCACGCCTTCATTGCTGAGGTTGGTGCTCGTTTTACTACATCTGGTGGTGGCTTTATTATGCTTATCGTAGAGATGGTGCTTTTGGTACTAGTATTTGCGGCAACTATTGCCCTTGTACAAGCAGTACGCAAGATCCCTGTTCAATACGCTAAACGAATCGTCGGCAACAAACAATATGGAGGTGTACGCCAATACATCCCTCTAAAGATTAATGCTGCTGGCGTGATGCCAATTATCTTTGCTCAGGCACTAATGATGTTGCCTTCGCTATTGGGAGGAGCCTTTGAGTCAACTCAAGGTTTCGCTGTTGCGATGAGTAATATCTGGGGCTTTTGGTACAACTTTGTGTTTGGAATTCTAGTGGTGCTTTTCACCTACTTCTACACTGCAATCACAATCAATACCAACCAAATGGCAGATGATATGAAGCGTAATGGTGGTTTTATTCCTGGTATCAAACCTGGAAAACACACTGCCAAGTATCTCGACACCATTATGACAAGAATCACCTTCCCAGGTTCGATTTTCCTTGCTGTAGTGGCTATTCTCCCTGTTTTTGCCTACATGCTAGGTATGGACAGTCAATTTGCACTATTCTTTGGTGGTACTTCGCTTTTGATCCTTGTGGGTGTAGTTCTCGACACTCTACAACAGATCGAATCGCATCTTCTAATGCGTCACTACGACGGATTGATGCAAAGCGGTGGACGACTAAAAGGACGTCAAGTGTAATATACGCATTGTAACTTTACAAAAAGAATACAACAATTTAAACAGTAGTAATACTCATCCTGATCTTTTTAGAAGATGATTTATCTCAAATCGCGCGAAGAAATCGAGCTGCTTAAAATAGCAAACCAACTAGTGGGAAAAACTCTCTTGGAGCTGAAAAGCCACATCAAAGAGGGCGTGACCACAAATCAGTTGGATGCAATAGCAGAACAGTTTATTCGTGACAATGGAGCAGTCCCATCTTTTAAAGGTTATGGAGGTTTTCCAGCCACACTTTGTACTTCGGTCAATGAGGTGGTTGTCCACGGCATTCCAAACGATGTGCCACTTAAGAATGGCGATATAGTTTCTGTTGATTGTGGAACTTTTATTAACGGTTTTTGTGGAGATTCTGCTTTCACCTTTACGGTGGGAGAAATCGATCAGCAAACTCAAAAGTTGCTTGATGTAACTAAAAAAGCCCTTAATAAAGGAATCGCAGCTGCCAGTGTCGGAAACAGAATTGGCGATGTTTCCTTTGCAGTTCAAAACTATGCTGAATTTAATGGATTCACAGTCGTTAGAGAAATGGTTGGCCATGGCCTAGGACGCAATATGCATGAAGAACCACAAGTACCAAATTATGGACGTAAGGGTTCGGGTGTGAAAATTGCAGAAGGCTTGGTGATCTGCATCGAACCAATGATCAACTCAGGAAGACGCAATATTGTCTTTGAGAGCGATGGATGGACGGTGCGAACCCAAGATAGAAAACCCTCAGCCCACTTCGAACACGCAGTGGCAATAACCAAAGAGGGAGCAGAGGTACTTTCATACGTACCTGAGCTTTGGGGATAATCTCCCGAGAAAAAGAGATAGATGAAAACTACTACAAAAAGACAAAACTAAAGGATGGCAAAACAAAACGCAATCGAAAAAGATGGTACAGTAATTGAGGCACTCTCAAACGCTATGTTCCGTGTAGAACTTGACAATGGTCACGTGCTAACAGCCCATATCTCGGGAAAAATGCGCTTGCACTATATCAAAATCCTACCTGGTGACAAAGTCAAAGTGGAGATGTCTCCATATGATTTGACCAAGGGACGTATCACGTTCCGCTACAAATAATCTCGATAGCCTACTCCTCCCTTAGAGAAAAAATCAAACAAAACGAAAACTATGAAAGTTAGAGCATCTATCAAAAAAAGAAGCGAAGATTGCAAAATAGTACGCCGCAAAGGTCGTCTTTATGTGATCTGTAAGAAAAACCCTAAGCTTAAGCAGCGTCAAGGATAATTTTCTTATAAACTCACTGTTTCTTTTAAAGTCCAGCATGATCCCAAATCGAGATTCTCTGGCAAATCCACGGAGGACCTTAGAGTCCTTAGAACAAATTAACAAAAAAAGTAAAAAAATATGGCACGTATAGTCGGTGTAGACTTACCTAAAAATAAGAGAGGCGTTATCGGCCTAACTTACATCTTCGGCATCGGTCGCAGCATGTCTTCGCACATTCTAGCGAAAGCTGGCGTTGATGAGAACATCAAAGTAAAAGATTGGAACGACGATCAAATCGCAGCAATCCGTACAACTATCGGATCTGAGGGTATCTTGGTTGAAGGTGAACTTCGTTCAACTGTTCAACTTAATATCAAGCGTCTGATGGACATCGGTTGTTACCGTGGTATCCGTCACCGTTTGGGTCTTCCTCTTCGCGGTCAGAGCACCAAAAACAACGCGCGTACTCGTAAGGGTCGCAAGAAAACAGTTGCTAACAAAAAGAAGGCTACTAAGTAATCATAACTCCTCTACCTATCGCCCGCTCTGTGTGAGTCTAATCCGAGATAATTGGAAGATAGATGCAGCATAGGGCAAGGGGCTGGGGAGAAACAAATCACATTTAACAAGAAAATGGCAAAAAAATCAAACAACACCAAAAAGCGTGTAGTGAAAGTAGACCTTCAAGGTCAAGTTCACGTTCACTCGACTTTCAACAACGTGATTATCACCATCACCAACGCATCTGGAGAGGTTATCTCTTGGAGCTCGGCTGGTAAGATGGGTTTCCGTGGTTCTAAGAAAAACACTCCTTATGCAGCTCAAACAGCAGCTCAAGACTGCGGTAAAGTAGCTTACGACTTGGGTATGCGCAAAACTAAGGTTTATGTTAAAGGACCAGGTTCGGGACGTGAGTCAGCAGTTCGTACTATCCACGGCCTTGGTATCGAGGTACTAGAGATCATCGATGTAACTCCACTACCACACAACGGTTGTCGTCCACCTGCACGTCGTAGAGTCTAATCTTGGATTCTCGGCGCAAACCACGCAAGTAAAGATTTAATTAAAATTAAAACACACGTTCTGGCTATAGGCGAGATAACGTGAAAAAACGTAAAAATAGAAAATGGCAAGATATACAGGCCCAAAAAGTAAGATCGCACGTAAATTCGGAGAACCTATCTTCGGTGCAGACAAAGTACTAGACAGAAAAAACTATCCATCAGGTCAGCACGGCCTAGCTCGCAAACGTAAGAAAGTAAGCGAGTATGGCATCCAGCTTAAAGAGAAACAAAAAGCTAAAGCAATCTATGGTATCCTAGAGAAACAATTCCGCCGCACTTTCGAGGAGGCAGCACGTCGCTCAGGTATCACCGGTGAGAACCTTTTGGTTCTTTTGGAAAGCCGCTTGGATAACACTGTTTATCGTCTAGGTATCGCTCCAACTCGTGCAGCAGCACGTCAGTTGGTGTCTCACCGTCACATCACTATCAATGGTGAGGTGTTGAACATCCCATCTTACATGGTGAAAGTAGGCGACGTTATCGCAGTGCGCGAGAAGTCTAAATCTATGGAGGTTATCACTACCTCTATCGGTTCGATGAACACTAGCCGTTACAGCTGGTTGGAGTGGAACGACGCAATCATGGGTGGCAAAATGCTACAAAAACCAGAGCGTAGTGAAATTCCTGAGAGCATCAACGAGCAGCTGATCGTCGAGCTATACTCTAAATAGTAGTTATGAGTCCATTTTTGGGTGGGTGTGCAATCTTGCTTGCATGATATGTACACTCACTTCCAAAAAGAACCATATTCTAACCCTAAATATAAACTAAACTCCTAACTATTAATACAGATAAATAATGGCTATATTAGCATTTCAGAAACCCGACAAAGTAATAATGCTGGAGTCTACGGATACTTTTGGACGATTTGAATTTCGTCCACTAGAGCCAGGCTTTGGACTTACTGTCGGAAATGCGCTACGTCGCATTCTTTTATCCTCACTTGAAGGATATGCCATCACATCGGTGAAGATTGCCGGCGTGGATCACGAGTTTGCTTCGATCGAAGGGGTTATGGAGGAGATGATCGAAATTATCTTGAACCTTAAGCAAGTGCGTCTAGCTCGCACTACTGAGGATCAAGACTCGGAGAAGGTAACAGTAAATGTGGCTAATCTCACTGAGTTAACAGCGGGTCACCTATCGACTTTTATGACTGGTTTCAAGGTCTTGAATCCTGATTTGGTGATTTGTCGTTTGCAGAGCGAGGTGAAGTTCCAAATGGAGCTAACCATAGGCAAAGGTCGTGGTTATGTGCCCTCGGAGGAGAACCGCCCCGAGAATGCTCCTATCGGTTTGCTGCCTATCGACTCTATTCACACTCCAATCAAGAATGTGAAGTATAGTGTAGAGAACTATCGTGTAGAACAAAAGACTGACTACGAAAAGTTGGTTTTTGAGATCACTACCGATGGATCTATTGCACCAAAGGATGCACTCAAAGAAGCTGCTAAAATTCTTATTTTCCACTTCCAGTTGTTCTCAGACGAGAAAATTACTGCCGAGGTTGAAGAGAAAGTTGCAGTGGAGGAGTTCGACGAGGATATGCTACACATGCGTCAATTACTTAAAACCAAGCTCACTGAGCATGATCTTTCAGTTCGCGCTTTGAATTGTTTGAAAACAGCTGAAGTTGATACGCTTGGTGATCTAGTTAAGTTTACTCACTCTGACCTACTCAAATTCCGTAACTTCGGTAAGAAATCTCTTTCGGAGTTGGATGAGTTCCTTGCACGCAAGGAGTTGAGCTTCGGAATGGACGTGAGCAAATATAAACTAGACAAATAATTTAGAGAGGGTGCCAACTGGGAGGCAACTCAAACGCATAGTTAAGTGGACCGCAAAACTTAGCGGGGTGTTTACTAGTGTTTCAAGAGAGTTAACCCACCAAAGTAGCAAGCATCTCACATTATTAATTTACCGCCACTCTCAGTATTCAAGGGAACAGCGCTAGGACACTAATCATAAGGATCTAGTTAAGATTTAAGGGTATTAGTCATCCAAGTGTAAAGAACCTCGGGTAAATGGAGTGACAAAACAGACAAAACAAAAATGAGACACGGAAAAAAAATAAACCACCTAGGTCGTCAAGCCTCACACCGTAAGGCACTTATGGCAAACATGGCTTGTTCGCTGTTGATGCACAAGCGCATCAGCACAACGCTAGCTAAGGCGAAAGCGCTTCGCACTTATGTTGAGCCACTAATCACTAAATCAAAAGACGACACTACTCACTCACGTCGCGTAGTATTCTCTTACCTTAAGCAAAAAGAAGCAGTCACTGAACTATTCCGTGAGATCGCTCCTAAGATTGCAGACCGTCCAGGTGGATACACTCGTATCCTTAAGACTGGTTTCCGTAAGGGTGATGCTGCTGAGATGTGCTTTATCGAGCTAGTTGACTTCAATACAGTTTACACAACTGAGAAGAAAGTTGCTGCTCCTGCTAAGCGTACTCGCCGCTCTAAAGCAGCTGAAGCTCCTGCGAAAGTAGAAGCTCCTGCTGTTGAAGCACCAGTTGCAGAAGAGTCAGCAGAGTAATTCTCTTGCATATGATGCTGCTTTTTTTAGGAGCAGTGTTTAAAATAAAATCCAGCCGTCCATATTTGGGCAGCTGGATTTTTTTATGGATGCATAGCATCTTTTGTCATTTAGCTCAAAGTGGTGCGTGCCCGCACTGAGCAATGATTTTACTTTAACTGGTGCATACCGCAGGGGAACGCAAAGCGTCTTTACGATCTATCGCCCACAGAGGTGCGGTTCGAGTTAAAAGAACGCAAGT
>CAYJLY010000035.1:0-21755 GCA_964371385.1 uncultured Rikenellaceae bacterium
GACGCCCAACTCAAGAACAACTCGCCGCCTGCGATGCCATCGCCGAGGCTATGGCAAACTCAGTCGTATAATCGCTCCTTTGCTCTAGAAAATAATTAAATTTAACGTTTTAAACATAGGACGTACACTAACAATCAAGAATCATTAAATGAAAGTAACAGCAGATTTGACAGCCCTCTCTATGGGCTCAGGCGATATGGAGGTGTTCGCAACACCAGCAATGGTAGCATTGATGGAAAATGCAGCAATGATTGACGCGCAATCTCATTTGCAAGAGGGCGAAACAACCGTGGGTATCTATATAGAAGTACACCACACTCGTGCCACACCCCTAGGGGATGAGGTATCAGCAGTGGCAACTCTAACCAATAGAGATGGTCGCAAATTCGAGTATGAAATCATCGCCTCAGACTCAAAAGGTGAGATAGGGCGTGCCGTTCACCACCGATTTATGGTCGTTCGCGATAAATTCTTGTCGAAATTGTAGAAAATTCAAGACAAAATTTATACCTTTGCGCTGTATAAAATCAAATACAACTAAAACAACATAATTTTTACAAAAACAAGATGGAAAAAAAATTCCCAGCAGGTGTACTCACCGGTGAAAAAGTAGGACAACTATTTGCCTATGCAAAAGAAAAAGGCTTTGCAATTCCAGCCGTTAACGTGACTGGTACTGACACAATCAACGCTGTTATGGAGACAGCAGCTGCGCTTAACTCTCCAGTTATCATCCAGCTATCGAATGGTGGTGCTGCTTTCTACGCAGGTAAAGCTCTTAAGGGTGAAGGTCAAGCAACTGCTATCCTTGGTGGTATCTCAGCTGCAAAGCACGTTCACACTTTGGCAGAGGCTTACGGTGTGCCTGTGATCCTTCACACTGACCACGCTGCTAAGAAATTGTTGCCTTGGATCGACGGTCTTTTGGACGCATCAGAGAAGCATTTCGCTGAGACTGGCACTCCACTTTTCTCTTCTCACATGATCGACCTTTCGGAGGAGTCACTAGAGGAGAACCTTGATATTTGTGCTAAATACCTAGCTCGTATGTCTAAAATGGGTATGACCCTAGAGATCGAACTTGGTATCACAGGTGGCGAAGAGGATGGCGTTGACAACACTCACGTTGATCAATCTAAACTTTACACTCAGCCAGAGGAGGTATGCGAGGCTTACGAAAAGCTAATGGCGGTTTCTCCTAACTTCACTATCGCTGCATCATTTGGTAACGTACACGGCGTATACAAGCCAGGTAACGTTGTGTTGAATCCTAAGATTCTTGACGCATCTCAAAAATATATCCAAGAAAAACACAACACAACTGAGAAGCCAGTTAACTTCGTATTCCACGGTGGTTCTGGTTCGACTCAAGAGGAAATCCGTGAGTCTATCAGCTATGGTGCAATCAAAATGAACCTTGACACTGATATGCAGTGGGCGTTCTGGGATGGTATCCGTGAGTTCTACGTAACTAACGAAGGCTACCTTCAGAGCCAACTAGGTAACCCAGAGGGTTCTGACAAGCCAAACAAGAAATACTACGATCCACGCGTTTGGTTGCGCAAAGGTGAGGAGTCTATCGTTGCTCGTTTGAAGCAGTCGTTCGAAGACCTTAACTGTGTAAACGTACTATAATTGTATAGATAAATTTAGGCTTACTACCTTTTGGGGTGGTAGGCCTTTTTATTTTTAAATCACAAGAAAATTTATAATAAAATGAAACCACAAAAAGCAATTGCAATCCTTACAGGGGGCGGTCCAGCTCCAGGAATGAACTCAGTAGTAGGTTCTGTAGCAAAAACTTTCCTTCAAAAAGGATACCGTGTAGTTGGTCTACACGAAGGTTACGCTAGCCTTTTCACTAAATCTCCACGCACAACTGACATCGACTTTATGTTGGCTGATGATATCTTCAACCGTGGTGGTTCTTTCTTGAAAATGAGCCGTTTCAAACCAACTGACTCTAACTTCGAGAACGATTTTAACTTGGATCTTTTCGTTGAGAACAACATCACTCTACTTGTGACTGTTGGTGGTGATGACACTGCATCGACTGCAAACCGTGTTGCGAAATTCCTTCAAGCGCACAACTACCCAATCTCAAACATCCACGTTCCTAAGACTATCGATAACGACCTTCCACTTCCTATGAGTACTCCTACTTTTGGTTACCAATCGGCTATGGATCAAGGTTCTACTATCGGTCGCACAGTGTATAACGATGCTCGCACTAGCGAAAACTGGTTTATCGTTGCTGCGATGGGTCGTTCGGCTGGACACTTGGCGTTTGGTATCGGTACTGCATGTCACTATCCAATGATCGTTATTCCTGAGATGTTCAACAAAACTGAGATCACGGTTGCTAAGATTGTTAACTTGGTTGTGTCTGCTATCATCAAGCGTAAGATTATGGGTATGAACTACGGTGCTGCTATCATCTCTGAGGGTGTATTCCACTCTCTATCTGATGAGGAGATCAAGAACTCAGGTGTTGTATTCTCTTACGATGATCACGGTCACCCAGAGCTTGGTAAAGTGTCTAAGGCTCACATCTTCAACGAGATGATCGAGAACAAACTTCAAGAGCTAGGCGTGTCTGTTAAGTCTCGTCCAGTAGAAATCGGTTACGAGGTTCGTTGCCAGACTCCATGTGCTTACGACCTTGAGTACTGCTCATTGTTGGGTATGGGTGTTTATGAGCTATTCTCTGAGGGTGCAACTGGCTGTATGGTATTTGTTGATACCGAAGGTCACGTTAAGCCTTTGTACCTAAATGATCTTCAAGATCCTCAGACTGGTAAAATTCCACCACGCTTGGTAGACGTTAACTCTACTAAGATCAAAATGGTTGTAAACAACATCCTAAACGCTATCACTGAGGACGATTACACTCAAGCGCAGATGTTCGTTAAGAATCCAGAGGAGTTTGACTTCAAGAAAATTCTTAACTGGTAGTTTTTACAAGCGTGAATTTCACGCTTTAGAAAATAATTCCTACTTTTGGGATGGCAAACTTATGTTGCCATCCCTTTTTTATGAGCATATTTTTCCATAGATTCACGCAAAACACGAATGAAACACCTCTGCCTGAGTGTTTTACTAATCCCTTTAATTATGAGCCTCACCCGCTTGTACTACTTGCCAAGGAACAGTTAACTAGCTTTGTGAACGCTCACGGACGATTGCGTTCGATTCTTCAAGAGGGGAAAATGCTAGGGGTACTCATTGTGCGAAATCGCCAAGGAGAGTTGGGCTTTTTGGCGGGGTATTCAGGGCGTTTTATCGAGCAAATTGATACGAATTATTTTGTCCCAATGATTTTCGATCCCAACACAAGCGAGTATTATCAAGAGAAGAACAAAGAAATAATTGAAATCAGCCAACGTATTGCAGACAAGGAAAATACGTCTCTACTCACTGAGCTTCAAAATACTCTACGATCAACCACCGAGCGCTGGCAACAGAAGATAGGCGCTTTGACTCAGGTCTACAAAGAGAGTAAAGCCAAGCGAAAACTCTTGCGCGAGGCTGAAAATATAGACATGCTTGATGATTTATCCAAAGAAAGCAAATTTCAAAAATCTCAAATCAAGCAGGCTAAAATCTTAAGTAAGCGCGAAATAGATGCTATTGCGCAAAAAATAACTGAAATTCAAACAAACACCAAGGAACTTAAACAACTAAGAACGTTCCTTTCAAATTCGTTGCAGGCGTGGATTTTTAGCCAATGCCTTGTGTTTAATGCCAAGGGGTACAAAAGTGACTTGGTAGAAATTTTTAGCACAACCCCTAGCGGCATTGCCCCTTCAGGTGCAGGTGATTGCGCCATGCCTAAGATGCTAAATTACGCTTATCAGCATTCTCTTACCCCTTTATGTGTTGGTGAGTTTTGGGTGGGCGAATCACCCAGAAGTATTATTCGTCGTGATGGTGAGTTTTATGGTGCGTGTAGCGGTAAGTGTAAGCCTATTCTTGGTTTTATGCTCGATGGACTCAAGGTTGATAAAAATCCACTGAGTGGGGTCGGAGAGAGTTTTTATGAGCTTGAAATTTTGTACAAAGACGAGGATTTGATTGCAATTAACAAACCCTCGGGTTTGCTGTCGCAGCCGGGTTTGGTGTCTGAAGCCTCGGTTGTGTCGCTTCTAGTGAAGCTTTATCCTGAGCTAGGTAATGTGTTAGTTATACATCGATTAGACATGGATACCTCGGGAGTGTTGCTTTTTGCTCTCAATGCCCAAGCTCAAAAAGATCTTCAGCGACAGTTTGCTCAACGTGAGGTTCAAAAGGAGTATATTGCAGTACTCGATGGCGTTGTAAAACAGACTCATGGTCACATTAACTTGCCACTGATTGCTGATTACGAAAATCGCCCCTACCAAGTTGTGGATCACAACGCGGGTAAACCCTCACACACCATTTTCACAGTGTTGGGTATTGAGGATTGTAAAACTCGCGTAAAATTCTATCCGCAAACAGGTCGTACTCATCAACTTAGAGTTCATTCTGCTCACCCCGAAGGAATCGGTGTTGCTATCTGCGGAGATCCGCTCTACGGCACAAAGGGTGAACGATTACTTTTACACGCATCAAAGCTCAAATTTGAGCACCCCAGTACACAAAAAACAATTAGAATCACTTGTCCACCGCCATTCTAGTCAACACGTGTGAAAACAGCAAATATATTTCAAGATAATAATTATTTTATTTAACTTTGCCTTTTATAACAAATCCTTAAAACAGTTTATGAAACGTAAACCTAGCAATATAAAACGCAAAATCATACTTGGTTTCCTTTCGATTGGAATCCTACTTCTGATCTCGGGGCTTTTATCATCTTTGGAGTTAGTGCGATTTCAAGGCTACACTCAGCAGGTGTTGCAGTTGAACCACAAAAGTAGCGAATTGAGTAGTCGACTGCTCGATGCTATCCAACGACAAAACATCTCGCTGTTACAGAATATTACAGATACCACCACCGACTATAACCGCACGATAGAGGATGCACGCAAAGATTTTGAAAATTTGCACCTTCAGGCGCTCACTCTCGATCCCAATAATCAGCTCTTGATTAAAGTCACACAGGCAAAGAAAAAGTATGATCAACAGATAGACAGCATAAAAGTTGAATCTATGGGCGTTGCGTGGTTTAATGAACTTTATAGAACTCATTATGCAGATGTGTCAAAGGCGATTAAAGCTTATATTGTAGACTCTCAAGTGCGCTTGATTGGTCACACCGAGGAACTCAACGCCAATGCCTATCGTTCGACCATGGTGGGCATTATTGCTCTGATTAGTGGTGGAATCCTGATGTTTATGTTTTACTACATGATTCGCAAGTTCTTCCTTGATCCTCTGCAACTCATTCAAAAATCGCTTAGTAAGTACCTCCAGTTCAACCTGCCCTACGAGGTTAATATTGACACAAAGGATGAGATTTTTGATCTTAATGACAAAATATCTCAGGTAATCAACAAAACCAATAAGGCAAAATAAACTATGAAAAGCGCAACTGTTATTCGTTACGTGGGCATGGTGGTTTTGCTCAATGCTGTTTTTATGCTGATTTCAGCATTGGTGGCACTGTTCAATGGGGTAGACACTAGTTTCTTTCCCCTACTGATGAGTTTTATCATTACATCGGTTGTGGGAGCTTTTCCCTTGATTTTTGTACCCAAAGAACGTCGTTTGGTTTCCAAAGAGGGTTATGCTATTGTGGTGAGTTCGTGGGTCATGGCGTGTGTGACGGGTATGTTGCCCTATGTGATTTGGGGAGGGGAATTTACACTTATTAATGCTTTTTTTGAGAGTGTATCGGGTTTTACAACCACCGGTTCGACCATACTCACCGATGTGGAGGTGGTACCCAAAGGACTGTTATTTTGGAGGGCTGCAACCCACTGGATAGGTGGTGTTGGGGTGGTGGTGTTTGCGTTGGTGATACTCCCTTCGGTGGGGATGACCAAAATCACTCTCACAAGTTTTGAGATGTCCACTCTAGCTAAAGATAATTTTCAGTATAACTCTAAAAAACTCTTTAAAGTTATTGTTTTTACCTATGCGGGGCTGACTTTCTTGGAAACTCTTTTGCTGTGGGGGGCAGGCATGACGCTTTTTGATGCAGTGTGCCACTCGTTCTCGACTATTGCAACAGGAGGACTTTCAACCAAGAATGCTAGCATTATGCACTGGGATAGCCCGCTAATTGAAACCATCATCACGGTGTTTATGATATTGGCTGGTACGCACTTAGGGTTGATCTATTCAAGTATGATGGGAAGTCGCAAAAATATGCTTCGTAGCGAGGTTTGGAGATACTACATAATTAGCATGGCAGTTGTCTCGGCGTTTATTATCTACAACTTGATTAGTACTAATATATATCCGAATTTCTGGGACGCATTCCGTTATGGTACTTTCCAGGTGGTCTCATATACCACCACGACAGGCTTTGCTTCGGCTGATGCTTCAAGTTGGCCACCTCTATCGATGTTGTTGATGATCTTTATGTCTATTCAATGTGCGATGGCAGGTTCGACCACCGGTGGAGTGAAATCCGATAGGATATTGGTGATTTATAAAGCGATCAAGGCTCGTGTACTAAAAATTCAACACCCAAATGCGGTTGTGAGGGTCAAACTCAATGGAAGGGTACAGGAAAATGACCTTGTAAATTTTGCATCTATCCTGATTTTGGTATATGTGCTTGCTTTGTTTGCTTCAACCATTTTTCTGAGTTTCTATCACTACGACCTTTTGAGTTCGTTTTCACTTTCTGTGGCAGCTTTGGGTAATGTAGGGCCTGGATTTGGAATAGTAAATAATATGGCAAATTTTAACTTTTTCCCCGATAGTGTCAAGCTTTGGCTGAGCTTCTTGATGCTGTTAGGTCGTTTGGAAATATTTGGATTAATACATATATTTTTGATCCGAAGTTGGAAATAATGTATATTTTTTGCATCTTTGTATGTAATGGTAGCTTTTTGCATAAAATAGTTTCTCTTTGAAATAGCATAGCCGCACGCGAAATAATTTGAACAATTGATAATTACGATGAATATTAAAACTAAACTGATAATATTAAACATTGCTCTGGGTTTTACTCTGAGTGTCTCTGTGTGTTTTGCGCAAGAACCACCTAGCAGCGATAGCACTGCTAGGGCAACAAATCTTGGGATCGATGAGCTTACGCGACTCAAAAAACAAGAAACACTCACACTGCGCTCGATAGATTCCCTATCTTCGCTGCTTGACACACAGCGCAAGCTATATAGCACTCAGCCAAGCGATTCGGTAGGAGAGAAGATTATTAGTTTGGAGAGTAGTGTCTTTGATCTACGCTCTCAACTAAGTCTGCTTGGCTCAGAAATTTCGACTTTGCAAGCTAAACAATCGATGAATTCAATCGAGAATCAAACCAATGATGCCTCTAGCGACTTGAACTCAAGTAATATATTTGATTCTGAGTTTTTCGCAGAAAATATCACACCCCAAGTGCTATCCTACCTAAGGAGTGCTCATGATATTTCCTCGGAGTTTGAGGCTAATCTCTCTCGTGTTACATCGTTGCATGATAGCATTGAAGCTCTAGGTGAAAGATATCAAGCAACTACGGTTCAAAGTGTTGTAGATTCAATCATTATTAGAAGCGCTCAACTCAGAGGCCAAATTATGGCTCTTGATAGTGAACTCTCTCGAAATTGGCAAGAACTATATCGCACCAAACTTGACCACTACCTGATCCTTACAGACAAACTCGAGATTACCGACAGGGATATGCTCGAGCGTTTGGATATGCTCTCGCGAGGTGCTTTTAATGCGAGCGTGAGTGAGGGCGAGAGCTCTATGGCTCCTTCAATTGAGGCCTATAAACCACAAAGGCAACATGTTTTGGAGTACGAGTTGCTTTTCGCGGAGCGCTTGGCTTTGAATGCGGCGGCAGACTCACTGAAGGCCGTGCAAAAGTCTATTTCCTCTAAAGAATTTAAAATGTTTAATGATATTCACTACAAATATCGCAGCATTACCACCTATAGTGATATCACCCTTGGCAATACTTATTCGTATAGTGATATCGCCGAGGTGCCTCTGGTGAAGATACCCGAGAAGGGTGTTTATTACGCGATTCAGGTTGCGCTGATAACTCGCCCAGCTTCTTCGCTATCTATCTTTAAGGGTGCCGAACCTCTGCAATTGGAGCGCACCGCCACGGGAGGGTATAGGTATATATTGGGCGGCTTTGCTAGCTATGACAATGCTCAAGCGGCATTGTCGCAGTGCAAGGGAGCACAGTTTAGAAATCCAGTTTTGGTCGCGTGGGTCGATGGTAAGTTTACCAGTGTTGCAAATGCAAAAGCGTATCAAGCTAAAAATCCTCAGTTTGACCCCTCGAAACAGGGATATGCTATACGTGTGGTTAGCTCAAACTCACAAATCGCAGCCCAAATCAAAACCATTCTCGATTCGTCTGCTGAAGGCGATAAGTCGATCGCAAGGGCGCAAAATGGATCAAATGTTATCTTTACTATTAGTAGCTTCCCCACCTCTGACCAGGCTAGAGTGATAGCCCATGTGCTCCAAAGCGAACTAGGTCAAGATGTGCAGTTAGAGACTTTTGATATAGGAAAAATTGAAAACGAACAATAAATCTTAAAAATATAAAACTATGGGATGGATTATTTCTTTGCTCTTACTTGGAGTATTACTTTTTTTGGTAGAGTTGATACTCTTGCCTGGTATTAGTCTGGCAGGGATTGGCGCTTTGGCATGCTTTGCAGGGGCAGTGACTATGGGCTTTACGATGTATTCCACTGCAACGGGGTTCATGTATTTAGGTATCGCTGTACTGCTGATTTCGGTGTGTTTGATATTTTTCCTACGTGCTAAAACATGGCGCAAAGTAGCCTTGAATGCTGAGGTGCCCGATTCTATTGCTCCAGCAATTTCTGATCTTGTGCCATGTGGTGCGGTAGTAGCCACTCTCACACGCCTTGCTCCCATGGGTAAGGTGCTCTATCAAGGCGAAACCTACGAGGCGAAATCTATTGATGTTTTCATAGATCAACGCACAGATGTTGTGGTTAAATCCTACGATAATCAAGTGCTCGTGGTGGAGGCTGTTAAACTAACTAACTAACACTATGAAGAAACTCTTCATTTCTCTACTCATCCTATGCGCTAGCAATAGTGTGTGTGCACAAAAACTTGGCAAGGGCGACAAGGCTCCTGATTTTACTGCCAAAACTGCGGATGGCACAGAGTTTAACCTTCACAAGACCCTTGAGGGTGGCAAATATGTGCTACTAAACTTCACCGCAGTTGGATGTGGATATTGCTATATCATCTATCCGCATTTGATTAAGATACAACAGAAGTATCCAGATAATCTACAAGTAGTTGCTCTCTATGGTGGAGTGAATGGCAAAGTTGATACACCCGAGCAGTGGGATCAAATGGCTCAGCAAATCTACAAAGAACACTATCAAAAAATTGCAGACAATAAGCTCTTTAGTGTGTGGAATGCTGGATTTTTGGATGGCGTGTACTATAACATATCAAAAGTGGGTTGGCCTAATTTCTTTCTAATCTCACCCGATGGAGAGATCGTGGACAAGATGTACGGCGCACGTGATGAGGCACTAAATAAAATGATAGACAAAAATCTAAATAAAAACTAATCAAAAATACTTACTAAATTATGGAAGAACTAACACCAGGCGTAATCTACGCCATTATTGTCGGAGTGTCGATAATCCTACTGTGGATTATCCTTTATTTTGTTCCTGTTGGACTATGGTTCTCGGCCTTGGTCTCGGGCGTAAAAATCAGCCTTCTACAGCTCGTCTTGATGCGCTGGCGTAAAGTGCCACCAACCACCATCGTCTCGGCTATGATCGAGAGTACGAAAGCGGGTCTGAAACTTAATACCAACGAGCTGGAGGCGCACTTTTTGGCAGGGGGTCGAGTAGCAAGCGTTGTGCACGCATTGGTATCGGCACAAAAAGCGAATATCTCACTTGATTTTAAAATGGCAACTGCTATTGACCTTGCTGGTCGCGATGTATTTGAAGCTGTTCAAATGTCTGTAAACCCCAAAGTGATTAACACTCCTCCCGTGGCTGCTGTTGCGAAAGATGGTATTCAGCTAATTGCCAAGGCTCGTGTTACGGTGCGTGCCTCTATTAAGCAACTGGTCGGTGGAGCAGGCGAGGAGACTATCTTGGCTCGTGTGGGCGAGGGTATCGTGTCGTCTATCGGTTCGAGCGAGTCACACAAAAGCGTGTTGGAGAATCCAGATTCTATTTCACGTGTGGTTCTAAACAAGGGACTTGATGCGGGAACAGCTTTCGAGATTCTCTCTATCGATATTGCGGACATTGACGTTGGGCGTAATATCGGCGCAGTGCTTCAGATGGATCAGGCGAATGCCGATAAGAATATCGCTCAAGCTAAAGCGGAAGAGAAGCGTGCGATGGCAGTGGCTCTCGAACAAGAAATGATAGCCAAGGCGCAAGAGGCTCGCGCGAAAGTAATCCTTGCTGAGGCCGAGATTCCTATGGCTATTGCCGAGGCTTTCCGCACGGGTAATTTGGGAGTTATGGACTACTACAAGTTCCAAAACATCCAAGCCGACACCACCATGCGCGAGAGCATCAGCAAACCGCAGGTGAGTAAATAATAAGTAAATCAATATAATTTTATGGGTTTGTGCGAGTGTTTGAATATTCGTACAAACCTTTTTTTTTAAATAATGCTATATGAAAAAAATCTTTCAACTATTACTGCTAACAGCCGCCCTAGGCTCGTGCGCTGACAAACCGAAAGTGTGTATCATCAATGGGGTAGTGAAAGATCGTCCAGACTCGAAAACGATTTATGTCGCCCCGTTTGATACAGATTTTCGAGCCACCCAGAATTACAAAATAGTACAAATTGTCCAAGATGGCACTTTCACAGACACCATTCCCTTTGAACATTCGCAGATGTACAGCATCACGTTTGAAGATGAATACCAACGTGGTGCTTGGATGCCTATTAACTTTATGCTAGAGACTGGTACAATCAACTTTGTGCTTCACTCAGAGCAGAAATCTGAGGAGAACGTTGTGGAGGGTGGTGCTTTGAATACAAGACTCACGAAACTTACTAAAGAGAGGGAAGAGATGTATGATTTTGAACCCTATTATGACGAATTAAAAACAGTGTCAAGAAAGGATTATTACACTCCCGAAGCAACTGAACTCTATAGCAAATTGAATTCAGGACTGACCCAATTTGAGGCAACGTCGATCAACAAGCAAATTGAAAAACTCGATGAATTGGGTAAGCTATACTCGCCAAAAGTTACAGCTATCAATATCAAAATAGATTCACTTTATTCCCTTGGAGAACAGTGGCAAATCGATCAAATCACCCAAATGCCCGATGAAGCAGGACTTGCAATTCTTGATCGTATTATTAAATATAGAGTTTATAAAAATAAGCCGATAGATGATCTAGTGGATGTGTTTGAAAAGAAATACAAGAGAGAGTTCGGTTCAAATCCTATGACGCAGGCGATAATCCGTGATATTGCAGCTCTCAGAGTTGTTGTAGGTGCGCCTTTTGTAGATTTTACGGCTCCCGATTTGCAGGGTAAGATGGTGACTCTTTCAGATGAAATCAAAGGTAAAGTTGCGGTCATCGACCTTTGGGCATCGTGGTGTGGGCCTTGCATTGCAACCTCTATTTCGTTTATTCCTGTGTGGGAGAAGTATAAGGATCAGGGTTTTACTATCGTTGGAGTGGCACGCGAGATGGATAATACCGATGCTATGAAAGCTGCTATTGAGCGTCATAAACTGCCATGGCTAAATCTTGTAGAGCTGAATGATCGCACATCTCTTTGGGCGCAGTATGGTGCGGGTAATGCAGGAGGTAAGGTGATTTTGGTCGATCGAGATGGTAAAATTGTTGATACGGACTTTGATGCAGCGCGCCTTGAGCAGCATTTAGAAAAATTACTCTAAAAATTTCGCACTAAAAATTTGCACACTAGATAATATTTACTATCTTTGTGCCACGAAAGCCGCAAAATTGAGGTTTTCGCCATAACGGTAAGGAGGGATGGGTGAGTGGCTGAAACCACCAGTTTGCTAAACTGACGTACGGGTAACTGTACCGGGGGTTCGAATCCCCCTCTCTCCGCCAAAAAGTTGTGAAAACAACATAAAAACGCTGAAAGTCATTGATTTTCAGCGTTTTTTTTATTATTATAGTTTTGTCAAAAGTGGGAAGAAGCTAGAAAAAATTTGACAAAGTTGTAAGTATTCTCTTTATGGAGATTATTGATATCAAATATGATACAGGTGATTGTTCAAGCAATTACAATACTAATATTTAATCAACCTTGAGCATATAACCTCGACCTTTGAGCGAAGTAATAGAGAGTTGTGGATCGGGTTTTATGATGCCGCGAAGATAGGTGATTTGAACATTTAACGCAAGAGAGTTTGCCGCAGAATCATCGCCCCAAACGCTTTGCAGGATCTCGCTGCGCTCTACTATTGTGCCTACGCGCGAGGCGAGTAGTTCCAATATTTGTGTCTGGCGCATCGAAAGCACTTGCAGCTGCCCTTGATACTCTACTTGGCACAACGAGGGAGTGAAGATAGTCCCTGCAAAATGATAAACGCTTGGTTGTGTTCGCTCGAAACGTTCTCTTATCTTTGCGACTAACTCTTCGGGGTAGAATGGTTTTGGAATGTAATCGTTGCCACGTAGCGAGAAACCTCGCAGGCGGTCGCTCTTTTCGGTGCGGTCGCTAAGGAAGAATATCACCACCGAAGAGTCCACTTTGCGTATCTTCTGGGCGAGGGTAAATCCATCCATCTCGGGCATATTTATATCCAAAAGAAGCAGATCGGGGCTCTCGGCTTGGAACGCCTCCCACCCTTTCGTGCCATCTTCGGCGTACTTTACCTCAAACTCCTCCGCCTCTAAAAAACGCTTTAGCAGCAAGGCATTCACTTGGTCGTCATCAACAAGAAGTATCTTTATCATAGCGGTAGTTTTATCGTAAATTTAGTTCCTCGCCCCACCTGGCTATAAACCTCTATCTCCCCTCGGTGCGCCTCAACGAGCATCTTCACATAGCTCAATCCTAAGCCCATACCCACGATGTTTTTATGCCGTCCTCTATAGAATGTCTCAAAAATGTGAGGCAAATCACTCTGCGCAATCCCCACGCCATTGTCACTAACCGATAGCTCTAAAACAGTGTCATAGGATTGGTAGCCTACTACTACTTTCACGCTACCTTGGGAGTATTTAATCGAATTCTCGATGAGGTTATGCAGGATATTTTGCAGGTGCATTTTATCTGCCATAATTATTATTGGCTCTGCGCTCTGTACCACCAAATCGACTTGTCGCCCTGCAGGAATTGCTGTTTTTGCCACTGTCTCTTCGATGATTTGTGGTAGATGCACCTGCACTAAATTTAGCGGTACGGCATCACTCTGAGCCATAGTAATATCTCGAAGTTTCGAGAAATAGGCAGTCAGATTGTCAAGCTCGTTGTATGAACTTTGCAGAATCTGCTCTTTGAACTCCTCGCTCTGCATCAGGCGCTCATTGCGAAGTGACGACACGCACATTTTAAGTGTGGATATTGGGCGTTTGAGTTCGTGTATCATTGTGTGTAGGAAATCTCGACGTACTTCGTCAATTTTGCGTTGGCGGCGTATGGTTGCAATCTGATAGAGAAAACAATAAATAATAAGCACACTGATAAATAGCGATAAACAAAGCACACCTATCATTTGGGAGATAACACCCACAAAGGGTATCTTACTCACAACTCTAACGACCTGACCCTCGAGGTTATCATAGGGTATCTCTATGGTCGATGTGGATCCCCACAGTGAATAGTCTATATGCGAATTGCTCTTCCACGCCATAGTGTCAAGGCGGTTGGCAGAAACCATGCCCACGATACCTTTGTGAGATAGAAGTGAATCAACTCGGTGAATATCCATAGGGATATTATGATCTACGATAAATCGCATGGGTGAACTAAAAAGCTTGTCTTGGGGGACATCTCCTTGGACGTTGAAAATGTAGACACTATCGGCTATGGCTATTTTAAAGTTTGTCACAGAACTACCATCGAGGGCTATCATGTTGGAAATGGTAGTTACAACTGATTCGGTATTGGGTGGCAGGTGCGAAAGATCTTCTATTTTGACGTATGATTTGGCTTGGTCCACCGACACACCTTCGGTTTTTAGCCTACGCAGAGAATTTTCTTTCGTCACCACTTCCTCTATGCTCTCCACAAGCTCACTCTGATAGATATTGGCGCTTTGTCGATATTGACCATAAAGCCACACGCTCTGCACCACAAACAGCAGCACAAGAGCAACAGCGGTGAGTATGTAGACTATTTTAATTCGTTTTTCCATATTAGCAAAAGTAACTGATTTTTAGCGAACTGCAAAGCCCGCGCTTCAAGCAGTAATAATTGAGTAATATTGGAGTAATGTTTCAGTAATACGAAAATTCGTTTTTACCATTGCGTGAGCCTACTTTTGCGGTGAGTTAAACCAAAAATATCAATTACAATTATGAAGAAATCAATTCTTTCGCTGCTTTCTCTTGCAAGCATAAGCATCGCTTGCGCACAACAAACCCAAACCATGACCTTCTCTATGGACCAAGGAGGCATGCAAATGAATTCAAGCATGGTTGCCCCCAAGGAAGTGCTCGACACCGCTCTGGTGGAATTTACCTACAACTATAGCTTTATGAGCGATACAACCACCGCCAAGATGCACGACAATGGACTGTGGGTATTGCAAGTTGGTGGTGAGGTTTCAAAATTCTCTTGCGTGCGCCAAATGCAGATAGACTCACTTTTGGCTGTGTCCTCGCCTCAAGAGGTGCTTTCGAATGTGGCAGGGTTTAAAGGCGGCAATCATGTGGCCTATTTTAAGAATCACCCCACGGGGCAATTCACCACTATCGATAAACTCGGCATGCAGTGGGTAAGTGTGGAGGAGCAAATCCAAACGCCACTTTGGCAGCTTGAGAGTGAAAGCAAAGAGATTTTGGGTTACTCATCTCGCAAGGCACGTGCGCAGTTCCAAGGACGTGAATGGGTGGTTTGGTACACGGATGAGATTGCCGTGAGTGCTGGCCCATGGAAGCTCGACGGTCTGCCAGGGCTTGTGGTAGAGGCGTGCGATAGCCAAGGGCATTACTTATTTTCGCTTGTGGGGGTTAAAAATAGCAATAACTCACCACTTACTATCCCCGAGACTAGATTCAGCAAGACATCGATAGAGAAATATCACAAATCTAAGCGAGAGAATATAGAGAACCCTCTTGCAGCTCTCAGTGGAGGAACAACTACTCTTAAAATTATGGACCAAGATGGTAATGCCGTCAACGAAGCCGATCTCATTAAACCGATGAAATATGACTTTATAGCGAGATAATATGAGATACATTATAATATTCATACTTTTTATTTCGCCCCTAGTGGCATCGGCACAAAAAGTAGTCGATGCCACCAACGGCGAACCTATTGCAGGGGCAGCTGTACAACTTTTGGATTCATTGATGATCTCGATTGATTATAGAATGACCAATGCCGATGGCGGGTTCAGCGCTTTCGAAAAAAATGGTAAATACCTGAAATTTAGCGCCATGAACTATCGTAACGATACTATTGGGTTATCAAACTTACCTAGCGTTATTTCTCTTTCGCCCCAATCGCTTAACTTAAGAGAAATAACTGTAAACGCCCCAAAGATACGCTCATCGGGCGACACGCTATCCTACAACGTAGATAGTTTTGCCACCCAGAGCGACAGGTCAATAGGCGATGTGCTCAGGCGTATGCCTGGAATAGAAGTGAGTGAGACGGGTCAGATAAAATACAATGGAGAGGCGATAAATAAATTCTATATCGAGGGGGCGGATATGATGGATTCGCGCTATGGCGTGGCGACTAACTCTATATTGTATGAGGATGTTGCGGGGGTGGATATTATGGAAAATCACCAACCAATCAAAGCCTTAGAAAATGTGGCTTTCTCGGATAAGGCGGCATTGAACCTACGCCTTAAAGAGAGTGCCAAGGCTCGATGGGTGGGTAGTGTTGAGGGTGGGGGAGGGGTCCCCCAGCAATATATGGGCGAGTTATCGGCTATGTCTTTTGCTCGCAGGTTTCAGACTCTCAATACACTCAAGGCGAATAACACGGGCGATGATGTAACTTCTGAGACTTCGGCAACTTCAATCATGGAGCTTATCACAAAGCAGGACAATGGCGGTGAACTATCGGATTATATCACAATTGCTCCCGGGCGCGTGAGTCGTGTTGATACCCACTTTGGTAATAATCAATCGGCAAGTAGTAATTTCTTGAGCAAGATCTCAGAGGATAGTGAGATTAAGGGCAATGTCACCTTTGCCAATAGTCATTTTAGTTATCTCAGTGAGCGAGCAACTACGTATTTCTTGCAAGATAGCACTATTAATATTCTCGAACAGGAGAACTCTACTGAGCATGCGCGCGCTGCTGCTGCAAATCTTACTCTTACCACAAACTCTAAGGAGTTTTACTTGCGCAACACTCTCAAAGCTGATTTTGCAGATGAACGCATAGGGGTACACACCCTTGGTACTTACCCAAATATCCAGCAAGGGGATATATTTTCAACTGAAATTTCAAATAATTTTGAACTCATAAAGCGAATGGGCGATAGAACCCTTAACATATCATCTTATAATGGTTATGCTTCAAAACCACAGGAACTTGTGGTGGTGGGTGATAGTGGTCAGCGTGTTGAGGCTAGCGCATTTAGTTCCAATACAAAGGCGACGTATAGTTTTCGTAGTGGCTATTGGAATATCTTTACTGGAGCAGGAGTGCATTACTATGCACAAAAGATCAACGGCTTTGATTTTGGGTATCTAAAGGCATGTCTAACCCCACGAGCCGAGTACCGCTCGCGAGGTGATTTTATCTTCACGGTGAGTGCTCCAATGGACTATTATTTAGATAAAAACTTCTTTATGCCTTCGCTTACCTCTTACGCAAAATTGCCCATTTCTGCCCGCTCATCACTCACAGCAAACGCAGGCGTGCGCCAAAGTCCTATCTCCAATTCAAACTTTTATGCAGGGGTTATCTATAACGACTACCGAACCATGAGCTATGGAGTTACCGACTTTCTACCCCTAAAATCTATATATGGCTCGCTTGGTTTTTCCTACAAAGATCCTCTAACTCTGTTATTTGCTAATGGCAATGTGGGCTATTCCCGAAATATTAGCCCTTACATGTCCTCTCAGAGCTTTGAGGGCGGATATATAATAAATAGCTTTATTGCTGAAAAGTCATATAACTTTTCAATTTCCTCAAATCTGAGTATTGGAAAGGGTTACAGAGGCGGCAGAGTTTCACTGGGGGTAAACTATGGCTTAGCAAATGGAAAGTCGCTGCAAAATGGCTCAATGCTGAACTACACTCTACATCAAGCGGGCGCAAACCTCAAGGCAAGTGCGAAGATTACACAGTGGCTTAGTGCGGAGTACATAGGGCAGTATCAGATCAGTACGCTTGATAAATTCACCACCAGCAATTGGCTGCTCGACCAATCTGCAAATGTTGTATCCACCCCCGTAAAGGGTGTACATATCTCCATTAGGGGTAGTTACCTCACAACAGAGAACTCAAACCTTATGCTACTAGGTGCATCAGCGCAGTGGAAGATTAATAAGGCGTGGGAGATGTCCATCGAAGCATCAAACCTGCTGGATGAGTCTCACTATTTGGTGGAAATTCTAAGCGGTACTCAATTTGTATCCACCAGGTACAATATCCGACCACGGAGCATCATGGGGATGATTGCCTTGCGATTCTAATAAACTCTATTACTCCCTCGCAAAATAATGTGCACTAATAAAAACTTAAGAGCTTAGGTTGTAGAACTATAAGGTTTTACAGCCTAAGCCCGTTGTAGCCCCTGAGTATTGTGAGGCTTTTGAGGCATATAGCTTTTTGTCTTATTGTCAAAGGTCTAGAGCTTGGTGAAATCAAATTGAATCTCAAGTAGTTCGATAAGCCCATCCTCAGATCTGGCGAGTGCAAATATTACATTAGAGCGCTCATCAAGAGTTAGCCTAAAGATACAGCGATCCAGCTCAAGTGTTGATACTTGTGTGCCATTTAGGTCGAAAATAGTTATGTGCCTCGAGCCATGATGATGTGGCTTAGGAGTTGGGTCTGCATTACTCCACTGCTCGTGGCACTTACCTTCGATAATGGCAAAGATATGTGTACTACTAGAGGCGAGATCTAGAAAACCGTAAATTGTATCATCGTTTGGACTTATCATCTTTGTGTGAGGATCAAAGTCGCAGTTTGATGGGAAAAGTGAATTCATTGCAATGCTCTGAATATCATTAAGGTTTGATATATCAAAGATTTCGAGACTAGCACCAATATACGTACCAATCGCTAGCCGTTTCGCATCGCCCGATAGTGCAGTGCGCACACCAAACGACCATAACTGCCTACAAACATCATCATTAGCCGAAAGTCTAGGGTAGTTGCAATAACAGATATTTACCGAATCACCATCACAACAACCAAATCTAATATCATCGTTGGCGTACATTATTAGAAACCCTTTATCTGCTGCATGAAATGCCAGCGGGTTGCTGTGAACGCTCGAAAATCTATACTGGGCAATGTGCTCGAACAAAGGAGATTCTAAGGAGTCGATATTAAATTCCAGAGCCCTGTGTGTGTCCATGTCCATCATTAGCAGTTTCCCGCTGTTTGTTAAACAGGGTGCCGTCGATTGCTTAATTTCTTTATCTCCACTACCAATACAAGCAAAACTATGAATATGCTTGCCCGTTTTGCGGCATATGGCGTGTAGATTGTTGATTTGATCAATATAATCGTACAACAGAATGTGACTAGAGGTTGCGTAGATCGCATAAGGATACACGTAAAAATGACCTAATAATGGCAATTTGCGGTGTGTGATGGGGGTGAGGGTGATGTGTGGGTTTATCATTGTGACAGAGGAATGCTGTTTTATTTAATATTATATGGGGTTTTTGCTTATTTCAATGTAATTGTCTACCTTTGTCACACAAAAATACAACAATATATTTTATTTAACTAAATAAAAAATCTTACAGACGGCAGCTCATGGCATAGTTGCCTTGTGTTTTGCTGCAAAAGTATTACACATCACCCCACTCAAGTAAAACGCAGTAAATAAAGGTTCTCATTTTACGAAACCACCCATTAAGGATAACTACAGATGCAGCAGTACCAAATACAAGGGCAAACAGGCGTCCAAGACCAGTTGCTCACCCACGAAGATTTACTAAAACATGCCTTACAGCACAGTCTAGTATTTACCAGAACTTTACTCGAACTGAAGTACCGCTATCAAAGCAATGGAGAATTGTACATAAAAAAATTAAACCTTTTATTTGAACAAATGCACAGGTCGCAAAGTGCAAAAGATGGAATAATTGCACTTGCCGATGTGCTCTACAACTATATAATTCGAAAAACAAAGCAAAACTTTGCTAAACTCACAGAAAAAGAACTGCTTTTGCTGGCACTATGTCGCCTCGGGTTTACCACTATCGAGATATTGGTCTTCCTCCAGCTTAACTCGACAAATCACATCTACCAGCTAAAATTTCGTCTGTGCAAGAAGCTCCAAGTACACTCGCTCAATGAATACTTCCAGCGCTTTTAGGGTGATGCTATAACGGTATATTTGTCAGGGGTAGCGGTTGCAAAACACTCGATTATGCCACACATGCACTGCTGCAAAGTGTCATCGTGACTCAGATTTATACCACTGCCACAGCAATCAGCGACTCAATTTATTCACCCCTCAGGTGTACATCTGTTTTTGTGTGCTCTTCACTTGTCACTACTTTTTTGCAGTTTATCCCTACATTTTCATATTTATATGGCAAGCATAACTGGGATATTATAGATAAGGATAAATTCTCTAATGAAACATGTTTTGGTGGAAGGGATGGAAGTGGCATAGATAACTCCCTCTATCAAACGATTAGCCAACTAGAAAATATCACTCAAAACTCTCTGATCTCATGGGAGAGAGGTAGCGATTTTATGTCTAATGTTATGAACTACGAGCATAGCTGGACTTTCCCATCCAATATGCAGACAAGTTAGGCACTTGTTTTGTAATTATCAATAGTTTCCATCTCAATTTTTTTCCAAAATTTCTCAATTGTTAGATTGTTCAGTGTAGAGTGTCTGCGTGCTCGGTTATACAAAATCTCAATATACTCAAAGAGCTCAACTCCATCTGGGCTGTTGTTCGCTCCACGCCACGTCCCTGAAAGCTCGCCAAACCATAATCGATTTGCTCCTTACGTCACTTGCTTAGTAGACTTGGGGCAATGCCCAACTCTTTTGCTAATTCTTTTCGGTTTTTACGCTCATAACTCAATTTTACAGCATTCGCCTTGAATGACTTACTAAATGCCCTGTGTCCCATAATGCAAAGTTAATAAATGTTGCCGAACTTTGTCTGCATATTGGGTGGGGAAGTCCAGGCTCGAGCTGTGGGGATCTCTGCTTTTTTGAGATGCGCAACCATCGACACTCTTGTTATAGTACGAAAAACAATTTGTGCGATTATTCGACTATGTCTTTCAAACCATTGATGTCCAGAATTTGTCCTTTTCCATGGCTATAAGTGATTAACCCATCGTCAACGAACTTAGCTACAACACGAGAGAGTGAGGGGCGCTCGACACAGATGTATTCCGCAAGCTCCCTTATTGATTTATCAAATTTATACTCATTCAGTCTATTCGAGCACAGAAAGATATAAAAAGCCAGTTTGGCTCGTATGCTGCGCTGTGACAGTATTGCAAGATGCTCCACAAATAAATCTACCTTTGATGTGGCGTAGTCAAAATATGAGAGCATAAACTCCCTGCAATTCATCATTCGCTCTTCGATTTGCTCTCGACTCACGCCAATCACCGTGCAATTCTCCTGTGCTACAACGTCAACTCTGTACCTATTCTCTCGCCCCAGTAGAGCGAGCGCACCAATGGGGTATGGTGCACTGTGTTGCACTGTGCGTATTACAACGCCAGAGGGCAATACAAACAAGACAGCGACTGAGCCTTGTACAACAAGTTTGAGTTCTCGCACTCGCCCTCCAGTGTAGGCAAGGTACTCCCCCTTTTCATAGCTCTTTAACCTATAGTTTGTAAAGCAATTCGCACAGCGATACTCTTCTTTTTGCTTGCAATCTTTACAAAAATAGTTAAAACCTAGG
Source organism: uncultured Rikenellaceae bacterium (assembly GCA_964371385.1). Lineage (GTDB taxonomy): Bacteria > Bacteroidota > Bacteroidia > Bacteroidales > Rikenellaceae > Mucinivorans. The sequence goes on from CAYJLY010000035.1 coordinate 21,357, forward strand.
TTATTCATAGTGCAAAATTAAGCAAAAAAATCGAAAGCGGTGATATATGTTACCATAAAAGTTGCTCCAACCCGCTACTTTTGCAAAAAATATTTTTGACGATGAAAAACAAGATAGTTTTATTAGGCTCTTCTGCAGCAGTTGTACTTGCAGGAGGATGTGCGCCACAGGAGAAAGAGGCACAAAAACCAAATGTGCTTGTGGTTGTTATGGATGACTTGGGTTATTCAGATTTAGGGGCTTTCGGCAGCGAAATTCGCACTCCAAATATTGACCGCTTAGCAAAGCAGGGTACGCAATTTACCAATTTTCACGCTTCCTCGCTCAGTGCACCCTCTCGGGCGATGATGCTTACGGGGGTGGATAACCACCAAAACGGCTTTGGGGCGATGCCTCCTA
>CAYJLY010000036.1:0-20452 GCA_964371385.1 uncultured Rikenellaceae bacterium
TACCTTCTTTCTTAGAGCAGTCAGCGCAAGCTTTTCCCTCTTTTGAAGCACAAGCTTTACCCTCTTTCTTAGAGCAGTCAGTGCAAGCCTTCGCGTCTTTTGATGCACAACATGCTTTGTCGTCTTTCTTGGAAGCGCAAGTCTTCATCTCTTTCGATGCACAACATGCTTTGTCGTCTTTCTTAGAACAATCCGTGCATTTCTTTTCAGTTTTTGCCTTTGGACATTGTGGCTCTTGTGCGTTTAGATTAACACTTGAGATGAGCATTGCACCTAGTGCAATTGCAGCTACGATAAGTCTTTTTTTCATTGTCAGTTAGTTTTAGGGGTTTTTATTTAGGTTCTATATCCAATCTCTAATTTTGCTCTTTTACCTCCAGCCAGCCTTCGATCTTATTCCGCCATACCCTCGATCTCAATCAAGAGTTCATCGCGACACACATCGCTGATCACATACACCGCAGGGACCATTGGATAGAGGTTAGAGATAATCTTCTGCGCCTGCTCATAGTCGCTGGCATACTTTAGATACACTCTCATATAGCGCAACGCTGGCATAGTTTGAGGGCGAATCCCATGTTTATCGAGATTCTCAGCGCTTATCAAATAGGCTATATTGCCCAGTGTTGCTGCAGTTTGAGCCGAGATATCTTGCCCTGTTAGCGATTCCTCACCACGAATGGCAGCAGTACCCGAGATATAAATCTGGGTGTGGCTATCGCCAAACACACTTTGATAAACAATAGCACGAGCACGCTCGAACTTGGGTGTAGTCTTTTGGGTTGCCTCCCCAAGTAGAACCTCTTGGGAGTAGGCATGTGCCGCAACCTGCAGTTCGTTATCGAGAGCCACTGTGCGAGTGTTGCTCAAATTCGCAGCGTCAAACTCCACCATCACTCCCCCAGCAGTGGTACCTATGCCCGTTGCAGCAGGATAACCAGCATCCCAATGGGTGGGTGCATAGAATTTGGTGCGTGCGTCGTTAAACACTTGATAGTTCTGCAACCCACCATCACAATGAGTGATCCTCTCTATATAGTTCCATTGACGGTCTATGTTTTTCACTCTCATGCCCTCGCTTTGTAGGATAGCGCCCACTTTCTCGAGCACCTGAGTTGATTGAGTCTCCATACACACATCGAGAGTGTTAGGAGTTATCACCTCGCTGAGCATCATTTTTTCGTCCGAGGGGCTCAACAACATCGCATAGCGAGTGCCCTCAAACTCCTTGAACTCAAGGTTAGCTCCGCGCGCCTTGTCGATATACTGCACCTCCATCGCCCAGCAACAATCAACTGGAGCCTGCGCAATAAGGCCAACTAGTGGTTCTGCACTTTGAGCAAACCATCCTGAGACGATTTCCTTGATGGTGTTCAACTCTTGGGTGTATTTCGTATTATCGTCCACATCCGAAAAAAACAGCACACGCACCGTCTGTGCCATGTGCGACACTTGGCGCAGTAGCTCTGGCACCGCTTGGTTGATATCCTCTATTTCTGTCTTAAAAACATTATACTTAATTAGCATGATAATTTAATAATTTGGTAGGGTTTAAAAATTATGGTGGGGGGGGTATTAATAGGGTTAAAGCGATAGTACGTATTCGGTTAGATTTTCGAGGTCTTTCTTGGAAACTTTGCCTTCGATTCCGTGGCGATGTACCGCGAAAACATCATACATTGTTTTGGCACGTCCATCAAACAGATAGGGAGCCGTACGCCACACCTCGCGAAGGGTTGGAGTGTCCCAACCTGCGTCAAACTCTATGTCCTCGCCTATGCGGTGCATCATCAAATCCGTGTAGTACACACCCGAGTGACATTCATCGCACGCCAAACGCTCGTAGACTTTCTTGCCAGCCTGAGCTTTCTGGGACAACTCGCCATTCACCAAATATGGACTTGGTAGCGCCTCCAGAGAGGCAACATAAGCATCTACGGATAGAGCCACCTCTTCGGGAGCATCATAGAACTGGATATGAGTAAAACCTTTGCGGTTGGCAATCTGCCCGCTGGCTCTGATACCTGTGATCATCGAGGGTGGAGTTTGGATAGAGTACAACAAACTCTTACAGTTCTTGGAGTTTCCTATACCATCGTTCATTAGATCCCAGTTCATGCCGTCTGTACGACCATCTCCAGGGTGACAACCATTACACGATTGCCACTGTTGGAAACAATACTGTGCATCGTTGAACACCTTTTCGCCTTTCTGTGCGAGGGTTTCCTCACGATCTGACACCATAGGAACTATGGCCTCAACAAAGGCCTCACCATCTTGGGCTATATTCACAATATTTACTGTATCCGAAAAATAAGTAGGAATCACCACTTTGCCATCGACAACCTCCATCTCGCGAGGGCCATTTCCCACCAAAGCCAATCTTTGGCGCATTCCATAGAGGAACTGCAGGTCATAGGCTAGAGTCTCTACATCTCCGGGGTAGTTTTGAAGTTTATCGATAAACGCTTTGTAGTCAATAATACTAATATCATGGGTACCACTTTGAGAGATAATGATTTTACCACCAACCTCTTTAATATCCCAAATACCTGCCGCACCACGATCAGGCTCGTCGATAATCACCGCCCCTACATACTCGCCATTTTGGGTGTCGATTACACTCATAGCCGAGGTATTCATCCAGCCCTGTTGCAATTGAGAAGTCGGAACTGTAAAACGCCCAAGGTTGTGTGACACAAATACATAGCGACCATCCTCAGAGAGTGTTATCCCACGCAGTGCATTACTTCCGTTGGCAAGTTTAATGTTTTTTTCGACCTCCATATTCGAGGTATTCACCAAGGACACATCAGCTGCCACATAGTCAAGATCGGCTCGTTGATTAGGCAAAAAGTTAGTCACATAAAGGTGTTTTCCATCCGCTGTCAGAACCGCTCCACGGGGCTCACGCTCCACGGTTGCCCTTGCCACAACTTCCATGGTCTGGGGATCTATCTTTGCTACCGTATTGGTGAATTGCTCCAACACATAGATGGCATCATCAGTAATAATAGGATTACGAGCACCCATGCCCAGTGAAAGGACTTCTCCTTTTTTATCGCCTTGTTTATCAAAGATTTGAAGACTAGAATTATCGAGGGTAACATAGATCAAATCACCCGCAATCGCCAAAGAACTCGGCGCAGCATCCAAAGTCCACGAATTCAGTTTTTGCTGCATGTCGCCCGAATAGACGCTCACACTTCGCTCGCCTTTGCTTGCTACAACAAGTTCGCCCCCAGCGGTGGTTTTAATATCGCTGAGAAACAAAGGTTTGTTCCCTAGGGTATATTCAGGCACCCTAGAAGGCACATTCTCGGGAGTTTGAGCGCCCGAGAACGCACTAACGCTCCCCGAAAGCGCAAAAGCGACGGTTACCGCTGCCGCAAAAACTCCTAGAGGTTTTAATACTATAGATTTCATTTTATTTGGGTTAGTTTCTTAAAAAAATCGCCACGCGTTCCCTCCGCTCAACATTAATAATACACCATAGGCAACTAAAAGGGATGTCTATCCCTATAGTATATTACTTGCTATGGATGCAAAGATATAAAAAAAATTGGCTTTTCTCAAACTTTTCATTATCTTTACATACGAAAAAACATCGAATAGCGATACTTACTTTTACGAAAACCAACTTAACTAATTCATAAAAACAAAAACCTATGAAAAGAATTTTCACTATTTGCGTGGCGACGCTGGCGGCAGTGGCGTGTAACACCCAAAAGGAGAGCCTACGAATTGAAATTGATGGATGGGCTAATGACACTATCTTAGTTTTGAGCGCACCCATAGGCGAAGGGGAAACAGAAAGCATGCTGGTGGCAAAAAATGGGGTTGTGAGCTATAACCTAGAGGTAGACGACACAGTGAGAATGCTCTTTTTGAACAAAAGAACGGCAGTGGGAAGACCCTATTCGGGAAATTCCGCCAAAGAAATTATGACTGTTGTATACCCAGGCTCTAATGAAACCATTGTAGGTAAGGTTATAGGTGATAAAGTAGAATACACCTCCCAAGGGAGTGACGAAATGTTTGCTCAGGCGGCAGAGATGAACACTAAGCTCCTAGCTTCCCTACTAAAAAGTGATAGGCTCAATCGCCAGATTGAAGACTACTCTTCTAACTCTAACACTCAAGCCAAAGAAGAACTTTTCAAGCTAAGGGGAGAACAAGGTGATTTGAGATATGAACTAAAGAAAGAATTTATCAAAAAAAATCCCAAGAGCAACCTTGCGGGGCTGTACACATCGCAGGCGAGATACGAAGATATAATTGAGTTGACTGAGATGCTTGACAAGAGTGTGAGAAGTGGCATTTTCAAAGATATAATTGAGAGTGAATATCTCACTGCGCAAAAATACGCACTCTTTGAAAAAAATAAAGAGCTGATAAAAGAGGGGGCGGTTGCCCCTGCCTTTACGCTCAAAAACGAAAAGGGCGAGGATGTGAGCCTTAGCAATTTCCGTGGCAAATGGGTGGTATTAGATTTCTGGGGAATGTGGTGCCCATGGTGCATCAAGGGCTTTCCCGATATGAAAGAAGCTTATGAAAAGCACAAGGGCGAGAGCTTCGAAATTATTGGCATTGCGTGCAAAGATAGCCAGCAGGAGTGGCTCGCAGGGATAAAGGAACACGCCCTACCATGGGTAAATCTCATCAACCAAGAGGCGCTGATGGATGATGTGTCGGTGAGATATGCTGTGGAGGGATACCCCACAAAAATTATCATTGACCCAGAGGGGAAAATTACAAAAATAGTAGTGGGCGAAGACCCCACCTTCTATACCGAGCTTGATAAAGTATTATTGAAGAAAAACTAAATACTGATTTACAAGGGGCTACTTTATCTTCTACTTATCTCTTACTGTATTTGATAATTAGCTCCTTAAAATCAACGCATTTTTGCTCGCCCTGAAGCTCGATCTTTACACGTCCATCTCGAAGTTTGCCAGCATAATCAAACATTGGGCGTATCAGCCACTTGCCTCGGATATCTATATAACCATAGAGCCCGTCTAGCTGCACACTAGCCACTCCCTCGCTAAAGCTATAGGCGCGTTGGAATTTTGCTGAGATTTTCATGCGCCCATCCAGTCCCACATAACCCCACGCCCCTCGAAACTTCACCAAAGCCCTTGAATCTCGAAAACTAGAGGCGTTCGCAAACCTAAAGCCACCTACCGAACGACCCGTCGGGTCTATATAGCCATAACGCCCATCCATGCTCACCACAGCTCTGGACTCAGAAAAATCCTCGGCGCTATGATAAATAGGCGGAATTTTCACATTGCTGCCTTCATCAAGATAGCCCCAGCACTTGCCATCGCTAAAAGCCACCAATCCCTCGCTGAAATTCTTTATTTTACAGTAGCGAGCCTCAATTTTCACCACATTATCCCTATCGACCAGACCACACTTCCCTTGGTTCCAATACAATTCACAGTCTTCACCACTCTCTAATGAGCCTTGGGGTGAAGTGCTCAGGTTTTCAAACAGTTGGATGAGTGTGGTGTGATTAATTTGATCATCGAGTCCTTTATAATTTTTTGCGAATTGAGGGTCTTCGCTAGAGATTTTATTAAAAATCGCATCATCTTTCGCAAGTAGCAACTCGGGAGTAAAAACAGCATGTTCATTTATAAAAACCTCACTCACCCAGCACTCTCCCCTACTCAAAGCATCGAGAGTAGCACAAATCAACAGCAGAGAATAATTATCCACCTCACCAGAAAATGGTTGCTCACCTCTAGTGGGATGCTGATACCTTGGAGTACCCAGTTCGCGGTGACCCAAAGGTGCCAATTCACTCAGGTACACCCCGTCATAATCAACCAAAGTAAGCTCGCCTCCCTCACGCACCATGATATTGTCGGGCTTCAAATCGCCATGAGCAAAATCCTGCCTGAGCAACCACAGTGCAAACTCTACAAACTTAGATTTTAGTCGCATGAGAGCCTCGAAATTGTCGTTATAGAGCGCACGAATAATAAAACTGGTCATGGTTTCTCCCTCGACCCAATCCATTAGTAGAACATCGTAGGTGTGAGAATTATTGCCCTCAAAGACACGTATTTCATCTTTGAGATAACTATGAGCAATAATGTAAGGAGACTGGGGCAGCAGGCGTTTACTGATAATTTCGTAGGCATGGGAGCGGTGCTCTTGATGGCGTGTAAAACACTTGAGAGCCTTGAACTCCCCACTATATTCAACCTTAAAAACCACCCCAAAATTACCACTACTCATCAACGGCTCCCCATCATCACCTAGCACAACAGAAACATCCCCCAGCCTATGCAGTAGCTCGCGGGGGTTGCTCAAAGACTGGATATACTGGTAGTAGGTGGGATAATTCACTTTTGTGATGCTAACGGTTTGTTCTATTGGGGTAAACTTTTAGCGCCTCACAAAGCGCCTCCATAGCCACCCTCAAATCATCAATAGATAGAACATAGGCAATGCGCACTTGGTTGGTGGGCATATCGCTCCCTGCGAAATAAAAGCCCGAGGCAGGAGCCAGCATTACAGTAGATCCTTGATAGGAGAACTCCTCCAAGAGCCACTGCGCAAACTCTTCGGCATTGTCCACCGGAAGAGAGGCTATACAATAAAACGCCCCTTTGGGCATGGGACAGTAGACACCCTCCATGGCATTTAGCGCCTCTACGGCAAAATTACGCCTTGTGATATACTCGTCTTTTACCTGCGAAAAATAACTCTGCGGCGTGAAGCGTGTGGCGGCCTCGGCAGCAATTTGCCCAAGATAGGGTGCACACAAGCGAGCCTGACCCATCCTAAGAGCCGCATCAACTACTCTCTTTGAGCGAGAAATCAACGCCCCAATGCGAGCTCCACACATGGAGTAACGCTTACTAATGGAATCCACCACTATCACCCTGTCCGACACACGCGGTAGATCGAGCATGGAGTAATGTTCATTGCCATCGTAACAGAAATCGCTATACACCTCGTCGGAGATCAGGTAGATATTATGCTTGAGTGCTAGCTCTTCCAACTCTTTAAGTTCACTGGGGTTGTAAAGATACCCTGTGGGGTTGTTGGGGTTGCAAATAAGGATGGCTTGAGTACGTGGGGTGATAAGTTTTTCTATCTCCTCAATCGAGGGCAGAGCAAAGCCGTCTTCGATATGTGTCCTAAGGGGCACGATTTGTGCTGACGCCTCAATGGCAAAGCTATTGTAGTTGGCATAGAAGGGTTCGGGTACGATAATCTCATCACCCGGATCACACACTGCCATCATGGCAAAGAGGATAGCCTCCGATCCACCCGTGGTCACGATAATATCTTCGGGGGTAATCTCCCTGCCCTCTGCTGAATAGAACTCCGCGAGCGCCTCACGATAGCTTTGATTGCCAGCCGAATGGGTGTACTCAACAATGGAACTCTCTAACGAGCGCACCGCATCCAACGCACACTGTGGGGTGCGGATATCGGGCTGCCCAATATTCAGGTGGTAGACCTTAGTTCCGCGAGCCTGGGCCTCTAGGGCATAGGGTACCAGTTTACGAATGGGCGAGGGTGGCAGCACTTGGGCTTTTTGAGATAATTTAATCATCGGAGTACTATATTATTGGGGGATATTTTAATCTTGAAATCTTAGCACAAAGATATAAAAAAATCTCAGATTTGAAATTTCCACACAAATTTTAGTAATTTTGTCAGTACTCAAACAATCATTAAACCACCACCCTACACAGGCATGTTCAAAATACTCACCCACACATTTGCATTATCGCTCTTGATTGCGACTATGGGCTCGTGTGTCACAGTGCGCCAAACTGCCCAAAACATACAACGCTCTCTCGAGCCACAAAAACAATACGAACCTCTCTCACAGCACACAAAAGACAGCCTGATGTCCGAATTTGGTACAAATAAAGATATCCCACAGCAATGGGAAGATCAAATCCTGATTGCCCTGTCGGGTTTCGAAGACTTGCGCCACACTCGCATCACCTTCAAATACGCCCAAGGTATCTCGACCACCATGGCAGCCTACCCTGCCCCCGCTTCTGCGCTATTTCGCCCGCGGCGGTATTTGGTTGTCATCGGAGGTCACAGGGCAAGAATCCCTCTGGAGAGCGCATCGTTCAATGCCCAAATCGGGGTTATCGCCCACGAGCTCTCGCACATAGCGGACTATCAGAATCAAAATCTAGCAGGACTCATTGGCATAGCAGGGGAGTATATAACAAAACGTTCGCGCACTCGCTATGAAAATCAAACAGATAGAGCCACCATAATCAGGGGGTTTGGTTGGCAACTACTGGACTGGGCGCAATATTCATTCTCGGACGATAGCCCTGCACCCGAGAAATACAAACTCTACAAACGCGAGGTGTATATGTCGCCCCAGAGGATGAAAGAAATCATCTCTTCCCTTGCCCAATATAAGCAAGAATAACTATATTTGCAAATCGCAAGCTAGCCCCTTGTCGGCTAAAAATCAACGCTTAATAAATCAACACAACAATGAAAATAACACGCTCCATACCCAACATCCTAACCCTGTGCAATCTACTATGCGGTATCGCAGCCATTTACAGCTCAATAAATGGAAATATTACCCTGGGGTTTTATTTCGTGATCATGGGGGCGGTGTTCGATTTTTTTGATGGTTTTGCCGCACGCATGCTCAAGGCTTATTCTCCCTTGGGGGGCGACCTTGATTCGCTAGCCGATATGGTCAGTTTTGGGGTTGCGCCTGCCATTATGTGCCAACAGCTACTTGAGGTACTACTTTTAGATCTCGGCTATAATCCTGCATTTTCTTACTTAGGACTCTCCCTTGCGGCTTTTGCAGCTCTAAGACTTGCAAAATTCAATGTAGACACCCGCCAAAGCGAGGGGTTCTTGGGGCTACCCACCCCTGCCATGTCGCTAATGGTGTTTTCGTGGGGCGCAGGCATCACATCTGAGAGTTGGACTGCACTTTCATGGCTTAATAACACCCCACAGGCTGCAACAATTATCACCTTCGCCATGGTCCTTGGCCTTTCGGGGCTGATGGTGTGCGAAGTGCCTTTCTTCTCGTTTAAATTCAAGAGATTCGGGTTTGCCGCCAATAAACTGCGCTACATTTTTGCACTTTTCGCCTTGGCTTGCGTTGTATTTTTAGGCAAAGTTAGCCCATTTGTGATTGTATGTGCGTATATCGCACTGTCTCTCACCCAAAGCCTAGTGTGCTCAAAAAGCAGGAGCTAGAGTGGCTTAGCATTCTTGGGTAGAAGCACTCTAAAAATGGTGCCGCTTGGCTCTCCAGGCTGACACTCTATCTTACCGCCACATCCCTCGACAATCTCGCGAGCTATAGCCAAACCCAACCCCGAACCCGAGCGTTTGGTGCTAAAGTTAGGCTCGAAGATACGCGCTCGCATTTGCTCACTGATACCCTCTCCATTGTCCTTCACACTGACCTCAACCCAAGTGTTGTCTCTCTCGCGCAGCGACAAACTCACAAAGCCTCCCTCGAGGTTCATGACCGCCTCGATGGCATTCTTACACAAATTTCCGAACACACGCCCCAACTGACGACCATCGGCATAAATCAACAGCTGCTCAACAGTGCTAGACTGCCATTGAATTTTCACCCCTTGATAGTTTTGGTAGACACTCACCACCCCTTGAACCACCTCGCACACATCAACCATTGTGGGTTTCCAGCTATTAATGCTCGCTAGGTTCTGAAACTCATCCAACAGGTTAGTGAGAGCATCAATCTGTGCGAGCATAGTTCCCATAAGTTCGCTGGCTCGTTTGGCAAAGTCCTCGGGCTTTTCACGCTCCATGTATTGTAGCAGTTGAGCAGTAAGTTTGATAGGGGTCAAAGGGTTTTTGATATCGTGCACCATGCGCTGGGCGTGGCCTCGCCACTGGGAGTCTTTATTATAGCGTTCCAAGACCTGCGAACTGCGATCGAAAGAATCCATCAGAGAATTATAACGATTGGCAATAATGCGATATTCTATGCTCAAGTGTTTATTCTCCAACACTGATTTATCTTTAAATTTACTCCCACTCACTATACTACGGCTCAGGGATCTAAGCTCAGAGGTTAAAGTAAAACATGCCAAAAGAACCAAAAGCTGAACCACACAGAACCCCACAACAAACATATCCACCGTCGAGCGCAACGGCGAGGCAAGCATCGCGGATATTTCCATGGGCGCAATATTGCTGTAATAAAAGTGTATAACAATACCCAAGCACATCACCATCACCACTGTTATGGCATAAAAAGTCATGCGATGAATCTTCAAAGCTATACTATTGGTGGTATTGGCTCGATACACAGGCACTCGTAGTATAAAGAACACCACCCTCACCGAGAACATCAACAACACATACAAATAGCAAAACAAAGCCACCCAGCCAAACACCCCCTCTCCTTGATAGTAGCGAGAATTGGCAATAATAATAAACTCTATGAGTACAGTGAATATTATAGTCACCACAAGGTTGCTATAAATTCGGTGGGTGCGAGCAAAAATATAGCACGGCAAATAAGTCATCACATAATACACCGGTACCAACATCCACAAACCATACAAAGAACTAATCACCAAAACCACACACACGAATACCCCCTGAAGCACTCTATCAGAATTACTATTAACTCGCATATTGAAGCGAAAACTCAAATTAAGTTGCAACAACAAAGCGGGATAAATCAGAGCCAGAGATATGAAAGATTGATAGTTTGGGGGCGTAAAATTAAGATAGTTAACCGAAATCGATGGAATGATATACACAAAGGCCATCAGCATGGTCGAGAGCGAGAAAATATCAGAGAGGATATTCAACAGGCTACGCTGGGTGTGGGACAAAGATTTTATGCGATGCCGATAGGGATTGCGTGTGCGATAGAGATAATAGCTGAGCAGGAGAATGAAAATTGCACTCAAAACCAAATATTGCAAAGTGCTCATCAATAGCAACACCACCAGAAGAGTGAAGGCGCTATAGACTCCCGAGAGAAGAAGAACATTGCGCGGGTTTGTGTGTCGAATCAACGACAAAAGCACGAGAATAGAAAACAATAGTACAATCGCATACACACCCAAGAATGCAACACCCGAGCTCCACCAAGACGAAACTAGAGGTAAAAATTCTTCGAAATATTGACTATCACCATACATATTAAAATGCAATTTATATTATATCAGACTAATCTTCACTTTCATTCTCACTAAACCGCCCTTTCCTTATACAAAGATATATACATATTCTATATTTTCAATATTTTATTACGTTTTTTATTTTTTATACATTTTACAATGGCGAATCATATAATATATTAAAATTATTAAACAAGATTCTTTAAACTTTCCCACTTCAATGCTCACAAGAGTCGTCCCCATACTCCTTTCATGAAAACTCATTATTTGGCGCTCATATTCACAGAGTACCTGCTGAGGATATTTTTATAGTTTCGAGCAGTTACCCTAAGGGGAGATATGGATTTAACATACAAGGTAGAGATCATAGATAAAAAAGTGAGCTTGCTCGAAATCCGAAGATTTCGAGCAAGCTCACACAGGAGGTATTTGCGCTTTGGGAGCGCAAAATTTTTATGATAAAAAAATTATTTATAATTACGGCTTTTCAGCATAGCGACTTCCTTATCAGTTAGAATACGCCAAAAACCTCGACGCAAACCCAACTTTGTTAAGCCCGCAAAATAGACCCTATCGAGCTTTTGCACCTCGTATCCAAGGTGTTCGAACATGCGGCGCACAATGCGATTACGTCCCGAATGAAGTTCAACGCCTATCTCTTTGTGAGAGCCTGCTACAAACGAGATTTGATCAACCTTGGCCTCACCATCCTCTAGGGTAATACCATCAAGGAGCTGCTCTAGGTGAGCCTCTGTGCACGATTTATCGAGAAACACGTGATAGATTTTACTTTTATTATAGCTCGGGTGAGTGAGCTCGCGAGTAAGATCGCCATCGTTGGTGAGCATCAACACACCCGTGGTATTTTTGTCCAAACGCCCAACGGGGTATACCCTCTGAGGCACCTGTCCTTTGAGCAAGTCAATAACCGTGCGATCGTTATGAGGATCGTCCACCGAGGTCACATAGCCCTTGGGTTTGTTCATAAGGATATAAATTTTCTTTTCGCCCTGTAGCATCTTACCCTCATATTCCACTCTATCCTCGCGGCTAACCTTAGAGCCCAGTTCTGTGACAACGGCACCATTGACTGTAATTAAGCCTTGAGCAATCAGTTCATCCGCCTCGCGACGAGAACACACGCCACTTTGCGCCACAAAGCGATTTAGGCGCATAGGTTCATTGGATTGTGTTTGGTGCTTAGCTGCCTCTTTCAGGATTTGATCCTCGCGTTTGGTGCGACCTCCACGGCGTTCGGGGCGTTCTATCGCCACACGCTCAGAATAGCTATCAGCCTTACCCACAAATTTTGAGGCTGTGAAGATTTTGCTGCGCTCTTGTTTTTTGAGTGCCTTGGGATTATCCTTGCGGAATTGCTCGAAAGGACGTGCTCCCTTGGTTTTTGGTGCTGGTTGAGCTGCGGGTTTTGCAGCCGAAGCAGCAGTTAGTCTTTCAATTGGCTTTGCAGCGGGGCGTGAGGCCGGTTTTTCAGCTGATTTAGTTGTTGGTTTTGAAGCCGATTGGGGGTTGTTTGTAGTTTTTGCGTCATCCCGACGAAAATAGCTACGAGTAGGAGTTTTACTCATCTTTGAGATTTTTCTTGTTTTTGTTATTTATCTTTGGTTTTTTAATTTTCTTAAAGCTAGTTGCCAACCAACGAGGAATAATCACCATACCCACAATCAAATAGGGGTAGTAAGTCACACATCTCCACAGGATGGCTATCATTGCCACTGTACCAGCCATGGTCGATGCCGACACATTGATCACATCGCCAAGGAAGTTCGAGAATATATATTCTGCAAAGCCACTACCTCCAGGGGTGGGCGAAATTATCATAGGTACCCACATCGATAGTTGGCGCGCAAACACCAACAAATGGTCGTTTAGGTGGAAGAACGCCATGAAAATCGCATTCGCCACCAAAAATCTCGAACACCACGTCAAAGTGGTAGCCCCTGCCGCCTTGAGCCAGAACGACCACGGATAGTGTTTTATCTCGCTTGAGCTAACAACTATATCTTCGCCAGTTTGAATTGCTCCCTTTTTCCAACGCCTTAGCCAGCGCAAGGAAAACAAACGAATCAGCAGCATTTTCATCCCTCGTGGGCGTATAAAGAGCCCGTAGGCAAGCAGTAATGCAAGGCTAAGTTTTAGAGCATAACCCGCCACTATAAGCGTTGCAAAGCCCCCTGCTCCTGCAAAAGCGAAGAGTTTATCGAAGCCCACCAACAATATCACCAAGGGAAAAAGCACTGCAAAGAAGAGTTCGTCAAAAAACGCTGTGAGCATTACCATAGAGGTCGATTTACCCACCGACACTCCTTCTTTGTGCAAAAAAAGCACTGCCACGGACGTCCCCCCTATGGTCGAGGGAGTGATTGCCGAGGCAAACTCCCACAGCATAATCACTCGAAAAGCCTGTCTCCAACTTAAGGCACCTTGAGCAAAAAGCCTAATACGCATAATATAGCCCAAATCCCTAAGCACAATAAAACCAAATGCCAACAACAAATACAGAGCCGCAGAGAGAGTAAACGAGAAATTCGCAAAAACAGAAGCATCTGCCTCACTATAAAACATATAGCCCACAAACCCTAGGCCGATTATAACGGGTAGTACTATTTTCCAGCGTTGGATTTGCAGAGACGACTCCTTTTGCATAACTTTGTGCTTGTCTTAGGTTACGTGTTTCAATTCAAGGGGCCTCGATCAACGACTTATCCTTAAAAAAATATTCTTCGATGCTACTTAATATCGACGACAAAGTTAAGCAATTATTTGATTATTACGCAATTTTGCCTGCCGATTCTATCAATGATGATGACGTGGTTCGCTGGCGTGAGTGGTTATCCCAACAGCGCAATGGAGCTATGGGCTATATGGAACGCGAACGTAGCGATCCCAACAAAATACTCCAAGGCGCTCGCACACTGATAGTTGTAGCTCTCGCTCAAAATCCAGTTCAACACAAAGGGGTGGCTCGCTGTTTCACAGGCGAGGACTATCACATCAGAGTAAAAAATCGTCTTTGGGAGTTGCTCGAATACATCAAAACCCTCCATCCCACCATAAAAGGACGAGCCATTGTGGATAGCGCTCCACTAATGGAAAAAGTACTCGCCATGCGTGGCGGCCTAGGCTGGATAGGGCGCAACTCTCTGTTAATCACAAAGAAGGGTAGTTTTTTCAATCTTGGAGTACTCATCCTCGATGGGGAGTTTGATAGCATTAAGGGCGAATGCTTAGAGAATCACTGCGGCAGCTGTCGTCGCTGCGTGGATGCCTGTCCCGTGGGGGCTATCTGCGAGGGGGAGGTTTGCGAGGGGGAGGTTTGCGAGGGAAATTCTTATAGTTGCGATGGAATAGATGCCCGAAAGTGCATCTCGTATCTAAACATGGAGGCTCCTCGTTTGGGGGTTTCCATCGAGGCTAACGATCTTCACGGCTGGAGCCTTGGTTGCGATATTTGCCAAATGGTCTGCCCATGGAACCTCAAGCCGTAGGTGCGAGCTTACGCTTGCGAAGATAAATAATTGCCCTTGCGGCTCGCCCTGCGGGCACGCACCAGCAGGGCGACACTCCCCGCGGGAGCCCTGCTCCTTTTTCTAGCGTGGGAGCAGGACACCCAGTGTCGCCTAGTAATAGGTACACAGTTCGTAGATGCCAGCTTACGCTTGCGAAGGAGTGTTGCAAAGGCGTCAGTTAGAGCTAAATAATAGCCAGTGTGACTCGCACACCCTTAGTGGAGGCGTTGATATTTTTCTAGGAGTTGAGAGCGGATTTCGTTTAGGCGAGATATTTCTTCGACTATTTTTTGGGCTTGTTCCATGGATTCTAGCCCTAGAAGTTCACTTTGAAGGCTCGCTATGCGATCGCCAATTACTTTCGACTTATAGATAACAAGTATCTTGGGAATAGAGTCCGAAAGCATATCGCCTGCTGTTCGTACTAGAATATCGTTGCGTTGCCATATCTTCGAGGGTTTGTATAGCTCATTTTGGCTTTCAATATCCACCACAAACTGCGATATGGCGCCATTGGGATGGTTCAGGAACTCTCTCACGTGGGGGCGCTCACCATCATCAAACCTCTGACAATATTCCGCAAAGATGGTGCGATAGGGCTCGTGTTTAATCTCTATGCTATCGCCACGAAGTTCATCTATAAGAGTCTGGGCGACCTCTAGCTCCATAATATCGCCATTGGGTAGAGAAAAATCAAATTTGCGCTCACCAAAACTCACCAAAGAGGTCACTATCTCTTTCTCGAGGTTCTTAAGCTCAAGTTGCGAGCGAGATGGTTTATGTGGCGTAATACCTACAGGCGCACCTGAGAGCGAGGGATAATCATCATTAAAGAGATCCTCGGGCGGTGGTGCATCTGCCGAAGCAGGTCGTGGAGTCACTCGAGAGGTAGATTGGTTGGCACGAAAACGCTCAGAGCGTATGGCGTTGCGGGCAACTTGGCGCCCTGCATTTCCATCCACAGCCCCAGCGCGCTTAATGCGCACCTCGTTTTCAAGCACACCTCTCTCTATGTCCATCAATCGGGCACACTCGGCAATATAGACCGAACGCTGCACATTATCGGGGATCACTACGATAGACCCAATAATATCGCTGATGATTTGAGCACGCTTTATGGGGTCAGAACTCTCCTCGCCCTGCATGAGGGTATGAATCTTGAAAGCCAAGAAATCCTCTTCTTTTTCGGCTATATAATCGTTGATTTGATCGGTTGAATGTGCTCGTGCAAACGAATCGGGATCCTCGCCCTCGGGCAGAGGCACAACCCTCACGGACATACCCTCACCAAGTAAAAGATCGACACCACGCATTGATGCCTTGATACCCGCCGAGTCGCCGTCATAGATAAGCGTAACGTTGGGAGAGAATCGCTTGAGCAGCTTAATTTGCCCCACTGTGAGAGACGTACCACTCGATGCAACCACGTTTTCTATACCGCTTTGGTGCATAGAGATAACATCCGTATAGCCCTCAACCAAGATCGCCTTATCGCGTTGCATGATACTTTTCTTGGCAAGGTGAATGCCATAGAGCGTGTTGCTCTTGTGGTAAATCTCACTCTCGGGCGAGTTGACATACTTGGCTAGCTTTTTGTCGGTGCGCATAGTGCGCCCACCAAAACCTATCACACGCCCCGAAAGCGAATGAATCGGGAAGATAATACGAGCCGAATAGCGATCATAGAGGCTTTTATCCCTCTCGCTTTGACCCGTAAGGCCTGTTGCAAGCAGGAAGCGTTCCTGATAGCCCTCCTTCAGTGCCGCGTGGGTCATCTGTGCCCCGCGCTCAGGGTTATAGCCAAGAGCAAATTTTCGGATAGACTCCTCGCTGATACCTCTTTCCTCGAGATAGCTTCGAGCTATGTTCTGCCCCTCGGGCATATCGAGTTGACTTTGAAAATACCCTTCTGCCCAAGTGTTGAGCACCATCATACTCTCACGGTCGTTATTGGCGGCTTGCTCCTGGGGCGATAGTTCTCGCTCTTGTACATGAATGCCATACTTGCGCGCCAACCATTTAAGAGCATCAGGGTAGGATAGCTTTTCGTGGCTCATTACGAATTTTGCAGCTCCTCCTCCCTCGCCACAGCCAAAGCATTTATAGAGTCCCTTGGCAGGTG
The DNA here is from genome assembly GCA_964371385.1 of uncultured Rikenellaceae bacterium. Classification (GTDB taxonomy): domain Bacteria; phylum Bacteroidota; class Bacteroidia; order Bacteroidales; family Rikenellaceae; genus Mucinivorans. The sequence goes on from CAYJLY010000036.1 coordinate 16,794, forward strand.
AGACTATAAACGATGGGGTTTTTTCATTGTGAAAAGGGCAACAAGCAGTGTAGTTGGTGCCCTTGCGCTTTAATTGCACAAAGTCACCAACCACCTCAACTATGTCAGCCGCCGCTAGAATGCGGTCGACCGTTTCCCTATCTATCATATAATTTTATTTGTCACCCCTTGAGGTTTATTCAGCCCAAAGTTCCAGAGTTCCTCCAGCTAAGATAGTAGCGTGAGGGATACCTGTGCCAGTGAAAGGCTCGCCATTTAGCTCGGCGCGAGTGTGGTAGGTCTTATCCTTAGAGTAACCGTGTGCTTTGATGGTGAAAGTTTTATTTTCAGGCAAATTGATAGTCACCTCCTGGAAAATTGGAGAACCAATAAGGAAATCACCACCAGATGGATTTGCTTGATACAGACCCATAGCGTTCAGAGCATACCAAGCCGACATCTGTCCGCAGTCCTCATTGCCGCTAAGTCCATCAGGAGCAGCATGGTAAAGCGAGTCTACGATGCGACGAGCAAGAGCTGCACTTTTTTGAGGTTTGCCCAATGCGTGGTAGGCGTAGATGGTGCTATGAGATGGCTCGTTGCCATGAGCATATTGACCTATCATGCCTGAAATATCGGGAGAGCCCTCTTTTGGAGCAACAAAAGGAGTTGTAAATAGCGAATCTAGCTTTGCTTCAGCCGCCTCAGGCGAAGCGAACATTCCGATGAGCCCTTCGAAATCATGGGGCACCATCCAGCTATACTGCCACGAGTTACCCTCACAGAAATCATCCGCACGGTGGGTGGTGTGGGCAGGATCGAAAGGAGTTCTAAAGCTACCATCGCTAAGGATACCTTTCACGAAGTTGTCGTTCTTATCGAAATACTTTTGGTAGTATTTACTGCGCTCCAAGAATTTCTTATAGTCATCCTCTTTGCCTAGTTTCTTGGCAACTTGTGCCACGGCATAGTCCGAGATCGCGTATTCTAAAGCCTTTGCCACGCTCTCGCCTTCTTTGTCTGCACGGATAAAGCCCAGCTCACGCACGTCTTTCATACCTCGCTCGTCCAAATCGGCAAAGCCTTTAATTACATTATAGGCGCGCTCATAGTCAAAACCTTTGAAGTCTTTGAGTATTGCATCAGCAATCACCTGCACAGAGCTAAAGCCCACCATACAGTTGTTTTCATTACCCGTAAGATTCCAAACCGCAGGTTTGCCTTGCTGCTCCGAGATGTCAAGCAGCGAGTTAATCAAATCCACGACCATATCGCTCTGAGTGATGGTCATCATTGGATGCAGGGCACGATAGGTATCCCAAAGCGAGAAAGTAGCATAGTGCATACGCTCGTTGTCCGTGTAGATCTTTCCATCGGTACCACGATAGCGTCCATCAACATCACTCCACAGGCCAGGGAAGAAGCCCGTGTGGTAGAGAGCCGTATAGAAGGTCTTTTTCTGATCTTCGCTACCGCCTTTTGCCTGTACTTTACCTAGGTAATCGTCCCATTTAGAGGTCGCCTGCGCTCGCACAACATCAAAACCTCTGCCGCCCTCGGCTACCATATTTTTCTTTGCACCCTCAATATCCACACCCGAGATTGCTAGCTCAACGCTCAGTGTGTCCGCAGGAGCAAACGTGAGCATATAATAAGCGTTCTCAACTATGGTTTGGGTCTTGTTGTGAGGATTGTAGGTCGTGTCGTTCTTTACAACAATATCAGTTATCTCTGACGAGAAATTCGCCACAAAGAACACTCTGTCGTCTTCAGCCCAACCTGTCGAAAGGCGCTGCCCTTCTATGGTCTTTGGTCCTGTTTTTTTCAGGTAAACATCCGTTGGCCAGTCCCAACCTATACCCTGACGCAGGTTAACAATCATCTGAGGGGTTTCGCCTTTAGGGTAGCTATAACGATGATAGCCAACACGCTCAGTAGCTGTAAGCTCGGCTTTCACTTTATATCTATCGAGCACAACGCTGTAATAGCCTGCCTCGACCTCTTCGTTAGAACGAGAGAAGGTGCTAACGAATGATTTTTTGCCTTTCATCTCGGGCGTACCGACAACTGGAAGCAGTTGAATGTCACCCTTGTCGCCTATACCCGTACCACTGAGGTGAGTGTGGGCAAAGCCAATCACAGTTGTGTCGGAAATATGGTAGCCCGAACACCAATCCCATCCCTCGGAGATATTCACGGTGCCTAGTTGTACCATACCGTGAGGTACATTTGCCCCCACAAATACGTGGCCATGACCACCACTACCAATATAGGGATCGACCCATTGAGTTAGCCCCTTTGCTTCTTCTGATGTTTTAGCAGCCTCGCCTGCACACCCTCCAAGGGTGAGCGCTAGCGATGCCAATAGAAATATATTTTTCATTACTAGTATGTAGTTATTACTTGTTTTTAAATATCAGTTCTCCACCCTCTTTAAGCATATCCCAAGAGATGGTATTACCCTCTAACGCATTTCCCGCAAAGAATATTTCACCCTCGCCATTACCCTCTTTTGTGATAGTGAGTGTATTGCCGTTGCTAAGGCGAACGCTCATTCCATCGAACAGAGGTGATGCCAATTCATACACGCCCGAAACTGGATCTACTGGATAAAAGCCCATAGCCGAGAACACATACCAAGCCGACATCTGTCCGCAGTCCTCATTACCGCAAATCCCTTCAGGGCGCTCACTATAAAGATAGTTGCGAATAGAATCCACATAATGGATAGTCTTATCACGACGATCGATATGATTGTAAAGGAAAGCCACGTGGTGCGAGGGCTCGTTGCCGTGGACATACTGACCTATCATACCCGTCGAGAAGATAGGCAGTGAATCGCTTGCGGCTGGATTTTTCAGGAAAATATCATCAAGTGCTTGCTCGAAATTTTGCGCACCGCCCATCATTGCAATTTGACCTGCGATGTCGTGTTGCAAGAAGCGATAGTGCCAAGCGTTGCTCTCGGTGAAGTGATGAGTGTAAACATCGGGGTTGAACTCGCCGACCCACTCGCCATTAGCCTTGCGAGGCTCGAAGAAACGGCTTTGTTCGTTGTATATATTTTCGTAGTATTTGCTGCGTGTCAAGAACTCGTTAGCAACGCTATCATAGCCCTCAGATGGGAATAGTTCGTTCATTTTGCGAGCCATCATAGCCACTGCAAAATCATCATAGGCGTATTCCAGACTCTTGCTCACGCTTTCAATCTCACCGCTATCCGCCGAAATGTAGCCTTTCTCGCGGTGTTCTTGCTGTCCGCGTTGGTTGCGGTTTGCCGATGCCTCAACTGCCTCGAAAGCAGCTTTAGCATCCATATCAACGCCCTTGATTAGTGCCTCGGCAATAACAGGTATGGCGTGGTTACCTATCATCATATCGGTCTCGTTGCCCCAAATGTTCCAAACGGGCAATGCACCGCTCTCCTTGTAGAATCCTACCATAGAGCGAACCATATCTTCAACTCGTTTGCCCTCTAGCATCACTAGCAATGGGTGTTCGGCACGGTAGGTATCCCATAGCGAGAAGACGGTGTAACGCTCACCCTCGCCCTTGTGAATCTGACGATCAACACCCATGTACTCACCATTTATGTCGCTATAAACCACTGGGGCTATCATAGTGCGATAGAGCGAGGTGTAGAAAGTAGTTTTTTGAGCATCAGTTCCGCCAGCGATGGC